>MSXT01000097.1 GCA_002083595.1 Proteobacteria bacterium ST_bin16 | reverse complement strand
GAAAAACATCGAACCGGATTCAATTAATTAGAATCTTTTGCTCTGCTTCATCAATCAAGGATTGAATTGAAGCTATTCTGTCTTTAGCGTCCAGTTGCTGAAATAGTATCAGCGATTGTTTCCAATTTTCGACAGCGCGATCCATCTCGCCGCGGGTTTGGTAGTCGAGTCCCAAGTTGCCATACTGATTGGCCATGCCTTCCTTGTGCTCCAGCTCCTTTTCGAGTGCCAGTGCTTTTTCATGGTATTCGATGGCACGCTCCAGCTCCCCGCAGATTCGGTAGACACCACCCAAGTTGCCATATTGATTGGCGATACCTTTCTTGTGTCCTAACTCCTTTTCGAGCGCCAGCGATTGCTCAAAATATTCGGCAGCACGCTCTCGATCAGCGCGAGCCCAATAGACACTGCCCAGTTGACCGTACTGATTGGCCATTCCTTCCTTGTTTCCCAGCTCATTTTCGATCACCAGCGCTTTTTCATGGTATTCGATGGCATGTTCCAAATCGCCACAGATCTGGTAGACACTGCCTAAATTACCGTAAGCATTAGCCATGCCTTCCTTATATTTTAGCCCTTGTGCGATTGTCAGCGATTTTCCAAAGCACTCGATCGCACGATCCAGATCGCCGCGAGTCCCATAGACACTCCCTATATTTCCATAGTTAGCAGCCATCCCTTCCTTGTGTCCCAGTTCCCGATGGATGGCAAGGGATTTTTCAAAGTAATCGAGAGCACATTCCAGATCACCACGGATCCCGTAAACAAGCCCCAGATTACTGTAGTTGGCAGCTATTCCATGCTTGTTCCCCAGCTCCTTATCGATCGCCAACGCTTTTTCATGGCATTCGATGGCGCACTCCAGATCACCGCGAATCCTGTAAATGCTACCAAGGTTACCCAACTGGTTGGCCATACTTTCCTTGCGCTTAAGTTCATGATTGACCGCCAGCGATTTCTCATGGCACTCGATAGCGCGTTCCAGATCGCCGCAAACCCGATAAACAAGTCCAAGGTTGCCATAAGCTACTGCTTGACCTTCTTTATTGCTTTTCGAGAGTCTCAAAATAGCCTTATAAGTATTTTCGGCCTTTTCAAGTTCACCGATCCTTAGATAAAGGTGTCCGAGGTTATTCCAGCCGTCCAGATTGTCCGGATCAAGTTCGGTGCTACGTTTATAAGCAGCGAAGGCTTTTTGTGTATCATGCAAGAAAGCCAGAGAACCTAAATGTCGCAGTGCTTGTGCTTCCTTGAGATTTGCTTCCTTACCTGTCTTTCTTGCTTCCGCGGCTACAGCGGCAAAGATGGCTTCCGCCTGGGCTGTATCGCCTTGAGCAAGCAGATCGAATGCCTGCTGTATGTCGTATTTTTGAGCGTTTTGTTGGGTCAGTGCTTGAATGGTTTCTTGTAACGACTTGATGAGTTGCGTGTCTTTCTCACCTTTCTCAGCGGCCAGCTTCTCCGCCAGTTTCATTGCATCCTCGACACTCAATCCATGATGATGGGTATCGCCAAATTGCTGATTAACCGTCGCATGATCATTTACCGTAACGGGTGCGATAATTTGCTTACCGGAATTTGGCGAATTCTGATTCTGGATTCCTGCCGATGAATTGCCGTCTTGTTTTTTCTTCCAAACCCATACAGCCCATATTCCACTGGCTATTAGGCCAATGGAAGCAATGGCGTTTTTATGCCGATCCAACCATTCGATGACTTGAGCAATATCCATTGATCAAAAGTGAAACGAGTTTTGCAGGGTGGATAAGCACAGCGCCATCCACCAAAAACCATTCACAATGAAATTGCTACAACAATTAGAGCAATCACAGGAACGGTTCACCGCCCCGCTCCACTTCCTTAACTACCACCGATGTGCTCGAGTCCGACGCTTTCAGCAGTACCGAATGATTCGCATCGATGGTCAGCATCATGCCGTTGTTGATCATCATGCTGGCGGGTTGCGGTGGCTGGCATTTGCGTTCGCTTTGCAAATCTTCGGAAACATTGCACACGACGTCGTACAGTTGCCGCACCATCGCGATTTCGCTATCGGGGATCGCGGCGTCGCGCGACGATGGGCTTTTGTTGCGCCCGCCGGTTAGGCTGCGGAAATAACCCAGCTCGCGCGAAGTTGCGGTATCGTCGATTTCGACACGATAAACAGTGCTGCGACCGTTGGGCGCGGGCTCGCTTTTGGTATACAGCGAAGAATTGACTTGGGTATAACCTTGCGTTTGTAAAATGTCAGGAATCTTTTCCGCAGGGGTGGTAAGCGAAACACCTGCAATTTCAATCGCCGTCAACGGATGTTTTTGCGAGCCTGTGGCAACCGCAAGGCCTTGTGCTGTCATCAGGAAGATCGCTGCGATACCCCAGATTCCGGCTCGTGTTCTCGAACACGCACGCCTTGAATTTTGTACACATGGATTGTTCATCTTTACCTCCGGTTAATCATCAATGCGCATGCTCTCCCGGCGGTGGCATGATTTCACCTTCCTGATTGAGTTGTGTCAATTGCAGCGTCAAGGCACCGACATTTTGCCAGCCGAATCCTTCAAACTGCGCTACCCAGCGGGCACGCAGGTAGCCGAAGCGATCGGTGACGAATTCCATGTGTTGCGGGAACATGCCTTTGCCCGATAGATCCGGTACGACCCGGACACGCCGGTACCACCAGTAGGCATCCTTGATTTCCTGCCAGCCCTCGGTGACGATCGGGAATGGCGCGATTTCGGTGATCTGCTGCAATTGCGCATCGGTCAGCGGGTGAATTGGCACCGCCAGTATTTCGGTGTTGAGATCACGAATCCGATCATAAGATGCCGCCAGCTGGAAAAAGCGCTCTTTCGCTTGTGGCCAGGCGAATAACACCATCAGCACATTTTTTTGCAGACGGAAATCCTTGAGATTGCCACTGGAGCCATCACTGGCGGAATAATTGAACACGGGCGATGCGATCGAAGGGGTTTCGGGAACGATCATGCTGCCGAGCAAGCGGGCATCGAAACCGCGCGACATGGCGTGCAGAAAATTGATCAAATCCCAGCGGTCTTCTTCGGATAATTTATCCGCGAATCCGGGCATTTCGGTTCCCGGGATACCCTGCGATAACTGATGAAATACATTGCCGACGGTGTATTTCGCGGTATGTTGCTGAGTCAGCAAGTCGGTGGGATCGCGTAAATCGGGATCAGCGACCGGTTTGGTGCCCTTGCCTTGCGGACCATGACAGCTCACGCAATGTTCCGCATATAAATGCGAACCGGTGACAATGGAAATCGCGTCGATCGGTACCGCCGGTTTTTTATAGGTTTCCGGGAATGCTTCCACTGCCAGCGGCGGCAGTGCCAGCGCCATCGAGCTGATCCCGAGCACACCCGGCACCAGAATCTTCACCGCCCGGCTCCAATGCAATCTGGCACCCAGCCAGACTGTACCAAGCGCCACGCCAAATAACGCCAAGCCGGACCACACTTTCTCCTGCACATCCGGGTCTTCCCAGGTCGCGTTGATGGAAAAACGGAACGGATACGGCCAGTTTTCGATCATGGCATGCTTGGCGGGTAGCGTATTGGCCAAAATGGTGGCAAACAGCACCAGTAGAAGCGCCAGAATAAATTCGATGCGCACCCATTGCGTCAAATGCGCGGTGCTGTCACGGCTTTGTTCGTTTTCGCTCCGTTCCAGCAGCGGTAACCAGCGATTGCGCGCTTGGTAGGCGATCACCAGAATAATGGCCAGAATGGTCAGTTTGAAATTCAGCAGCCAGCCATAGGTGCTGGCGACCAAGGCGTAGTATTTTTCATCCACCAGCCGGTCTGTGACGATCACGCCGGTAATCATCAGCAAAAGCATGACGGGTAAAGCGATCGCGGAGAATTTTTTCAGGTAGCCAACGGCCGTTTGCATCGCGGTAAAACCCATTTCCTTGCGCAGATTCAACAAAATCAGCAAAAATGCCGGTAACGCGCCAAACCAGATTCCCGCCAGCAGGATGTGAATGGCATACGGCGCGATGGCTGTAAATGACATTTCATCGGCGCTCGAATGGCTCATCAAAGTACCGGCAATGATTGGCAACGCTGCCAGAAACGCCCACACGGCATAGTGCCCGCGCACCCGGTCAACCGGCTGAATCTTTAGTACCGCACCCAATAACAGTATAGCCAGCAGCGCACGCGCCGCCCAGATATGACCGATTTGCGTTTGTTGCACGACATCCAGCCAGACAGCGGGATTCCATGCATTGGCGACATCGCCGGTGGCATCGCTGGCGGTGGTCGCCAAAATACCGATGAGTCCGGCGATGATCACACCCGCCAGCCATGGAAATATCTTCTCCAACCGCGTTATCCAGGGCGTTTCAAGAATGTCTTTACGCTGCCAGATAATGGCGAGAAAAACACAGCTTCCAAATAGGACCAAATTGGCGGTCAGTTGCGACCACCGGGCAAATGCAGCAATGATTTCAATCATGGTTTTACGATAGGAATGTAATGGTTACTTTGACAACACTTGCGCCGTTGGTTGCAACCGGTTATCCGGCTTAGCAGATAATTCTGAAATTCAGACTCGGGAGCGCTGTTGCAGCGTATTTTACTGTACAAAAATGTTGCAGCCTAGCTTAACACTCTGCTCCAGTATCCCAACCGGTTAATCGGATAGAAACTACTCGGCAGCGGCTATCTTATATCGCGCTGTGAGGGCGGCCTGCAATATCTGAACATTCTATAGCGTGGAGATACGCATGACTTTACCGGCTTGTTCGATACGGAAATTCCGCAGCACATTCATGCCCAGCAACGCATCTCCTGGCATATTGGGCATCACCATCACGTCAACCTGCGTGAACCGGAACGTTCCGAATGTGACTTCCGCTACTGTTGCAACACATGCGTTGACTTGACCGTTCGCGGTTAGCACCTGGCGCGGAGCGCATTCCCGGATGCCAGCCCGGGCCGCGATCCCGGCAGAAATTGACACAACGGTTGCGCCCGTGTCGACCATAAACACCACAGGAGCACCGTTGACAGTTCCCGAGCTGAAATAATGGCCATCCCGTGTCTGCTTCAGTTCCATTTTTCCGGAACCAATGACCTCAGCAAGTTGCTGAACCTCCTGCACACTGACCGGTTGCGATTGGCTATAAGCGAGCACCAATTGAATTGGTCGCAGACCGGAGCCACTGAATTGCATTGATGTCGTGGAACCTGCATCAACTGAGATACCACCAGCAACGGAAACAGCAGCACCGTCGGTAAACCCCGTTGCCAAATTACACCAATCCGATCCGACCAGAACTTGCATTCCGTATTTTCCAACCGGCACGCTGAGCTGAAGATTATTGCCTGCATGGATCGATAGCGCGAGCTGCTGCTGAACGCCTGCGGGATCCGACAATACCGCCACCAAGGGATGATCGTAGTCATTTTGGATTTCCAATCCGGCATACAGCACATCGGTGCGTTTCATAACCGACGGATCGATCAGATAAGCAGCTCCGTGTTGCGGCAATGCTCCACAGCCGGTTGGTCCGGTGATCGTAACCAGGGGATTGCTCGCGGGTTGGGCATAAGGCTGATTGAACGATTGAAAATACTGAAAGACAGTAAGCAAGGTCAGCGCCAGAACAGTCCAGCAAAGAATATCCCGGATCACAGTTTTCCACGGCCATTGCGTAGAATGGCTTGCCACGGTCTTTTGTTCCGTAGACTGTGTTTTTTCTTTATCACGTTTCCGGTTGAAATAATCTCGATCCTGGATGCTCATTTAATTTTTTGTGTAACCATATCCGTAGGCGGGAGAAATCGGCAGCACCCGGTTTATTCAAAGGAAGTTCTATCAATCAGAACTGATATTTCTACGGATGCGGGTAGTTCAACTTGAGAAAATAAGCTGTGCGGTTTTTCCGGACTTCCTCGTGGCAACAAGAATCTTGAGTATTCAGGATTCATTCAGCTCGCAATCCATACTATGCCCCAAAAGAACGTGCGAAATATGGATATGAAAAATCTCAGCTGGATATATTGGATGATTGGTTTGCTGGCACTGACGGCACACGATGCCGTTTTAGCGCGCGGAGGACATGGACACGGTCATCATGATCACGGCCACAGGCATGGTCATTTCAATTTTGGCATCAATGTCGGCGGATTCAATTCCGGTTTCTACGGTCCTAGCTTCTATCCATACGGTTCTTATGCTTTCCCTGGGCCTTACTTCGCCCCGCCTCGTTACCGGTACTCACCCAGCCCGGTAGTATCGGTAACGCCGCCCGTCTATATTCAGCGCGAACAATCGAGTGCAGCTCAACCACAAGCGGGGTATTGGCACTACTGCCGGAATCCCGAAGGCTATTATCCCACTGTTAAAAATTGCCCGGCTGGTTGGATACCAGTCGCTCCGCAATCACCGGCACCCTAACGTAATGAGGCACAACATGTTAATCCTGAGAAACTTAATGATCGTCACACTGGCCGTCTGGCTGACCGCCTGCGTTCATCTGCCAACTGGCCCGAGCGTAATGGCATTGCCAGGTTCTGGAAAAAACTTCGATCAGTTTCGTTCGGATGAATTGGTATGCAAGCAGTATGCGTACGAACAAGTCGACGGCAACACACCCCGGCAAGCATCACGGATGAGCGGTATGCAGAGCGCAACTTTGGGTGCCGGATTGGGTGCCGCTGCCGGTGCAGCATTGGGAGGCGGTCACGGCGCAGCGGTAGGTGCCGGGATCGGTCTGTTATTCGGCAGTTTATTGGGATCAAATACTGCGGCAGCTTCGGGCTATTCCAGCCAGCAGCGCTATGACAACAGTTATGTTCAGTGCATGTACGCCATGGGGCATCGTGTTCCCGTCGACGGAAGAATTTCTGCTAACCCATCGGGGGGAAATATCGTGAACAGGAAACCGGTTACACGATCCGATCAATTCATACCTCCACCACCCCCGGCAGGCAACCCGCCGCCACCGCCTCCACGTTAGCGCCACTTTTTATAATCAGTGGCTTGTCATCGACCTCCTGACAAGCCACTGATTTTTTTCTCCCTATGGTGCTGTGATTGCTGCTAAGGCGGACTTCCCGGTTTAGTACAAAATCGGTGCGTCTATGGTTTAAAGCTTTTTATCGAACGGAGTAATAACAAAGGCTGCTATCAGCTCTCCAGTTGGCGCCGTTTCAACAACCTGTCGGTAAAGAATGCAAGCAACAAAAAGGTGATGATATACGGTATAGATTTCAAGAACAGATCTTGATAATTGGTTACCTGTATCCGCAATGGATATTCATAGTGCAACGGCGGCACGCCTTCACCCGTAACGAATAACGTATATTGTCCTGGATCTAGATTGAATTCTCCTTTAATGGTGCCATTTGAATGATTGGTAGAATACAGGGTTGTTACGGTATCGCTTAAAGCTTGCCCGGTACCTCTTACGATTTTAACGACAATCGGCATGTCACGCAGCGCTTGATCGACCAAATCCAGAACCCACAACGTTTCACCTTCTTTAGGAATCTCAGTGCAGTACTCAGCTTCCGGATCGTATTGCGGCTGATAAGTGCTCAGATGCACCATACTACCGGACACATTGCGCATACAAATATCGGCTTCCAAATTTACTTTTCCATGCGCAGCCGCTAAGCCGGAATAAAGCGCTACCGATAGTAGCGCTGCTGAAGCCCATATTCTTATAACTTGTTTGATCATATAAACCTCCTCTACTTTTTGACCCACACCGGTGAACTACAGCTTGTTTTTTACTCCCGCAGTCTACTTTAAGCAGAGCCGCGGGAGAGGTTGCACTAACTACCTAGTACTCAGGTTGGATCAAGGAACGATCCGGTTGTTCAGAATTTCTTTACTTTGGCCATTCCAGATCACATCGGTCAGGTTCGAGTAACGGGTGATGATTTGTGCTGCAATACCGCCCGAGAATAAACCTGCCCAGCCCAGAATCACAAAGCCCCAGTGCAGCGGTGCGCTGAACAGTTCTTCCATGAACCAGAATGCATGACCCCATTCGTTCAAACCTACGTTTGGCAGAATCATCAATGG
>MSXT01000020.1 GCA_002083595.1 Proteobacteria bacterium ST_bin16 | reverse complement strand
CGAGCAGTATCAATACCAGTGGATTGTAGAAATGGGCAAGAAACTGCACAAGGATGTTGTGCTGCCTGACGGGTTTAATTTCGTTTGCACCGTACTGCTTGAGCAAGACGGTTGCTTCGGCGCTGCTTAAACCGGTATCCATATGATCTTTAATCATTTTATAGCCATCCGGGCTTGTATTCCATGATTATAGCGGCTTTATACACGTAGGGCGATGCAGTCTCCGGATGCGCTTCATCCTACTTTATTGATGACCGGCGCGGATTGTTGAATGGGTACCGGTTGCTGAGTTCCGTGCACTCGCGTTTCATCTCGTTTGCCGCCGCTTTGGCCGTGTGGGTCTTTTATATGAATAAACTTGATAACTCAGTGAGGTAAGCCCCCGGCTTTGCCGGGGGACTCACAGTGGTTTGACCTATACGGCGGTCATTGAAAATCTTCTATCTAGACCAAGAGAAGGAGATTCAAGATGAAAGAGTATCAGAGTTTGACTCACACAAGATGGGATTGTAAGTACCATGTGGTCTTCATTCCGAAGAAACGTAAGAAGCGGATATTTGGGGTGTTGCGCAAGCATCTGGGCGAGATATTCCACGAACTTGCGGGACATAAGGAAGCGAAGATTGTAGAAGGGCACATTTTGCCGGATCACGTGCACATGTTGAATAATCCGGGTGGATCGGCGTTTAGCGGTGCTATTTCTCCGGTAAACCAAGGGGCCGAAGCCGGTATTGGCGATATTGTTAATTTTGCCGCATATGCCGTGCGTACCGAACCCAGCGCAGGCAACGTGCCCGGTGCGCTCGACAATGTATTCAACAAAGGCGCTTATGGAATTGGTATTCTAGGCCTGGAAAACGCGCCATCCGTAACAAGCAAATGGCGATTCGTGGCCATTAATGGCGCAAGAGCTACAAATCCGGCCGGTACTGCTTTCGACAAGCAGCAGGCGATTTCAGGCCAGTACGATTATTTCTTCCAGGCTTCGGTCAACTTACGCAAAAGTGTGACCGGCGACCAACTCGCACTGGCTAACGCATTCATCAATAAAGCGAAAGATCCTGCGGTGATTACAACCGTAGCAGGCACAGTGCTTGATCCGGCCGAGTTTCCCGAAACCGGCAATGCAACGCTGGATGCATTCCGCGCTCATGGAACACGTTTCGGTAATTCCACCACGCCATTGCAATTGGTTGAACCACCTGCACCGTAATCAAGCTGAAGTTATTTCGGCAGGCGCTCTGGTAACGCAGGCGCCTGCTGTATGATGCGAATCTTGCCAGGCAATTTTACTTTCATCCTTTTTCCGTGGGTTTAAGACTGTCGTAGCCGAATAAATCTCATTCGATTCATTTTGCAGAAATGAACAAGTGCATGCTGAGGCATGCCTTTGTATTTGTATTCCGTGCCCTTGTTAGAATATCCGGCAGTGTCTTGTTCAGGCCTGTTCGATGACTGTATAGATGATTGACCGGGATGCACGCAACCGCTTACCGCAGAAATCGCATGAATGTCGATGATTAATTAGCTGAGAGAAAGGGAATGAATTTCCAACAACTTCGAATTATTAATGAAACAGTGCGGCAGAATTATAATCTGACCGAGGTAGCCAATGCTTTATTCACATCACAATCGGGTGTGAGCAAGCATATCAAGGATCTCGAAGACGAATTGAATATTGAACTCTTTATTCGTAAAGGTAAGCGGCTGATTGGCCTGACGGAACCGGGCAAGGAATTGGTGAAAATTGTCGAGCGTATTTTATTCGACACTAAGAATATTAAACGTCTGGCCGAGCAATTTAGCAGTTATGATCAAGGGCAATTAATTATCGCGACTACGCATACGCAAGCACAATATGCGTTACCGCCCGTGGTGACAGAGTTCAAGAAAATATTTCCCAAAGTTCAGCTGATACTTCATGAATCCAGGCCGGGGGAGATATTATCAATGCTGATCAACGGCGAGGCCGATATCGGCATAGCGACGGAAGCATTGGAAAATGCGGCTGATTTAGTGTCTTTTCCCTATTATACGTGGCAGCATACCGTCATCGTTCCTGCGGGGCACCCGTTGCAATCGCTACAGCCGCTTACGCTGGAAGCCATTGCTGAATTTCCGATAATTACCTACCACCAAGGTTTAACCGGGCGGTCCCGTATCGATCAAGTATTTGCCAAGGCAGGATTAATACCGGATATCGCCATGTCCGCTTTGGATGCTGACGTGATTAAAACTTACGTAAAGTTGGGATTGGGTATCGGCATTATTGCTTCTGTGGCATTTTCTCCCAGGAGAGATGAGACATTAGTCAAGCTTGAAAGTGAATACCTGTTTGAAATGAATACCACGTTTGTTTCGGTGCGGCGTAATCATTATTTGCGTAGCTATGCGTACCGGTTTATTGAACTTTGTATTCCAACATTGACTGAATCGATCATTCGTTCCGGCGTAAAACCATTGATAGACGCTGAATAAAGGAGGGATGGCGATAGGTTTGATCCGGTTGATCAAATAAATGACGCCATTTGATTGTGCTGATCGGTAAATCGAAATAATCGATTTACCGGTAGTCTCAGCAACTCAATGCGATACTTTATTTCTGAGTTTATCTTTGAAGCAAGCGGTATAATTCAGTAGTATTCTCCTGATACTTGATTAACAAGAGATATTTCCGGATTGATGTGAAATGACGGGCAAGTCTTGTGTGGAACCAATTATTCGTACTGATATCTCAAGTCTATGCTTTATTTAATACTTGTCATCGTTATCGCTGCGCTCATTGTGGGCCCGTCTTACTGGGTTAAGCATACCCTGGCGAAATACAGCCATCCTGAAGATCGTTATCCGGGTACCGGCGCCGAGCTGGCGCGTATTTTGCTCGATTGGGCCAATTTGCAGACGGTAAAGGTCGAAGTGACGGAACAGGGCGATCACTATGATCCGATCGAAAAAGCAGTGCGTCTGACTGCGGATAAATTTAATGGCAAATCGCTCACGGCGATTACGGTTGCGGCGCATGAAGTCGGGCACGCCATTCAGGATCGTGATGGCTACTTGCCGCTAAAATGGCGGACACGCTTGGTGCAAATAGCCGCTCCGGCGGAAAAGTTGGGCGCGGTGATTTTGATGATCGCACCAATTGTTGCAGTGGGTCTGCGTGCGCCGGTAGCGGGCGCTCTGTTTCTCGCTGGTGGCTTGTTGACGTTGGGGAGCGCAGTAGTCGTGCATATGGTGACGCTGCCGATGGAATTGCATGCCAGTTTCGCCCGGGCGTTACCCATGCTGGAGCAAGGCAAGTATCTCATTCAAGGTGACGAGCCGCATGCACGCAGGATTCTGCGTGCCGCAGCGTGGACTTATGTATCCGCTTCGCTCATGGCTTTGCTCAATATCGGCCGGTGGTGGGCGATTCTCCGGCGCTAAGGCTGCTGAATTGCCGGAATTCCGCAGTACAGGTGTGATATTCCGTCTTGACCCTGTCATAAGGGCAACTTACCATACAAGATTTGAAACTGAATTGATAAGCTAATCCATTAGAGATCGGTATTTTTTGTTAGAGGACAAATATGGTGCAATTGGTTGAGCAACAAAAGGCAAAAGCAGTGCGCGGTTTTACACTGCTTGAATTACTCGTGGTCATGGTTATCATCGGTTTACTGGCTGCTTATGTAGGGCCTAAGTACTTTTCGCAGGTCGGCAAATCGGAAATAAAAATGGCGCAAGCGCAAATCGATGCACTGGAAAAGTCGTTGCATCAATACCGCTTGGATGTGGGTAGCTATCCGGGCACGGAACAAGGTTTGACCGCGCTGGTTACTCGTCCCAATAATGAAGCGCGTTGGCAAGGGCCTTACCTATCCAAGTTACCGCCAGCCGATCCCTGGGGCCGCCCTTATGTATACAAATATCCGGGTGAACGCGCCGAGTTTGATTTGCTCTCTTACGGCAAGGACGGGCAACCTGGTGGTGAAGGCGAAGCGGCTGATATTACCAACTGGTAAATTCCGCGCATGCGTTATGAAGTGAAAGCCGTGATGTCCGGGCAAGGTACCGTGCATCTTGAGCTGGAAGCGAACAGCGAGGAGGAAGCTCGCCGCCAAGTGGTTGAACAAGGCGGTATGGTTCTAAGCATACGGCGCAGCTTCTCGGGTTTTTCGCTGAAAGCGAAGAGCCATTTTCCGTTGGTTCACTTCAGCCAGGAATTGTTGTCATTGCAGATTGCCGGTTTAAGTTTGGTTGAAAGCATCGAAACGCTGCTCGAAAAAGAACAGGATGGCGGTAACCGCAAAATTATCCAGAATATCCTCGATAGATTGTATGAGGGTGTGACATTCTCACAAGCGCTGCAAGAATTTCCGCAAGCATTTCCGCCGCTCTATATCGCCACGGTCCGCGCTAGCGAACGGACTGGCGATCTTGCGGAAGCGCTGACCCGTTTTATTACCTACCAGACACAGATGGAGTTTGTGCGCAAAAAACTCGTTGGTGCGTCGATTTATCCGGTGCTGTTATTGGTGATCGGTTTTCTGGTATCGATTTTTCTGATGGTTTTTGTGGTACCTAAATTCAGCGCGATTTATGATGATATGGGCAGCGATTTGCCCTGGCTTTCGTTGTTACTGATTAAATGGGGCCAATTCGTTCATGAACGCGGCTGGGAATTGGCCATTGCTGCGCTGGCGCTGTTGATTGCGACAGGGTATACAGTTAGCCGGTCAACCTTTCGTGCCAGCGTCATGCAGCTCCTGTGGCGCATTCCGGCGATCGGCGAGCGCATGCGCGTGTATCAGCTGGCGCGCTTCTACAAGACGTTGGGTATGCTGCTGCGCGGCGGTATTCCCATCACGCAAGCGCTGGACATGGTCAGCGGTTTATTGCAAGCGCATTTCCGCCCCAAAGTTGCAGCCGCGGCCAAGCATATCCGCGAAGGCAAAACGATTTCCAGCGCGATGGAATTGGAGGGACTGACAACGGCAGTGGGCAATCGCATGCTTCGCGTGGGCGAGAGAACGGGGTTAATGGGCGATATGATGGAACGGATCGGTAATTTTCACGATGAGGAAATTGCGCGTTGGGTCGAATGGACAACCAAATTGATAGAGCCATTGCTGATGGCGGTCATCGGCATTGTGATTGGCGGGATTATTATTCTCATGTATATGCCTATATTTGAATTGGCGGGAAGTATCAATTGATCGAAGTGCAGGTGCAATCCGTAAGCAAGCCGCTGATGGAGATCAACCATCTGGCCGATGCGCAGCAAAAAGCGCTGGAACAGAATGTGTCCGTTATTCAGGTTCTGGAAGAAAAAGGCGGTTATGCGCCCGATGAACTCATGCAGCAGCTTGGCCAGCTTTTACATATGCCGGTATTGGACATGAAAACGATTCACGCACTCAGCCCCGCTTTTGACGTGCTCTCGTTTGCCGAAGCCATGATGCATGAATGTGTGTTATTTCGCCGCGAACAAGACTTTCTGCTGGCAGTCAGTAATCCATTTTCAACAAAATTACGGGCATGGGCGGAAGAACGCTTTGCTGTCGCCGCTGAATGGTATTTGGTGCATCCCGCAGATTTGAGCGCTTTTTTTGCCCAGCAGGAAAAAACCATGCGCGCCATGGATCAAGTGCTGCCTTCCACAGAGCTGGATAAAATACAAAGCGGTGTTGAGGATTTATCGTTAAAAAGTATCAACGAAGGTACCAGCCAGGTGGTGCGCTTGGTACATTCCACCTTGTATGACGCACATAAATCGCAGGCCAGCGATATTCATTTGGAAATGACGGCAGGCGCACTGTCGATAAAATACCGCATCGATGGCGTGCTAAGTTCGATCGGCGTGATACAAGGCGCGGACTTGGCCGAGCAAGTGATTTCCCGGATTAAGGTGATGTCTGAGCTGGATATTGCCGAACGCCGCGTGCCGCAGGATGGCCGTTTTAAAGTTTCCATCCAAGGGCGGGAGATCGATTTCCGGGTTTCCATCATGCCGAGCATTTTTGGCGAGGATGCGGTCTTGCGGATTCTTGACCGGCAGGCGCTATCCGATCATATTGAAGGACTGACGTTAAACCAATTGGGTTTTAATCAGACGGCGATTGCCAGTATCCGCCGCCTGAGTTCGGAACCGTATGGCATGCTGCTGGTTACCGGTCCGACCGGAAGCGGTAAAACGACATCGCTCTACGCCGCGATTTCCGAAGTGAATAAAGGCAGCGATAAAATTATTACCATCGAAGACCCGATCGAGTATCAGCTTCCGGGTGTGCTGCAAATCCCGGTGAATGAGAAAAAAGGACTAACGTTTGCGCGCGGGCTGCGCTCAATCCTGCGGCACGATCCCGATAAAATCATGGTAGGCGAGATTCGTGATTCTGAAACGGCGCAGATCGCTATTCAGGCTGCGCTGACCGGCCACTTGGTTTTTACCACCGTGCATGCCAATAACGTATTTGATGTCATCGGACGGTTTTCTCATATGGGCGTGGATCCTTACAGTTTCGTGTCCGCGCTGAACGGAATCGCCGCGCAACGGCTGGTGCGTTTGTTATGTCCGCACTGCTCGGTCGATGAGCGCCCGGATGATAAGCTGATCGAAGAATCCGGAATTCCCATCGACGAAGCGGATCAATTCAAGTTTCGTAGTGGACGAGGTTGCGGCCAGTGCCGTGGCAGCGGTTACCGGGGAAGAAATGCAATTGCCGAGATTCTGATTCTGAACGATGAGATTCGTGAACTGATCGTAGCGCAGGAGCCGATACGCCGTATCAAGGAAGCAGCCAGGAACAATGGCACCCGATTCCTGCGGGAGGCCGCTTTGGATATGGTCAAGCAAGGATTAACCAGTTTAGAGGAGGCCAATCGTGTCACCATTGTGGCGTAATCAGCTGCAGGTCTTCCTGGCGCCCGGACGAATTGATCTGGTGCGTGCAACGCGCGGTTTCAAACCGGTACAGGCAGCCAAGGTTACCGTGTGGTGCGAGCCTGCGCAGGATGCCCCGGTTTGGCAGGCTGCTTTGCAGCAGTTGGAAAAACACTTGATTGATGAGCCTGGAGCGGAATTGAGCGTCACGCTATCCAATCATTTCGTACGGTATGTCGCCCTGCTGCCGCAAGCGGAAATCGCAACGCCGGAAGAGGTGAATGCCTATGCCGCTTTTCGTATGCGCGAAGTGTATGCAGAACGGGTTAATTCGTGGGTGTTGAGTGTGAGCGAATGGACACCGTTGAGCGGCGCGGTGTGCGCCGCGATTCCGCGTGATTTGATGGTGCAACTGGAAGAAATGGCGGCGCGGTGCCGCTGCACACTTAAAGAGATCGAGCCTTATTTTGCGTCTGTTTATGATCGCTGGCAAAAATTGCTGGATGGTGATAAAACCTATTTTGCGGTCATTGAAGCCGGACGTATTTGCCTTGCTGTGCTGATCAATGGAAGCTGGCACAGCATTCGCAATCAGCGCATTTTGCACAATGCCGCGGCTGAGTTGCTCGCGGCACTGGATCAGGAAGCCATCTTGACCGGAAGTAAGGAAGCGCTTGAACGGGTTCATGTGTTTGCGCCGGAACAGGCCGGTTTGACGCTGCCGGAACAGTGCGGATGGTACATTATGCCGATGCCGGTTGATAAAATACCGGTATTGCCGCATTACCCATCCGAGGCGGTTGATGGTGACGGGGTAAATCGATGCCACGCTTAAGACTCAAGTTCCCGGATCGCGGACAATCCGTTCCGCATATCGATTTTTCCATTCTGCTGATCGGATTGCTCGTGCTTGCCGTTGTGCTTCTGCAATTCCGCCAGGTTACTGAAGAAGTGAATCACTGGACGAACCGGGTCGAGCGGCTGGAGAAACAACAGCAGCAGAAAGCTGCGCCGCGCACACGGTCAACCCCGCGGATAAAAGAATTCAGCCAGGAAATCCGCAAGGAAATCACGCAAGCCAATGCAATACTGGATCAGATCAATTTGCCTTGGGAGACTTTATTCGACGCCATCGAACATGCGGCAACGGAAGAAATCGCCTTATTATCCTTGCAGCCGAATGTAGCCAGCCGGACACTGCGTCTCAGCGGTGAAGCGAAGAGTATGTCCGAACTGCTCGATTTTGTCGAAGCGCTCGAACGTGAGCTGATTTTTGAAAATGTGCATTTGTTAAACTACAAAGTTAAACAAGATAATCCGCACCGCCCCATTATTTTTCTCCTGACTGCTGCATGGATGCAAGTTTCTTGAAGACCGGAACAATCCAAACACAATTAAACCGGCTGATGCTGCAACTGCGCTGGCAGGCAGGCCGTCTCGGCACGATTGGAAAAATCGGCCTAGGCCTGATTGTTGTTGCCGGTATTTATTTCTTTTCGGCGGTTTTGCCGCAAGACTCCGATCTGCAAAAGCTGAAGGAACGCGCTGAAACGCTGCAATTGCAAGAGTTAGCGAAGCAGTCGCCGGGAGAAATGGAAGGCGGGAAAAAATTGAGTAGTGATCAGGCATTGCAAGTATTTTATGATTTCTTCCCGCGTATCGACTCATCGCCTTTCTGGATTCGTGAGTTGGTGCAATTGGCTAAAAAGCATGGCGTTGATCTGAGCAGCAGTGAATATCGCTTGATGAATGAGAATGACGCGCGTTTGGCTCGTTACGAGATGATATTGCCGGTAAAAGGCCGTTATCCGCAAATTCGCGCTTTTATGGCGGAAGCGCTGGACAAGGTTCCTGCCATGGCTATTTCCGCGGTTGCGCTCAAACGGGAAAATATAACTTCCGACAAGCTTGAAGTTCGCCTTGAAATTAACCTTTACTTGAACAAATAAGCGCCATGGATCAAGCTGAAAAAAAGCGGAAATTGATGATCGGCGGCGCATTGCTGGCCACATTAGTCGCTGTGATGCTGGTTGAAGAGGAAGAGATATCGACGGATATCGTAGAAACCGTGCAGCCGGTAAAGACAGCGAGCACGAGCAGAGACCGGGCAAAAAATCAAGAAAGCAGCGCGGAGCTACTGGATATCGGTAAACTTGGACAGCGGAAATTCAATCCTCTGGCGGGAGAATTGTTTGCATCCACGACATGGACGCCTAAACAACCGCCAGTCAGCTTCGAGCAGCAAGCTGTGCTGGCTGAGCAAATAAAAAAAGCCGCGCCTCCTCCCACGCCCACAGCGCCGCCGCTACAGTTCAAATATAGCGGCAAGGCTATTACGGACGACGAAACTTGGGTTTTTCTGTCACAATCGGGAGAAAATTTTATTACCAAGATCGGCGGAAAAATTAATGACAAATACCGGCTGGATTCGATCAACGACAGTACAATTGACGTCACTTATCTACCGCTCAACATAAAGCAGACGCTCACTATTAACAATAAAATCGCAGGAACGTTCCGATGAAAAGCTGGAGAATCATTGTCCTCATCATTTTGCTCGTATCGATTGCCGGGTGCGCAATCAATAACAGAACATTCGGCACTAGGAATATCGCATTTGACGATGGGCAGAAACTGATTGCGCAAGGTCAATTTGAGAGCGGACTTGCAAGATTAGAACAGGCGCGGCGCGAGGAACCTGAAAACAGAGATATTCAAACGGTAGTTTTGCGCTTACGGGAAGAAGTTACTGGTAAGCTTCTTTTTGAAGCAGAAAATTTGCGTTTTTCTGGACAATTGGATCGCGCAACCGAAGCCTTTCAACGTGTCCTCAGTTTATTTCCATTCAATGAGAGAGCTAAAGAAGGCTTAGAATCCATAGCATTAGATCGTCAACATATTGCTAAAGTGGATACAGCGAAAGAGCTGTTAAGAAATGGAGAAACTTCAAAGGCTGAAACACTGGTGCGTGCGGTGTTGCAAGAGAATCCGCAGCAATCGCATGCACGTCAGTTGATTTCGGAAATCAATTTAAATCTATCGCGCCCTGAAGTTACCCATCTCGCATTAGAATCCGCATTCAAAAAAACAGTCACGATGGAATTCAAAGATACTGATCTCAAATCAGTCTTTGAGCTCATGTCACGAACTGCCGGGATTAATTTCGTGTTTGACAAAGACATTCGTCAAGACACTAAGATTTCCATTTTTGTGCGCAGTAACACCATTGAAGATATTCTCAAATTGATTCTGACGACGAATCAACTAGCGTACAAGGTACTGAACAACAATTCGTTACTGCTCTACCCCAATACGCCGGCTAAGCAGAAAGATTATCAGGAACTGGTCGTGCGCAGTTTTCAGATTGCGCATACCGACGTCAAGCAAATGGTGGCGATGGTCAGAGGCATCGTTAAAGCGAAGGATATTTATGTTAACGAGCAACTTAACCTATTCATTATGCGCGATACGCTCGAAGCCATACGGTTGACTGAGCGGTTGATCAGCTTGAATGATTACGCGGAACCCGAAGTCATGCTGGAAGTTACCATTCTTGATGTAACGCGCACCAATACTTTCTTATTGGGGCCAAATTTCCCCCAATCAGTTCAATTCAATTGGGCTACAGCTGCTACTCCTACGCCGGCTGCTGCTCTAATCAGTAATTTTGGTTTTGAGGGCCTTAAAAGTTTTGGCATGGCTACTAGCCAAGCAAAAATTGATTTTCTGCAAAACTTTTCAGCAGGGGATATATTGGCAAACCCCAGAATCCGGGTTAATAACAAAGAAAAAGCAAAGATTCATGTTGGTACAAAAGAACCCTTCTTCACCGCAAATGTTCAACCTGGTGTCGCTGGGGGTGTCGTTACCTCAACGCCGACGTTTATCGATTTAGGGGTCAAACTTGATGTTGAGCCTCGTATCGGATTGAATGACGATGTCACCTTAAAAGTTACTTTGGAAGTAAGCTCTCTACTCGGCACGATTGCAAATGCGCAAGGTGCAACGGCTCCTCGGGTCGGAACGAGAAATGCCGAGACTCTTCTCACTTTAAAAGATGGCGAAACGCAAGTCATTGCAGGTCTTCTCGATAATCGAGAAAGAAAAGCTGCTAAAGGTCTTGCAGGATTGATCAATATTCCAGGACTAGATCGATTGACTTCCAATCAAGATATTGAAAGAACAAAGAATGAAGTGATTTTACTGATTACTCCTCGTATTGTTCGCAATATTCCCAGACCGACTAACTTAGAAAGCGAATATCACTTCGGTACCGCCAGCGAAGCGGGCAAATTACCCGTTACCATTGAGAGAACAGCGGCGAAATCCCTGTCTGTCGCACCGGCTGGATCGGGCCGCGGTGTTGCGGCTGCGATTCAGGATGCTTTTTCTCCGCCAGCAGAAGGTCAGGAACCACCACCGAATCCATTTGCCAGTGTTGCAGCTTCCGCATCCGGAGTACCTTCGCTTACCCTGCAATCACCCACCAATGTGGGGCTGGGTAAAGAATTTTCTGTCAGTGTGCGATTGGTTGGCGCAAAAGCGACAGTTAATTCCGACTTAGTATTGAGTTATGAAGCCAGCGCATTGGAGGCGCTGGATGGCGGAGATAAATCCGGGACGCGTACTATCAAATTAGGTAAGGATCAGGCTTCCGGTCTGGCGGCGCAGCTTCGCTTCAAGGTGATCGCAGCAAACCCGGGTACCACAGAAATCAATATCCAAAATGTAAACGCGGAAGATATGGAAAATGGTCAGGCGGTCGAAGTGACACCGCCGCCGCCAGTCAGTGTCAATATTAAATAATCCGCTTATGGCTGCATCCAGAGTTTCCGTGAAGCACAGAGGATTTACGCTGATTGAATTAATGATCGTGGTGGCGATCATGGCCATTTTGGCGACAGCCGCGTTGCCATTGCGGGAGCTGATGGTGAAACGCGAGAAGGAGCAAGAGTTACGCGTTGCATTGCGTCAGATTCGAACGGCCATCGATGCTTACAAGCAGGCTTCGGATGAGGGGCGTATCACCAAGAAGGCCGATGAATCGGGTTATCCACCCCGGCTGGAGGAATTATTCATGGGCGTGCCGGATATCAAGAGTCCGGATAAGAAGATTATTTATTTCCTGCGCCGCTTGCCCCCTGACCCACTGTTTGTCGAACTGGATGTCGCCGGTGTTTCGGCGACTCCGGCTGCGGATACTTGGGGGAAGCGTAGTTATGAGAGTCCCTGGGATAGTCCCAAGGAAGGCGACGATGTTTTTGATGTGCATTCACGTTCGGAAGCCATAGGTCTGAACGGCATTCCTTACCGGGAGTGGTGATGATGAACCTGTCCGGAACCCTCAAATTCAGAGGGTTTACCTTAATCGAACTGCTGGTGGTTATGGCGATTATCGCGACGTTGTTAAGTATTGTCGCGCCGAAGTATTTTAATTCTATCGATAAAGCCAAAGAAGCGGTGTTGCGGCAGGACTTGGGTATTATGCGCAATGCCATCGATCAATTCTATTCTGACTTTGGTAAATATCCCATTGATTTGGCGGAGCTGGTCGACAAACGCTATATGCGCAACGTGCCGAAAGATCCCTTCACCGAAAGCGATAAAACCTGGATCGAGGTTCCTCCCAAGAACGAGACGGAATCAGGTGTCTATGATGTTTATAGCGGCTACTCGGGGAGAGCGCTGGATGGCTCGTACTATCAAGAATGGTAAATGACCGGGGTTTGCTCGGATTCTTGCGGTGCACATGATATGCCACGGCGGGAAAGCGGCTTTGTTTATCTTTGGGCCTTGTTCTCGGTCGTTCTAGCGGGCGTTGTCATGGCCGGAGCGGGTCAAGTATGGCAGGCAAAAGCGCAGCGCGAGAAAGAAGCCGAATTGCTTTATGTGGGCGAGCAATTCCGCAAAGCGATTATGTCCTACTACAACACTGGCACTAAACAATTTCCGGAAACTTTAGAGGAGTTGATTGAGGATAAACGTGCAGCGGCTACTAAGCGGCATTTGCGTAAAATCTATATCGACCCGATTACTAATACAACGGAGTGGGGCATCATTGAAGAACCTCCGCCCGGCGGTAATACAGTGTCCGGTAACAGCCCGGCAGCTAGTCAGAATACAACGCCGGGGAATAATGCAGTAGCGGGGAGTAATCAAGCATCGAGCAGTAACCAGCCCTCGGGTAATAGCTTGACACCCAATACTGGCCAGACATCCGGCAGCACAACACCCAATCAAGCATCGAACAATGCGGCGCCGGGCAGCAGTCCGGGTATAGGTTCCAATCTCACTAAGAGAATCACCGGCGTATACAGCCTATCGGAAAAGAAACCCATCAAGAAAGATAAATTTCCCGAGCAATACGCTAAATTCTCAGAAGCGTTAACTTACCGGGATTGGAAATTTATTTATAAACCCGGGGAGGGCAGTAGCGCGTCGAAGCCGGCATCCACTCAATCCAGACCGAATACGGCACCGGGAGCTTCGCCGTCAAATTCCCCTTTTGCGCCGCAATCTTCCTCAGGCGCAGCTTCACCTTCCTCGCGATCCTCGTCAGCGGGTAATGCTTCACCGTTTGCACCGCAATCCGGCGCGCCAGCCAACTCATCCGGATTTGGAATGGATTGATATTTAGTATGGTTGTACTAATTTCTGGAAATGGAATATAGAACAGCTGTACTGGGAAAAAGGTAGTGATTTCCCATTTCCCTAAGTGGTGTGAGGAGTTAGTCTATCGGTGTGTATGCGAATATACACAGGAAGAAGGGATTTATTTGTAAGATATTGAAAGAAATAATTTCTTCTGTGTTTTCTGCGATTTAATTCATTACGAGAGTGAACGGATCCGGAGCTGCCCGATTTTGCTACACGTCGTGGAAACTAAAAGACAACCAGTATTTAATGAAGTGTCTTATGTGCTTGGGTAAGGTTCATTGTTTACTGCTTAATATAAATATGGGGATCATAAAAATGAAATTACATCACTTAGCTTTTGTTGCAATGGCAGCCTTATTTTCAAATAACGCGATGTCATTAGGTACTGCCACGATTCATCTGAATGGCGGTGATTTTATTCAATCCGGAACGGTGACCAATACGTCGAGTGCGGGCATTGACATTGTCCAAGTCGTTTACGATCTGGGTACTCAGGCCGATGGTATTGCGATTTGGGAAATCAATGGCAGCACAGGCGCACATTCAAATTTCCTGACCGGTAACTGGTACTCAACTGAAACATGGGGTGGTCTGACTGTCGGCAGCGGTGCCAATTTTAATTTCAGCGGTTTGGATATCGATTTGATTGAAACCGTAGCGCCACCGGCTGTGACCGGCTCTATACTCGGCGGTCCAAGCAGTTTGGCTCATGCAAGCGTTAGCGTTTTCTTCAGCGATGGTTCTTTCGGTACAGCAAATCTGGTGCAACAAGATTGGACTCTTAATCAGGATCTCGTCATCGGTGCTGTTCCGGAACCTGAAACCTATGCCATGTTGATCGCTGGTTTAGGATTGCTGGGTTTTGCCGCTCGCCGCAGACAACAAAACGTTTAATCCGAAATAAGCTGCAAAAAGGAGCGCTCGTTCATTCGAGAGCTCCTTTTTATTTTTCTCGATCAAGAAATATAAATATCATTAAGCTCCGGTGCTGCGATACGCCGTTACCTGAATTTCGATTTTCATACGCGGATCGGATAATCCGGCAGCCAGCATCATCGCCGACGGCCTGACATCGCCTAAGTATTTGCGCATCACCGGCCAGCATTTCTCAAAATCCTCTGCCTTGGGAAATACATACGTAACGCGCACTACCTCTTTCATGCTTGACCCTGCTTGCTGCAATGCTGCCTCGATATTTTTGAAGCATTGTTCCGCTTGTTCCAGTAAATCATCGGAAATGGTCATCTTGCTGTAATCGAAACCAGTCGTGCCAGATACCAGTATCCAGTTATCTGCGACCACAGCGCGCGAATAACCGATTTCCTTCTCAAATGTAGAACCTGAACTGATGAGTTTTGTTGCCATGTTGTGCCATCCTTGTGATTGGGTTTGAAAATTTTTGCGTAAGATACCACTATAATTGCGCAACGAACCAGTTTTTTACCGGCACCATCATCTAAATCCACCCATACCCATGGCTACCACATTTTACTGGCATGACTATGAAACTTTCGGCGCCGATCCCAGGCGCGACCGGCCCGCGCAATTTGCTGGCGTGCGTACCGATGAAGCGCTGAACGAAATCGGTGAGCCATTGGTAATTTATTGCAAACCGGCGCGCGATTATCTACCACATCCGGAAGCTTGCTTGCTCACCGGAATTACGCCGCAGCTTGCCGATGAGCGTGGACTGTTGGAGCCCGAGTTCATAGCGCGCATTCATGCCGAGTTTGCGCAACCGAATACCTGCGGTGTTGGGTACAACTCGCTGCGGTTTGACGATGAAGTCACGCGCTTCACGCTGTATCGCAATTTTTATGATCCGTATGCGCGCGAATGGCAGCAAGGCAATTCGCGCTGGGACATCATCGATCTGGTGCGCATGACGTGCGCGCTGCGCCCGAATGGCATCGTCTGGCCGCAGCATGAAGAAGGTCAGCCGAGTTTCAAGCTGGAACATTTGGTAGCCGCCAACGGCATCACGCACGAATCCGCGCACGATGCTTTGTCCGATGTGCGCGCCACCATTGCTTTGGCACGCCTGCTGCGCACGCAGCAACCGCGCCTGTACGATTGGCTGTTGCAACTACGCGATAAACGCAAGGCGGCAGCGCAGCTTGATCTGATCACACACAATCCGGTGTTGCACACAACGCGCATGTACCCGGCCAAAACCGGCTGCACCTCGCTGGTCATGCCGCTCATCACGGAACCGGGAAACAACAACAGCGTGCTGGTCTACGATTTGCGCCACGATCCGGACATGTTTTTGCCGTTGAGCACGGAAGAACTGACGCAATTGCTATTTACCCGCAACGATGATTTGCCGGAAGGCATGCAGCGGTTGCCGGTCAAGTCGGTGAAAATCAACAAATGCCCAGCGCTGGCACCGCGCAATACACTCGATCATGAAGCCGCCGAACGCATCGCGCTCGATCTGGACACATGTTACCGCCACTGGCAAAAACTCTGTGCCCATCCCGATTTCTTTCAGCGTGTCGCAACCGCGTACACCAGCCATACATTTGAGCCGTCCGGCGATGTGGATGTGGCCTTGTATGACGGCTTTCTGGGCAGTGCCGATGCCGCATCATTAGCCCAGATCCGGCGCGCTTCACCAAAACAATTGGCCAAAATGCGCTTTGATTTTCATGACCAGCGCTTGCCCGAGCTGCTGTTCCGCTACCGCGCCCGCAACTGGCCGGAAACGTTGACGCCGGATGAAATGGAACGATGGGAGCAAATGCGTGTGCAGCGTCTGACGCAAGGTAGTGGCGGGAGTCTTACTTTTGCTGAATCTTCCGCGCAGATTCTGTTATTGCGTGAGACACATAAAACGGATGCGGATATGCTGCGAGTAATGGATGAATTGGAAGTTTGGGGGAGGGATTTGTTGGGATCATAGGTCTGCTAGAGTGCGTTTGTTTTTCACCCAGCGGTTTAATTTTTCGCCGATTTGAATAATTAAATCGGCTTGGCGCTTGTATTCCCTTTCGAGAAAAGGCTCTAGCCATTTCGACGAATGGGTTCTCCCCTCGTGCTCAAAGGCCTCTAATTGCAATCCATAAGGTGGTTGATCGGCATCTTCAATCATGCTAACGGAAAACGGCGTCCCGATGATTCTCCTATGCTTGGAGTGATTGACAATGTCAGCAAGATATCGGTAATCGACATGCTCAGTCAATTGCTTCAGTAAGCCTTCAATCTCAGCCTTGGTCGGGTCTAGTTTCAATGCTTTTTGAACCGAGAACATCAATACTTTTTTAGATTCCAGGCATGTCTTTGTATCGAGATTCTGACCAGTCGAGAAATAGACAACGTGGGCAAGTGTATCAGACAAAGTGTGCATACTTTGCATGCATGCGACCATATGTGCCTTAGCTTGTTTGCGCCGGAGATAAAACTCGTTAGATTCGTCCTGATCTTTACGCAGAGCGAGCCTGATCAAGGCATGCGGACCATCTCTATCTTGAAGAAATTCTTTGAGTAGTTTCATGCCTTCTTGAAAATGGAAGCGCACGTAGAATTGTCGATCTAAAATCGAGTTAATACATGGGGACAATAAGTCGCTCTGTTCCTCGCCATACAGGCACGAAACATCTTCCAACAAGAGCTTAATGTTCCTCATAGTATTGGCTGTATCCTGTTCTCTAAATAAAGAAGTAACTTTGATCTCTAAAATATAACTTATTTCATAACCGTAACAAAACTTATCTTATCTTCGATCATGCTAAAATCCCGTCGCGTTTATTGATTAAAAATTCGCCCGGATTTAATTACTTCCTACCATGAGAAACAATTACCTTGAAAGAATACTGACCGCACAGGTTTACGATGTGGCGATCGAGAGTCCGTTGGAGCTTGCTGCCAATTTATCCGGGCGTATCCATAATCAGGTGTTGTTGAAGCGGGAAGATTTGCAGCAGGTTTTTTCGTTCAAGTTGCGCGGCGCGTATAACAAAATGATCAAGTTAACACCCGCAGTCCGCAATCGCGGGGTGATTGCCGCTTCCGCCGGGAATCATGCGCAAGGCGTAGCACTGGCGGCGAAAAGGCTCAATTGTTCCGCCACCATCGTGATGCCGGTGACGACGCCGCAAATCAAGGTGAATGCTGTCATGGGGCATGGCGCCACGGTGGCTTTGCATGGCGATTCGTATAACGATGCGTATGAGCATGCGATACAACTGGCTAAGGAAGAGCAGGCCACGTTTGTGCATCCTTACGACGATCCGGATGTGATTGCCGGGCAGGGGACGGTCGGCATGGAAATTCTGCGCCAGCATACCGGCCCGATTCACGCCATTTTTGTGCCAATCGGCGGCGGTGGCCTGATCTCCGGCATTGCGGCGTATGCGAAACGGCTGTATCCGAAAATCAAAATCATCGGCGTCGAGCCGGTCGACGCCGATGCGATGTACCGCTCGCTGCAAAGCGGCCGCCGGGTCAAGCTTGCGCAAGTGGGGCTGTTTGCCGATGGCGTGGCGGTGCGGCATGTCGGCAAGGAAACGTTCCGCTTGTGCCGTGAACTGGTCGACGAAGTGATTCTGGTCGATACCGACGCCATTTGCGCGGCAGTCAAGGATGTATTCGAAGATACGCGCACGATACTGGAGCCTTCCGGCGCGCTGTCGATTGCCGGTATCAAAGCGTATGTCGCGCGCGAGAAAATCCTGCATAAAACGCTGGTCGCGATCGCGTCCGGTGCCAATATGAATTTCGATCGCTTGCGTCACATTTCCGAACGCGCGGAAATCGGTGAGCAGCGCGAGGCGGTGATGTCTGTGGCGATTCCCGAGCACCCCGGCAGTTTCAAGAAATTCTGCAATTTACTCGGCACTAAAAGTATTACCGAATTCAATTACCGCTATGCCGATCCCAAGGTGGCGCATGTATTTGTCGGCGTATCGGTACGCAATCAGGAAGAAACGCAGCAATTGATCAAAGAGTTAAAACAAAGCGGGCTGGCCACGGAAGACATGAGCAACAACGAAATGGCCAAGCTGCATGTGCGCCACTTGGTCGGCGGGCGGGCTCAGGCGGTTAAGGATGAAATCATCTACCGCTTCGAATTTCCCGATCGTCCCGGCGCGTTGATGAACTTCCTCAACAACCTCAGCCACAATTGGAATATCAGCCTGTTTCACTACCGCAACCACGGCGCCGACTATGGCCGCGTGCTGATCGGCATCCAAGTGCCGCCGGAAGAGAAATCCAGCTTCAGGGCTTTTCTTGACCAACTGGGTTACCACTATTGGGATGAAACCAAGAATCCCGCGTATAAATTGTTTCTTGGGTGACTCCAAATAATCTAGAAATCTGTTTCGAATGCGGCCAAGCGGATTAAAAGTCCGGCTATCCGGTCGCCTGTATAGTCACAAGTCCGCTCGTTTTCCATGCACGGAAATATAAACCTCGTTTCATCCCTCGAAACTGCATAACCCGATTGTAAATGGGACGCTGCCACGTGGACAGTATCCGTTATTGATACGGAATTCTGTGACAATATGCCGCATTGACGCCGTTGACACGCCCGCATAACAATGTAGGGGAGCGAATGTGTGAATAATCATCCTATCCGGTTGAAATTCTCGTCCGCTCTATAGCGGTAATCCTGATGCGATATCAGCGGCCAGTGAATTTCATTCAACCTCATCAAACAATAACTGCGGACTACCTTCGCTTTCATCTGCTGCCACCCCATTGTGCGCATGTCCGGTCAATATTCCACCGGTCTGTCGGGCAATCAAACAACTATTCTAGCCATCGCAGTTGCTCGTTTCGATGGCAGGCTGGAGCGAGTTGGCCGATGGCTCCCAGCATGCAACGTTCTGGGATGGTAGCGCGCTGATCGATTTGAACAATTTGCTGGATCCCGCCCTGGTCAGCGCTGGCTGGGTACTAAAGGAAGCGGCTGGTATCAACGATCACGGCGCGATTGTCGGCACCGCCATCAATCCACTCTTGGGAATCAACGATGGCCACGCTTTTTTGCTGTCTCCGGTACCCGAACCGGAAACCTACGCCATGTTATTGGCGGGTTTGGGCTTGATAGGAATGGTGGCGTACCGGCGCAAAGTATCCGGTAAGCTCCGCGGGTAAAACGCTAGGTTGTTTTCTATTTTATGGGTGCAAAGAACGGATGAATGCATCCGTTCTTGTTCCATGTCCGTGCCGGGAGGTTTTGTTGCAGAATGGGGTTATATCGCCCAGCACGAACAGCCGAGTGCACCCCAGAAGCCGCGCTGATCGCTGACAGCCACTGTGTTTTGATAGGCACGCCCATGGGCGTGGCCGTGCACAGCGCAACGGGATGCGCAGCCGCAGTTTGATTGTGCAGCTTGGTGTGATGCTGCGGCGTTGGCTACCGGTTTAAAATAACCGTCAAAATGATTGACGGGTGACCAATCCGGCATGGCTGGCGGAAGGGGTGGAGCTAACGCACTGAATTCGCCGTCACCATAGACAATACGCCCGCCAACTATGGTGAGTACTGAGACAAGCTGCCGGATTTCATCTTCCGGGATGCCGAAAAAATCTGCGGATAACACGGCGAGGTCCGCGTATTGGCCCGGTTTGATCTGGCCTTTGATGCCTTCTTCGTTCGAGAACCAAGTATTAGCCTGTGTATAAAGCCGTAATGCAGTTTCGCGATCGACAAGATTTTCTGCCGGATACAGCGGAAGGTTGCCCAAAGTTTTACCGGTATTAAGCCAATAGAGCGCATTCCAGGGGTCGTAACTGGCGACACGAGTGGCATCGGTACCGGCACCGGTATGGATCCCCATTTCCAGCATACGTTTATAGGGTGGTGTGCGTTCGGCGGCTTTACGTCCGTAGCGTTGCACGAAAAGTTCGCCCTGGTAAGCCATGCGATGCTGGATGGCAATGCCGCCACCCAGTTTGGCGATACGTTCAAGATTGATGTCGGTGACAGTTTCTGCGTGATCAAAAAACCAATGAATGCCATCAAAAGGAATGTCGCGATTTACTTTCTCGAATACATCGAGCGCGCGTGAGATGGTTTCATTGTAGGTGGCATGCAATCGAAATGGCCAGCGATTGCTGACAAGAATGCGCACCACGGCTTCCAGGTCATTTTCCATGTGTGGCGCCATATCCGGGCGCGGCATGCGAAAATCCTCAAAATCCGCTGCAGAAAACACCAGCATTTCGCCCGCGCCATTGTGACGGTAATAGCCATCGCCGTCCCCGGGTTTCAGCATTTTGCCCCATTGAGTGAAGTCCGTAATTTCTTCCCCGGCTTTTTGGGTAAACAGGTTGTACGCTATGCGCAAAGTCAGTTCGCCCGCTTGATGCAGATCTTCGATGATTTTGTAGTCGTCGGGATAATTCTGATAACCGCCACCGGCGTCAATCACGCTGGTTATCCCCAAGCGATTCATTTCCCGCATAAAGTGCCGGGTTGAGTTGATCTGATAGTCGTACGGCAGTTTCGGACCCCGGGCGAGCGCGGAATACAGGATCAGCGCATTGGGTTCGGCCAACAGCAGCCCGGTTGGTTCTCCATGGTCATCCTTAGCAATCAAACCGCCCGGCGGATTGGGTGTGTCACGATCATAGCCGCAGGCGCGCAATGCCGCACGGTTCAGCAGCGCACGGTCATAAAGATGCAAAATGAAGACCGGAGTATCCGGCGCTACGGCGTTGATTTCATCCAGTGTCGGCAAGCGTTTCTCGGCAAACTGCATTTCTGTAAAACCGCCGACAATGCGCACCCATTGCGGCGCGGGTGTGCGCGTCACTTGCTCCTTCAAGCGGCGCATGGCATCGGTCAGCGAAGGGATGCCGTCCCAGCGCAGCTCCAGATTGTAGTTGAGTCCGCCACGGATAAAGTGCAAGTGCGAATCGATCAATCCTGGGATGACGCGGCGGCGATTAAGATCAATCACTGGCGTTGCGCTATCGGCAAAATGCATGACCTCGTGATCGTTCCCCACGGCGATGAAATGGCCATCGGCAATGGCGGCCGCTGTTGCTTGCGGATTCCGGCGGTCGAGCGTCGCGAATTGGCCATTGCGTAGGATCAGTTGCGCTTTGAGATTGTTCATGGACGATCCTCCTGAAGGTTCAGCGGCGCGCGTGCCGGTTTTAGAGAGCGTTCATTTTTTGGTGATGGTAAAGTAACTTGTCATCAGGTTACGGTAGTTGGGTAAATGATTAGAGAATAACGTACCCAAACCTTCGATGTCGTTGCGCCAGTCGCGATGCAGTTCACAAGCTACGCCGAACCAGTTCACCAATTGCACGCCCGCTGCCTGCATGCGCAACCAGGCCGTGTGGCGGGTCACCTCGTCGAAAGTGCCGGTGCATCGGTTACTACAAATACTTCGTAGCCTTCTTCGATCGCGGATAATGCGGGGAAAGCGACACACACTTCGGTAACCACACCGGCGATGATCAATTGTTTGCGGCCAGTTTTTCTGACGGCGTTGACAAAATCTTCATTATCCCAGGCATTGATATTACCCGGACGTGCAATATAGGGTGCGGTTGGATGCATCGCCTTGATTTCCGGAACCAGCGGCCCATTCGGGCCATCTTCGAAACTGGTGGTCAGAATGGTTGGCAAGTTAAAGTATTTGCCGCAAGCCGTCAGTGCTAACACGTTATTTTTAAATTCATTCGGTGAGAAATCTTGTACTAGAGAAATAAGGCCCGCCTGATGATCTACCAGTAGTAAAGCGGCATCATCTTTGGAAAGTCGGTTGTATTTGAAAGCTTTGTTCATTGCTGCACTCCTTTAGGTTGTTGATGATGAAATGATTGCTGAAGATAACGCTGAAAGGTGGCGAGCGATGGTCAAGCGCAGCAGTTTCTCGGCGTTTCCTTAGTACAGCGCATAGAACCGGTCACTGATGATCTTGCCATCTTTCCAGTGTTGTACCGCTACTTGATCAAATTTTTTGTGCCCGTAATCTTTATGTTTATATTCATAATGCCACTCGGTCATGGTCACATTTTCACCCACCGCGGTCGATATAATTTCCGATTTAAGCCATGCTTCAACGCCTTTGAATAGCTCAGATTCCCGGTCTTTGGCTTGCTTTAAACCTTTTGCTACCACATCATTTTTTTCGATAACGATGCAATCGGGGTGGTAGTACTTGTCCATCGATTGCAATATTTCACCTTTTAGAATCATTTGATTGAGGTCATCGAGTTGTTCTTCCAAAGTCATTGTGAGCACCTATGTAGTGATGGTTTCCCTGTCATTGAAGAAGCGCGATGTTCCTTGAGCACGGCTGGCACCGTTATGGCCATCAAGCGCAAATTACAGAAGTTGATTGGTCTGCGTGATAGAGTAATACCACCAGAATTAATTACAAGTACGCACAAAAAGGATACTGTCAAAAACAGGGAGATTCAGAAATGCCAGCTAAAGCAGTGTGTTGTCCCGTCGAGGTGACATTGAAGGTCATTGGGGGAAGATGGAAAGTTCTGATTATTCATAACTTGCTGGGAGGTGCTATGCGATTCAATGAGCTCCAGAGAAACTTGACTGGAATTACTCACCGCACTTTAAGCCGGCAGTTACGTGAAATGGAAATGCATCAATTAATTGTCCGGAATGATTTCAACGAAACTCCTCCACGTGTTGAATATTCGCTATCTCCATTAGGGTATTCGCTTAAATCCATCTTGTTTGTGATGGACGAGTGGGGAAAGAAATATCGTGTCGGAACCCAATAATTTGCCACACCCATTTGCAGACTTCTCTATCCGCAGGCTATGCCTGTAATGAGAGGGCACTCATCATCCGCAGCACAATTCCTCGTATCCGCACCTTAGCAATCACGTAAGCAACCTGACTTAATGGGCGGCGATAAATGCATAGCCGCTTCGATTTTTAAAAGACCTCACTTTACGGTCTTTATCCCGCCTTTGATCAAATCTTATAACAGTTAAGCTATCGCCAATCCTGGTAAAACCGGACAGCGAATGTCATTGATTAGCATATTTAATTGAACAAACCAGGGTACACACTGGAGAACACAATGGAAGACAATTTTTCTAAATTCGGATTGCCAACCGGTTTGGTTGCGTTAGGTAAGAAGTTACCGGTGCTTGCGGTGCCCGCAAAGAAAAATATTCCTAAAAATACATCTCTTGTGAACAATAGCTGGGTGCTGGGTGGCGTCGTGATGTTTTTTACCGTGCTGTTGCTGATGACACTAACCATCAGTGTGCGCCAAGCCAGACAGAATGCAATTCAGCCGGAGCTGGCCGCGCAGTTGCAAATTCAGCATGCGCATATCGCCAATGCCTTACAACAGGCGCTGCTTGGCGAAGCAGAAGCATTTGCCCGGTTGCGCGACAGCCGCCAGCAATTCAATCGTGACATTACCCTGTTATTGCAAGGCGGTTCGTATCGCGGCACAACCGTGGCGGTTGCGGATGATTCATTAGCGCCGGGCTTGCATACTTATTTCAGAAACTGGCAGCTGGAAGATCAAAGGATCGATTTGATTCTGAATCAGCAGGAACCTCTCATACGGCTCAACAACAGCATCAAAGCGATCAATAATGCACACAGCCAGTTGGCGAGACGTATGGATGAACTGATCAATCGCATGACGGAAGCCGGAAATCTATCCCAAGAAATACGTACCGTGGAAACGATCAAAATACATGCGCGCACCGTGGCCAAAAATGTGAAGACCCTGCTGCCGCTCGAAGCGCCGCTGGTGGAAATCACTGCGCAACTGGCGCAGGATCACGCGCAAGTTGCCGCGATGATCCAAACCCTGAGTCAAGGCAATCATGGTCTTGGCGCGATTTCCAGCAAGCACGAGGTGATCCAGGATCTGTTATCGCATGCGTATGCGCAGTTGAGAAAATTTGACGAGCATTTACATATCATCCGTAAGGAAATTCCTATCGCGCTGACGATGGAATCCGCAATCGACGAAATTGTGAACAACCAAGCTGTGATGCAGGAACAAGCTGCAACACTCGACGATGAAATACAGCAGCAAAACAGTCATGCTGCGCTGCTGCTGAATACGCTGGCGATGATCTTGGCTACGTGTGCCGTGCTGGTATTGATCTTGTTAATCCGGTCGGTACGGCGCAATGCCTATCACCAGAATCTGGCCAACCGCAACGAAGTCGAGAAAGCGCAAAAAGCGATTGTGACACTGTTGGACGACATGAAAAAAATCGCCGACGGCGATCTGACGGTGCGCACCGACATCACCAACCATATGACCGGTGCGATTGCCGACGCCATCAACAGTACCATCGAGGAATTGCACACGCTGGTGGAGCAAGTCAATCAGGCGGGCGCATTGGTGGTGAAAGCATCCCATCAAGCGCAGCAAGTTTCGTCCGGTTTGTTAACCGCGGCGCAGCAGCAAACGGATAGAATCGAACAAACCACTCTGGCGGTTGTTGGCATGACGGAATCGATCGGTGAGATATCGGATATGGCGACGGAATCCGCCAAAGTCGCGAAACAATCATTGGCCGCGGCGGAGAAAGGTACGCTGGCGGTGCGTGAGTCGATCGCCGGAATGAACGAAATCCGCACGCACATCCAAGATACCTCGAAACGGATTAAGCGCCTGGGCGAAAGCTCGCAGGAAATCGGCGAGATTGTCGCGTTGATCACCGGCATCACCGATCAAACCAACGTGCTGGCGTTGAACGCGGCATTGCAGGCGACTGCCGCCGGTGAAGCCGGGCACGGATTTACCGTGATTGCACAAGAAGTGCAGCGGCTGGCGGAACGGTCGGCGGAAGCCAGTAAACAGATCAGCGAATTGATCGTCACCATTCAGGGCGACACCCGGGATGCCATCGCGGCGATGGAACGCAGTACGCTCGGCGTGGCAAAAGGCGCGAAACGCTCCGACGCGGCGGGCCGGGCGCTAGAAGAAATCGAACAAGTATCCAAGCAACTGGCGCAGCTGGTCACGCATATTTTTGACGTGACCAACACGCAGACACGGGCGGCGCATAAGGTGGTTGCCAATATGGAAGAAATTCTTCATATTACCCGGCAGACGACACAAGGAACGCTGAAAACCACGGGATCGATCAAACAGATCGCAGGATTCGCGTCCGAGCTGAAAGCATCGGTATCGAACTTCAAGGTGTGATGCCAGTGCCGGTTTCTCTATCGATTGATGGTACAAAAATATGAGCGCGCAACCCACACTGAACATTGCTTCGATTATCGGGATCAAGGACGGGATTTACCAAGTCTTTGCATTGATCGACCAGAATCTGGAGGTATATAGCCAGCATCCCGGCAAGACCGATCTCATCAAGGATTGCCGCGGTTATATTCATCAATTGGACGGTTTGCTCGAGATGCTGGGATTGACCAGCATTACCATCGTCACCGGAAAAATGGAGCAGCTGGTTGAGGCGCTGATCAGTAAGAAAATTGAACCCAGTGCGCCGGTGTTCGATGCGCTGAAGCAATCCACCAAGGCATTGCTGTTTTACTTGAACGAATTGATCGATGGCGCGGAAGAAAATCCGCTGCGGCTGTTCCCGGCGTATCGCGGTTTGATGCAAGTGTACGGTTTTGAGAACGCGCCCGAAAGCGATTTGTTTTTCCCCCGTTTAGCGGCCGCACCGGCATTAAAAGCCGAGTCCACCGCTATCGACGCGGCTGCTGCCAAGATTCTGGCCAAGCAATTGGGCGCCGAGTATCAAGCCGGTTTGCTGAAGTGGTTGCGCGATCCATCGAATCAGGATGGCTTGCGGCAAATGGCTGCCGTGACGGATAAAATCGAGGCGTTTCCCGGAACTACCGATGCGCGTGCATTCTGGTGGGTGACGGCCGGTTTTCTGGAAGATTTGCTGCAACTGGACAGCAGCCAAATCGATTTGCCGGTTCGCCGTCTGTGCGGAAAGATTGAACAAACCATCCGTCATTTGGCGGCGGGTACGACCGGCAACACATCCATGTTAATGCGCGAATTGCTGTACCACATTGCTCACAGCGAATCGGACAGCGCGCGCATCAATGCGATCAAGCACAGTTACACCTGGCCCGGCCAAACCAAGGATCAGAATGCGCCGACGTTTGAAGAAGCGGAAACGCTGCGTCCGATACTGGATAGGTTGCGCGATACGCTGATGCAGGCGAACGATATCTGGCGCGAGTTCTGTGCCGGGCATCAGGAAAGTCTGGTTACATTATTGGAATACGTCGACTGGCTCAGCCACCAAGCACGGCAAACGGAGTGTGCGCCGCTGGTGAAATTGATCGATGCCATTGGCGATACGGTGACGTACTTGCACGATCATCCGCAGGAAACGAGTGAAGAGCTGGCGATGGAGATGGCCACGGCACTACTGCTGGTTGAAAGCATTATTGACGATTTTTATAAGCTGCCGGACGATCTGCCGTACCAGATCGATGTGATCGATTCCCGTCTGCACGGTATTACGACGGGCGATATCCAGATTGGTGAATTGCCACCGGCACCCACATTCAAAGTGCTGGATGGCAAAACACAGGAACAAGAATTATTGGCGCAGGTGGCGCAGGAAATTCTGACCAATCTGGCGCACATCGAAAGCATTCTGGATAAATTCTTTTTTGAACCCGCCCAACGTTCGGAATTGCCACTGTTGCCGGATTTATTCAAGCAAGTCTCCGGTACGTTAGTCATGCTGGATCTGGAGCGTGCGCACACGCTGCTGCATCTTTGCTACGGTTTGGTTGAGAAGCTATCGAAGCCAGGCTACGAGATTGCCGAGAACGAACAAATTCTGCTCGTCGACGGATTGAGCAGCCTGGGTTTCTACATCGAAGCATTGCGCAGCGGGCAACCCGATAGCCAGCAGATTGTCGAGGAAGCCATCAAGCTGTTCCAAGTCGCAGAAAATCCGGCCAATGCACCGCCGTTGCCAACGGTTACACAACCTGCTGCCGCGCTAAGCGTTGATACCGCATCCGCTGTGGCGGTGAGTACTGCTATCGATCCCGAGTTGCTCGGCATCTTCCTGGAAGAAGCGGGTGAAGTGCTGGCGGGGATCGCCGGTGATGTACGCAAATGCCGCATCAATCCAACCGATCAAGCAGCGCTGGCGAGTGCGCGGCGTGGATTTCACACCTTGAAAGGCAGCGGCCGCATGGTTAAGCTCGATGATTTGAGTGAAGTGGCCTGGAACCTGGAGCAAGTGCTGAATCTTTGGTTAAGTGAAAACAGATCCGCTTCCGATCCGCTGCTCGACTTGGTTGACCAGGCTTGCCAAGCGTATGGCGGATGGTGTGACGATCTGCGCGAACACGGCGTAGCCGAAGTTGATGCGGATGCATTACTGCAAGCGGCACAAGAACTGCTGACACGCGTTAAAACCGTTCCAGTACCGGCTGTTCCGGCCGAATCGGTTCAGCCGGAACAGTCACCACTTGTTGCCGCGCCGACTGACCGGATCAATCCGGAATTGCTCGCGGTATTTCTGGAAGAAACGCACGACATCATTCCGCGCATGGGCGCAAAACTGCGTGCGTGGCGCATGTTGCCGCAAGACGAGGATATCCATCATGCATTGCTACGGTTGCTGCATACCCTGAAAGGCAGTGCGCGCATGGCGGGTGCCATGCAACTGGGTGAATTGATTCACGCGATGGAAAGCCATGTGGAAACGGCTTTCCGTGACCGCAATATCTCCGACGCCGCGCTGGATCAACTGGAAAGTGAATTTGACGCGATCAGCGGCGAGATCGAACAGCTTCAGCAGCATGAAGATGCTACGATTCCGTCAAACGATGCGCTGACTGCCGCGGCCGTGGCGATCGCCGAACTGGCGCAACCGCCCGCCGAAACAACCGGGCTGCTGCAATCCAAAACATTGCTGCGTATCAATTCCGAGCTGATTGACCGCCTCGTCAACGATGCTGGAGAAGCCAGCATTCTGCGCTCAAAAATCGAGGCGCAGCTGAATAATTTCAAACAATCCTTGCAGGACTTGACGGAAAGCACACATCGTTTGCACGATCAGTTGCGTGAAGTGGAAATCCAAGCGGAAACGCAAATGCAATCGCATCTTGCCCATCAACAGGAAAGCGAGCCGGCGTTTGATCCGCTTGAGTTTGATCGTTTCTCGCGCTTCCAGGAATTGACCCGGCTAATGGCGGAAAGCGTCGATGACATCATCAGTGTGCAAAAAAGCTTGCGGACTACGCAGATTGCGGCTGAAGAAGCGGTCGCACAGCAAGCGGTGATGAACCGGCAGTTGCAGCAATCGTTGCTGCAAATCCGTACCATCCCGTTCAGCAACTATGCCGAACGCTATTACCGTATCGCCCGGCAGGTGGCCGAGGATTTGGGTAAAAAAGCCAGTCTCGAGATTCATGGCGCCGACGTTGAAATTGATCGCAATGTACTGGAGAAAATCAATCCGCCGCTGGAACACCTGCTGCGCAACGCTATCGCTCACGGTATCGAAGCACCGGAGGAAAGACAGCGGCTGGGCAAATCCGAGACCGGACAAGTCGAAATCCGGCTGCATCAGGAAGGTAACGAGGTGATGATTACGCTCAGTGACGACGGCTGCGGTTTGAATTTGCCACGCATCCGCGAGGAGGCGCAACGGCTTGGCCTGATTCAAGAAAATGAGGCGCTCGACGACAGTAGAATTATGTCGCTGATTTTTACGCAGGGCTTGTCGACCACCGATTCGGTGACGGGAATAGCGGGGCGCGGCATTGGTCTGGATATCGTCAAGAATGAGATTACAATGCTGGGCGGGCGCATCAGCGTGGAATCCGTTGCCGGTCAAGGAACAATTTTTACGATTAACCTGCCGCTGACCTTATCGGTTGCGCAAACGTTGATGGTTCGCACCGGCAAGCAAACCTATGCGATTCCTGCTTTTATTGTCGAGCAGCAACGCGAATTCGATGCGGAAACTTTGCAGAAAATCTACCAGGATCATTGCATTACCCTCAATGGAAAAACCTATCCATTTGCGCATCTGTCGCATTTGCTGGGCGAGTCCGGTGTTGTGCCGGAAACCGCCAAACACAGTCAGGTTCTGTTCCTGCATAGCGGCACCCAGCATCTGGCGGTACATGTCGATGAATTGCTCGGCAGCAACGAAGTGGTAGCGAAGAATATCGGCGCGCAACTGGCGCAAGCGCCGGGCGTGGAAGGCGCTACCATTACCGGTGACGGCGAAGTGATTCTGATCCTGAATCCGGTAAAACTGATGCAGCGCAGCGATGTGCAGAAAGTGCTCAGTACGCCGGTTACCGCGCTGGCTCCGGCGAAGAAAAAGAAAACAGCCGCGCCACCCGCTGTCATGGTGGTGGACGATTCGCTGACCGTGCGCAAAGTCACCTGCCGCCTGTTGGAGCGCGAAGGTTGCGATGTGCTGATCGCGAAGAATGGCGCGGAAGCGGTCGATATTCTTCAGGAAACCATTCCGGATGTCATGCTGATCGATTTGGAAATGCCGAAAATGAACGGCTTTGAATTGATCAAGAAAGTGCGTGACAATCCCGCAACGGCGCATATGCCGGTGATCATCATTTCATCCCGCACCGCGGAAAAACACCGGAAAATAGCCAAGGATCTGGGCGTTGACGTATTTCTTGGCAAACCTTACAAAGAAGATGAACTGCTGGATCATCTGTCCGATCTGATCGGGAAACGTAAGAAGTGGAAGCTTTAGAGAGAAATACTGCATAATTCCACCCTGGGCTATGTATTCAATTCATAGAAATTCCGGGAGGGATGATGGCAAGCAGTGCAGTCAAACAAATTCAACAAGCGCTGAAAAGTAAAGGTTTTGATCCGGGCGAGATCGACGGTATTTGGGGGCGCAATACCATCGCCGCAGTGATGCAATTTCAGCAGCGTCAGGGTCTTGAAGTGGATGGCATCGTGGGCCCGAAAACTTCCGCAGCGCTTTTTTCCGGTACGTCGCCGTCTATTCCGGTGAACACCCCATTACTCCCTTGGTTTGAAGAAGCGCGTCATTTAATGGGCACGAAGGAAGTGCTCGGCAACAAGAACAATCCTGACATCATGGATTGGGCTAAGAATCTCGATATCAGTTATGCCGGTGACGATGTGCCGTGGTGCGGGTTATTCGTGGCGCACTGTGTCGGTACCACTCTGCAGCAGGAGGTATTGCCGGGAAATCCGCTGGGTGCGCGGCAATGGGAGAAATTCGGCGTCTCTACCAATCCGCGTTTGGGCGCTATCATGGTGTTCTGGCGTGAATCGCTGGCGAGCGGAAAAGGTCATGTAGGTTTCTATGCCGGTGAGGATGACGATGCCTATCAAATTCTCGGTGGCAATCAATCCGACGCCGTGTGTTTGATGTGGTTGAGCAAAGACAGATTGCGCGGCGCGCGCTGGCCTAAAACCGCTAGTTCTCTGAATACCAGCGTTGTTCTGAAAGACAGGAATGAGGGTCTGTCGATAAATGAAGCTTAATTTTTACGCTTAACAGACCAGCACTTGGCCTCTATGGGGGGGTGATCTGGTTCTAACCAGAGCCGGATTTTAGCAGCCAGATGCAAGTACAGACTATGCATTTGCTAATTCCTTAAACCTAAATTCCGTATTTGATAAAGTCGGAGCAAAAGTGATACTGATTTTTTCAGGATCAATCGATCGGGATAATTGATTGAAAAAATAGATATACTCCGAATGGGATTGTAAGTTGTTGATGGCATCGGAATGGGATAGCTGAATACGCCAGCATAAGCGATACTGGTTCAATTCAGAAGGCGCCCAGCCGGAGAAAACTTGACGTACACCAGGAATAGTTGTCAAAGTTTTACGGCTTTGTTCGATCAGGGCATCTAATTGCTGTAAGCGATGGCTTTCAACATAGCAAAGGATGATCTGTTCCGCGGACTGCCAAGGACGACACTGAATCAATACTTCTGCTGCACGGCCTGCAGAGCCCCAGAGATGCATCCACTGCTTGATTTGTTCAAATAGATTCTCTGTCACGCCGTGGAGAACCTCGATATAGCCTTTCCTGGCGCGCGTTTTAATATTGGAATGAATGGTTGCTGCCGCAATATCGGAAAGCTCTGTATAGCAATTGATTTTGGCGACGCCATTTAAGATTAGCTTATGATACTGATCTTCAATCAAGCCGCTGCTGCCATGCAACACCAGTGGAATTCCAATTGCATCATTAATTCGTTTCAAACGTTTGAAATCGAGTTTTATCCGGTTGTGCTGGCGGATATGCAGGGTGTCAATGGATACGGCGAGAAAGTCTATGCCGGCACGGTTGACATATGCTTTTGCTTCTTCGGCTGAAGTATAAATAGCTTCGCCAAGGTGATTGATCGCGTTTTCCCCTTCCAGGCCACCTGCAAAACCAAGCATACCCTCAATTGCAGCCCCACATGCGTGCGCTAATTCTGCGGCACGGCTGGTTTGAGCGATATTGCCGGTAAAGGATTCTGAGGAAACATCCAGCATGACACTATTGCATCCCAAGTTAATAGCCTCGGCAATGGATTCGTGCTTTTTTGCATAGTCAAAATGAATAGCTACCGGTACTTTAGCCTGATGTGCGGCGCGTTCAACTGCTGGAATGATTAACCTGAAATCGTTCGTTTTGAAGAGCGGTTCGGAAATATTAAGAATGACGGGTGAGCGGCAGGATTCGGCTGCTTTGATAATAGCTTCCAGGAAATCCAGACTGACTAATCCAAAACCACCGATTGCGTAGTTATTTTGATAAGCATGATTCAACATATCGCGCATATCTACAAGTGGCATTTTTATCCTCAGAAATGTAGGGGTGTAAAAAAATTATTTCAATGCATAATTTTCAAGTACCTGATCCAAATCATCCAGCGCTGAGCCCATGATGAGGCCTGCATAGCTATGGTATAGCCACAATTCACAAGAAATCGGCAGATGTAAGTTACGTCGTCCGTGAATCTGAAACTCGCGCCATGCCAGAATAGGCTGGTCATCTTTATTGCTATCAACACATAGCCACATAGTCTTGTCTAAGATGACTTCTAATCCACGATGTTTCAGTAATGTAACTCGCAGTGGATAGCCTAATCGCAGTAGCGCAAGCCGCCCGCGGTTATAACATGCTGCTTCGATCGTTTTTGGGAAGATGCGCCAGGGTAGAGTCAGCGTTTCCATCGCTATCGAAAATATGTTTTAAGTTTTTATTTTTTATTTTTTATTTTTTGTATTAGGTTCACTATTCGACGCACTTTCAAGAAAAACACGACTCGCAAGAATATCTTCCGCTTCTAATGTGATGAGATCAGTTTTGGATAATGATTTCTTTGTTCCGGAAAATAATCGATTTGCTTGGCGGAGGCGTGCGCGATCAAGCGCGTTACGAACCGAGCGCGCATTGGCAAAATGCTCCGACTTCATGCGCAGACGTATATATTTTCCAAATGCTTCTTCCCCGGCTGAGCTGAAACAGTAATTCTGGCTTTCTAACATCAAGTTAGCGATCGCAACTAATTCATCCGGACCGTAATCCGGAAAGTCGATATGGTGCGCTATTCGCGAGCGCATGCCGGGATTGCTATGGAAGAATTTATCCATGCGATCTTTGTAGCCGGCCAAAATAACGACCAAGTCTTCGCGATTGTTTTCCATCGTTTGCAACAGAATTTCTATTGATTCTGCGCCATAATCACGTTCGTTTTCTGGTTTGTAAAGGTAATAAGCTTCATCGATGAAAAGAACGCCCCCCATCGCTTTTTTTATCACTTCTTTTGTTTTGGGGGCGGTATGTCCAATATACTGACCGACCAAGTCGTCTCGGGTCACTGAAACCAGGTGTCCTTCACGCACATAGCCAAGACGGTGTAAGATTTCTGCCATGCGCAGGGCTACTGTCGTTTTCCCGGTACCAGGATTACCGGTGAAGCACATGTGTAGACTGGGCGCACCTGCAGATAGTCCCAGTTTTTTGCGAACACGATCGACCAGTAACAACGCGGCCGTTTCGCGAATGCGAGTCTTCACAGGGATTAAACCTATCAGTTCACGATCCAGTTTATCCAGTACTTCCTGGATATTAGATTCGCGGAATTCTGCATCTAAATCAATTAATGTACCTTCGGATGAAGTTAAGTTTTTAGATTGCTTAGGCATGTTTAATCACTCTTTGAGGCCTCATGAGATGGAGATTGTGACAGGCTGAATTATGTTAATGCCTTTATTCTGGTAACTGTTTGTATTATTAGTATCTCTCCCCATGAGGGAGAGAGATACCTTATTTTTATTATGCTAGTAGCGCTCAGTTTCCGGCTTGTCAGTTGCATAGGAATGAATAGTGTAACTAACGCTTCGTCCAGCACCTTCCTGGCGTACTAAACTAAACCCTGGTTCTTTCTTGGGCCGGTTAACAATGTACGACATGGTTGGACTTTCCACCCCGCGTGTCGAATTAAATGCAGTCACGCGGATATAGTGGTTTGGAAAAGTTTTGCGGCAACTGTTGATTTCCAGCAAGATTCCTGCTGGATCTTTCAAATCAAACATTGGGTTGCCAAACATTTCCCAATAGGTATTGCGTGGATGAGGATCGTCAGTGTATTCAATGCCGATTGCCCAACCATTTTTCAACGCATATTTGAGTTGTGCTGAAATTTGCTTGTCGGTCAATGGAGGCAGAAAAGAGAATTGGCCCTGTGTGAGTAAATTCCCGTGATTGGTCATCATGATTGTTTCTCCTGAGAAGATTAAGCGTTTGCAGTTGTGGATGGCACAAAGTCAGCGGTATCCGTGGAATCGTAGTTAAAGGTGATGTCTTTCCACGTATCCAATGCTTGTTTAAGCGGCGTACACCATTTCGCAGCATCTGCAAGAATTTGCGGGCCTTCTTTTACGTAATCCCGGCCTTCATTGCGCGCCATAATCATAGCTTCAAGTGCTACACGGTTTGCTACTGCGCCAGCCTGAATGCCTTGAGGGTGGCCAATGGTACCGCCACCGAACTGCAGTATTACATCTTCGCCGAGATAATCGATCAACTGATGCATCTGACCGGCATGAATACCACCTGAAGCAACCGGCATACATTTATTCAATGATGCCCAGTCTTGATCAAAGAACAATCCATGCTCCAGGCTTTTTTCAGTACGCGTTTCGCGTAAGGTATCGTAAAAACCTTTGATCATCAGCGGATCACCTTCCAGCTTACCGACAACCGTGCCTGCGTGGATATGATCGACACCTGCCATACGCATCCATTTACAGATTACGCGGAAATTCATGCCGTGATTTTTTTGGCGAGAATAAGTTGAATTACCCGCGCGGTGCAAATGCAATATCATGTCGTTCCTGCGCGCCCATTTTGCCATTGACTGAATCGCGGTATAACCGATCACCAAGTCAATCATAACGATGACTGACCCCAGAGATTTTGCAAACTCGGCTCTTTCGTACATGTCTTCCATGGTGCCGGCCGTAACATTCAAATAATGCCCTTTGACTTCACCCGTAGCGGCAGATGCCTTGTTGACTGCTTCCATGCAATACAGGAAACGATCGCGCCAATGCATAAAGGGTTGTGAGTTGATATTCTCATCATCCTTCATGAAATCCAGGCCACCTTTAAGTCCCTCATAAACCACGCGGCCATAGTTCCTGCCCGAGAGGCCTAATTTAGGTTTGGTGGTAGCGCCAAGTAATGGGCGGCCAAATTTATCCAAGCGCTCACGTTCAACCACGATACCGGTTGCAGGGCCTTGGAAGGTTTTGAGGTAAGCTACGGGAATGCGCATATCTTCGAGACGCAACGCTTTGACTGCTTTGAAGCCAAACACATTACCAATAATGGAAGCGGTTAAGTTTGCGATCGAACCTTCTTCAAATAGATCTATATCATAGGCGATATAGGCGAAGTATTGCGCCTCATTGTTAGTGCCCGGGCCAGTGTTTGGTACCAGCTCAGACTTATATGCTTTAGCACGATAGAGCTCACAAGCAGTCAGTCGATCAGTCCATACCACGGTCCATGTTGCTGTAGATGATTCGCCTGCGACTGCCGCCGCTGCTTCTTCATGATCTACTCCTGGCTGAGGGGTAATGCGAAACAGCGCAATAACGTCCGTATCTTTGGGGACATAGCTGGGCTCCCAATAACCCATTTTTTTATAAGGAATAACACCGGATTTGTAACGCTCTTTACCTTCTTTCATAGTTTCAGAAGCCATAATTTTCTCCAAGTTATTGAAAGTACACGCTATAAACTTTAGTCAGGAAGTAGCTATCAGCGAGTGAAAATATAGTAGAATTTTTAAACCATAAATAACAATCAATTGTTTCTATAGTATTGCCCGTTGTTTATCTATGATAGATTTTTTATAGATCGGTATGAAAGGAGGGGCTTATGCGTCACAGCACGTTGCGGCAACTTGAAGTTTTTGAAGCGATTGCTCGCTTGAAAAGCTTCACGCGTGCGGCTGAAGAATTGTTTCTGACACAACCGACAGTATCGATGCAAATCAAAAAACTGACGGATGAAATTGGCTTACCATTGTTTGAACAAATTGGTAAAAAAATCTATCTGACCGATGCAGGAAAAGAGCTATATCAAACCTGTCTGGGTATTTTTGAACATTTCTCTCGTTTTGAAATGATCGCATCGGATATGAAAGGACTGAAATCCGGCAAGCTGCGGCTCGCAGTGGTGACTACTGCGAAATATTTTACGCCGCGTTTACTGGGTATGTTTTGTCAGAAATATCCAAACATAGATGTTGCGCTAAAAGTGACGAACCGCGAGCGTGTTTTGGAGCGATTAACCAACAATCAAGACGATCTCTACATTCTAGGCCAAGTTCCGGATGCAGTGGATGCCGTGGCGGAGGTGTTTTTAGATAACCCGTTGGTTGTTATGGCATCGGCGGATCATCCATTGTCTTGCGAAAAAAATATCAGCATTGAGCGTATTTGCGATGAACTCTTCATTATGCGCGAACCGGGTTCTGGAACGAGAATGGCGACAGAACGTTTTTTTTCAGAGCAAAATAAAAAATTGAAAGTCCGCATGGAGTTGGGAAGCAATGAAGCGATTAAGCAAGCTATTGTCGGTAGATTGGGTATCGCTGTCTTATCCAGACATACCTTGACACTTGATGCGCCGATGGGGCAGCTGGCGATACTGGATGTTGAGGGATTTCCAATTGAACGTGATTGGTACTTTGCTTATCCATCCGGTAAACAGTTATCGATTGTAGCGCAGACGTTCTTGGAGTATTTGCGTCAGGCACCTGATTATCTAGATGATTTATCATGCCGCCATGCAATTTCCGGGCATTGCCCGTTATTGAAAGACAGCCAGCATTAAGTTTGCTGCGTAACCGTCTACTGGAAAGTTACTTGTTAATTATTCGCCGATAGGAGTTTTCCAATGACCCAATATATCGCCTGGTTTGATCAATTGACGATGCACGATGTCGCTCTGGTGGGCGGAAAAAATGCTTCGCTAGGGGAGATGATCAGTCATTTGGCGCAAGTCGGTGTTAATGTACCGGCGGGTTTTGCTACCACCACCGAGGCATACCGGGAATTTTTGAATGCCAATGGGCTGACGGATCGCATCAATCAGTTGTTGAACGGCCTGGATGTCGACGACACGCAAGCGCTATCCGCTGCCGGTAAAGCGATACGAGGCTGGGTGCTCAATGCCGCGCTGCCGGATGCATTGCTGCAAGCGGTATCGCAAGCTTATGAGAAATTGGCCGCTAATAGCGGCGAAAATGTGTCGTTTGCGGTGCGCTCGTCGGCGACTGCCGAGGATCTGGCCGATGCATCGTTTGCGGGGCAGCAGGAGACGTTGCTGAATGTGCATGGCTTGGATCAAATCATCGCAGCCATCAAGATGGTGTTTGCTTCGTTGTATAACGACCGGGCGATTGCATACCGCGTGCACCAGCAATTCCCGCACGACAAAGTGTATCTGTCTGCCGGAATTCAGAAAATGGTGCGCAGCGATCTAGGCGCCAGCGGTGTGATGTTTACGCTGGATACCGAATCCGGTTTCCGTGAAGCGATTTTTATCACGGCGGCGTATGGATTGGGCGAAACCATTGTGCAGGGTATCGTCAATCCGGATGAATTCTATGTCTATAAGCGCGGGCTGGCAGCCGGTAACCGCGCCATTTTGTCGCGGCGGCTGGGCACTAAAGCCATCGAGATGGTGTACGCGGATAAAAAAAACGGCGGCGATGCATTGACGTTGACGCGCGATGTTGAAACCGCGCGGCGCATGCGTTTTTCGCTTTCGGATGAGCAAGTTGAAGCGCTGGCGCGGCAAGCGGTGATCATCGAACAGCATTATGGCCGCCCGATGGATATCGAATGGGCTTTGGACGGGCAGGATGGGCAGCTGTACATTGTGCAGGCGCGGCCGGAAACGGTGGAAAGCCGTTCCTCATTGGTGCTGGAACGCTTCAAGCTGACGGGCAAAGGGGCCGTGCTGGCCGAAGGGCGTGCGATTGGCAGCAAGATCGGCCAGGGAACGGCGCGCCTGATCACGAAGATTGATCAGATGCATCAAATACAGCTCGGCGATGTCTTGGTGACCGATATGACCGACCCGGATTGGGAGCCGATCATGAAACGCGCCTCGGCCATCGTCACCAATCGCGGCGGACGGACTTGCCACGCGGCGATTATCGCACGCGAGATGGGTATCCCGGCGGTAGTCGGCTGCGGCGATGCGACCCGCTCGATTCAAGACGGAACGGAGGTCACGGTTTCGTGTGCCGAAGGCGATACCGGCTTTGTCTATGAAGGTCTATTACCCTTTGAACATACCACGGCGGATGCTGGAAAATTGCCAGACTTGCCGCTGAAAATCATGATGAACGTCGGCAACCCGTCGCACGCTTTCTCTTTCTCGCGCATGCCGAATCAAGGCGTGGGGCTGGCCCGGCTGGAGTTCATCATCAACAACATGATCGGCATCCACCCCAAGGCATTACTGGAATTCGACCAACTGCCCGATGATTTGAAACGGGAAATCGCTAGCTGCATCGCCGGTTATCAAAACCCCATTGGTTTTTATGTGGATAAACTGACCGAAGGCATCGCCACCCTGGCGGCGGCGTTTTATCCGCACCCGGTGATTGTGCGCACCTCCGATTTTAAATCGAACGAGTACGCCAATCTGCTCGCGGGCGACCGCTACGAGCCACACGAAGAAAATCCGATGATCGGCTTTCGTGGCGCATCGCGCTATCTTGCTCCGGCGTTTCGCGATTGTTTTGAGTTGGAATGCCGCGCGCTGCGCCAGGTGCGCGACGACATGGGGCTGACCAACGTCGAGATCATGATTCCGTTCTGCCGTACCTTGGAAGAAGCGGAACAAGTGATTGCGTTGCTTGCTTCGCACGGGCTGGAGCGCGGCAAAAACGGCTTGCGCGTGATCATGATGTGTGAGATTCCATCCAATGCGCTGCTGGCTGAAGAATTCTTGCAGTATTTCGACGGTTTTTCCATCGGCTCCAACGACATGACGCAACTCACGCTCGGCGTTGATCGAGACTCCAGTCTGGTCGCGCCTGTGTTCGACGAACGCAATCCGGCCGTGAAGAAATTGCTGGCAATGGCCATCGATGCGTGCCGCAAGCAAGGCAAATACATCGGTATTTGCGGGCAAGGACCGTCGGATTATCCGGATTTCGCCGCTTGGCTGTATGAACAAGGCATCGGCAGCCTATCGCTGAATCCCGATTCGGTGGTCGATACCTGGTTGCACATCGCCAGCTTGCACAACCCATGAGCAAACAAAAACGCACCGTTTTCTATTTATCCGACCGTACCGGCATCACTGCGGAAACGCTGGGTCACAGTTTGCTGACGCAGTTCGACGGCATCGAATGGGAAACCATCAACGTGCCGTTTCTGGACGATCTTGAGAAAGCCAAAGCGGTGTTGATGCAGATTAACCAAGCCGCCGGGCGTGATGGCTACCGGCCGTTGGTATTCAGCACTTTGTTGAAGCCGGAGATTCTCGAGGTCATAAAACAGGCAAACTGCCGCGTCTACGATTTTTTTGAAACCTTCACCCATCCGGTCGAAGAAGAACTGCATCAATCGTCGGTGCGAAAAGCCGGACGTTCGCATGGCGTCGAGCATCATCCGTCGTATTTCAAGCGCATCGATGCGATCAATTACGTGCTGGCGCACGACGACGGCGTCAATCCGAAGCATCTCGCCGACGCCGACATCGTCCTGACCGGCGTTTCGCGCTCCGGCAAAACGCCGACATGCCTGTATCTGGGGCTGCAATACGGCATCGCCGCAGCGAATTATCCGCTGACACCGGACGACATGACCGTCATGCAGTTACCGGACGTGCTGGAAAACGTGAAGAGCAAATTGTTTGGCTTGACGCTGACTCCCGAACAACTGCACTTCATCCGCCAGGAACGCCGCCCGGACAGTCAATACGCCTCGCTAGCGCAATGCCAGCGGGAAATTCAGTGGCAGGAAGCGTTGTTTAACCGCTACGATATTCCGTATCTCGATACCACACGCATTTCCATCGAGGAAATCAGCGTGATCATACTGAATCGTTGCGGGTTGAAGCGGCGGTTGTATGGGTGAACATTTGTTAAAGCAGGTTTACGGATAGTACGATCCTATCTGCTTTTGACTATACCCTATGGCTGATTGATGAGTTTTACTCGCTACACGCCACCTTCCACTCCACTTCCTCCGTGCTGCCTTGCTTCACCATTTCCCATTTCTGCGGCTGGTTATACGAGCGCACTAAGTCGCCGTGTTCCATGTTCAAGCTGAAAAGCGAGTAGGCGAGGGTGCGGATTTGTTTTTCCTGGCAGTTGTATTCGCGCCGGATTTTTTCCGATAAAAACTCCGCCCCAGCGGCTTTTTGCAGCGTTGGGTAATCGAATAGAACCGCCATTTTAGCCCGGCCCCCTGCTTTGCGGAGCGAGGCCGGGTCGTTATACAGAACTGAACCGCCTTTGCGGTCGCTTTCGCTGATGCGATTCCATTCGGCCATTGTGCCGGTGCTGGCGAGCATTAGGGTTAAACCAAAGAATATTTTTCTCATAAAGCCTTATTGTTGTTTTTTGTTATCCGGGCGGAATTGCTCCGGGTGAAAATAACGGAACGTAATATTCCGTTATTTTTGTCCTCCATCATCGACGGCGATTGCCAAGTTCTTTTTCACGATGGCTTGCGCGCGTTCGATTTTTACCGTGTCTTTTTTCAGAATCGCTTCATTGTCGATCGATTTGACGCTGATGCTATGCTCGCCGACCGGTACGTTACTCAATACATAAAATCCTTGCTCGTCGGTAATCGAATGGATTTGCGGCAATTCGGTCAGGAATACTTCCGCTTTCTTCCCGGCAGCGTCTTGAGTCGTGACGACACCGGCAATCGCACCATATTGTAGTGCTTCGCCGCTTCCAGGAGTGATTTTGTTGGCGATCGACCGCACCATCAGCAGAATCGTTTCCGATGCGAATCCGGCGGTGAAGGCCAGCACGACAGAATTGGTGATATTACCCGGTTCGATCAGATAATACGCCAGGATGGCCAGCAGTGGCGCTGAAATGTACTGCACCATCTGAAAGATCAGGTGCTCGCGGAATTCGTATTGCGTTAATTTGGGTTGCTGTTCCGTGGCGATGTGTTCCGCGCCCGCTTGCTTTTGCAATTCAGGTAACCGCCGGGTGAGGCTGATACTGCCGCCCATCAAAGCCAGGATGATGAAATAGAGCGGAATGAGCAGGCCATCCTTTACTTCGCAGGTGACCGACTTGCCAAAGTCTGGGTCGTCGTTTCTATTGCATCCTTCGATATGTCCGCCGATGTTGATGACCCATGCTTTACCGGCAGTTCCGCCTCCTGGATTTTGCGTTTTACCAGTATTTTCGGCTTTCTCGGCTTTGGGCGGGGGTTGGGAGTCCGATTCATTTTTAACTTCGGGTTTAGCTTCCGGCTCCGAGCAAAGCAAGGTTTTCGCTTTTGGATCCAAAGAGCAGCCGACAAATACAGCGATCGGCCGTTCACGCAGTGTTTTGAGGTATCGTCCTGCATCGGGCTTTGTCTTTTCTTGTCCGGTGAATTCCTGTTGCACGGTTCCGGCAGAATGGTCGGATTTCTTTTCCGCAAAGCTGAACAGTGGGTTGATGAAGGGATAAAAAGTCAGCAGCAGCGATATCAACATGAAACTATAGGCAAAGATCATCCACTTATTGCGTTGCCGGGATCTGATGTCTTCGATTCTTTTTCTCTCGTCTTGCGTCGATCCTTCGACCGGTAACGCTTCAATCGGATAAGTGAAGATATGTACGAAGACGATACACAGTGAAATGACGATTGTAAGAATGGGAAAGCCACTTTCGCCCTCCATTATTCTAGCGATATAGATGGCACTGCCAAACAACAAGTTAATAATATGAGCGGCGATCCATAGCACGTTAATTTTTGCCCATTCTTTCATTTCCGTAAAGAAATCTCCGCGATCTGCACTCATGTTATTTCCCCTTTTTCAATTTCCGGTATCAAGAAAAAGAACCGCTCACTGCCTATTTGCTGTTAGCTTAATGTTAATGATCTGTACCGTAAAGCGATTAACTCGCAAAAAGCGTTATTTCCCGCGCATGAACAATTTATCCAATTCGGCCAGACTGGTTTCAAACCATGTCGGCCTGCCGTGATTGCATTGACCGGAACGTTCGGTTTGTTCCATATCGCGTAGCAAGGCGTTCATTTCCTCAAGGGTCAATCTGCGGTTGGCGCGGACGGCGCCGTGGCAGGCCATGGTGGCAAGGATTTCATTACGCTTCGCGGTAAGAATCTGGCTGGCGCCGTATTCGCGGATTTCGCGCAGAATGTCGCGTGCGAGCTGGGCGATATCGGCGTCTTTCAGCGTGGCCGGGACTGCGCGCACGGTCAGCGTGGCGGGTGACAGGACCGCGATATCAAATCCCAGTTGTTCCAGTGTGCTGTGATTTTCTTCAACCACAGCAACCTCCAGGCTATCGGCGTGTAGAACGAACGGGATCAGCAGCGGCTGCATCGGTATTTCGTGCTGATCGAGCGCTTGTTTAAGTTGTTCGTACATAATCCGTTCGTGTGCCGCATGCATGTCGACAACCACCAAGCCGCGCGCATTCTGTGCCAGGATATAGACGCCGTGGAGTTGTCCCAGCGCGAAACCAAGCGGATGGTTGTCCGGTTTTTCTTGCGCTGAGACGGCTTGATCGGGTTTTTCAGTTTGTGCAGCGAAAGTATTGGCCGGTGTTGCCGGGTATGCGCGCGGCTCCACGCTGAACAAGGTGCCGTAAAAACTGCCGGGCTGCGACACCGGTGCGGATTGTGCCTGGCCGGTCTTGGGGTAGGCAGGGAATGACCGGGCTGGTTGTTCCGGCTCAATGGTATTCATGGTTCTGCTGGGCGTGGCGAGCGCTTTGTTGATTGCGTGAAAAATGAATTGATGCAAAGCGCGTGCTTCACGGAAACGGACTTCGGTTTTGGTGGGATGCACATTGACATCGACGCTTTCCGGGTCGATTTCGAGAAACAGCGCAAAGGCCGGGTGTTTGTCCAGATGCAATACATCGCGGTAGGCTTCGCGCAGCGCGTGCGAAATCAGTTTATCGCTGACAAAGCGGTTGTTGACGAAAAAATACTGCGCGTCGCGTGAAGACCGCCCATAAGCTGGTAATGCCACCAGGCCATGCAAGCGCATGTCAGCGGATTGTTCGTCTACCGGCGCTGCCGTTTGTCCGAATTCTTCACCCAGAACCGCCGCGATTCGTTGCGTGGAACTCGTGGCGCGTAACAGACGGCGTACTTTACCGTTGTGTTGCAACACGAACTCAATTCCGGCTTGCGATAGCGCCAGACGTTTGAAAGTTTCGTCGCAATGCGCGAACTCGGTGGCTTCGGATTTCAGGAATTTGCGCCGGGCGGGAATGTTGAAGTACATATCGTTGACATCCAGCATCGTTCCGCTGGCCAGTGAAGCGGGTTCGGGTTGCGAGACCGCTTTGCCTTCAATGCCGATCTGCCACGCATGGCTTTGCCCGGCTTGGCGGCTGGTCAAGGTCAAACGGGAAACGGCGGCGATACTGGCGAGTGCTTCGCCGCGAAAACCCAAGCTGGTGATCCGGTGCAGGTCTTCCAATGTGCTGATCTTACTGGTGCTGTGGCGCGTCAGCGCCAGCAATAATTCGTCTTTGGCGATGCCGCTGCCGTCATCCGTGACACGAATTTGCTTGACCCCGCCTTGCTGCAATTGCACCGTGATTTTCTTGGCACCGGCGTCAATACTGTTTTCCAGCATTTCCTTGAGCGCCGACGCAGGGCGCTCGACCACTTCACCAGCGGCAATTTGGTTAATCAATAATTCGGGGAGCGGTTTAATCGTCGGCATAACAAGCTGAGGTTATAAAATTGTGATTATAATGCGGAAGCAACCAAATTCATTGTATGCCGACCAGTCATTTCACTATTAAACATTTGGGAGAGCGAAGATGTTACCCCTGGATAATCTGAAAACCCATGTCCCCGATGCCGTGCTGGCCCAAATCCCGGATTGCGCCGCCAAGTTTGGCATCGATTCACCCTTGCGTCTGGCGCATTTTCTTGCACAATGCGCACACGAAAGTGCAGAGTTCAAAGCCTTGGAAGAAAACCTGAATTATTCCGCCGATGGGTTGAGGAAAGTATTTTCAAAATACTTTCCGGGCGATCTGGCGGATAGTTATGCCCGTCAACCGGAAAAAATCGCCTCGCGCGTTTATGCCAATCGCATGGGAAACGGCGACGAAGCCAGCAAAGAAGGCTATAAATACCGTGGCCGAGGTTATATTCAATTGACCGGTAAGGACAACTACAGCGCGTTTGCCAAAGCGATCGGCGATGATGTGACTGCCAATCCGGATTGGGTCAAAACCAAATATCCGCTGTTATCTGCGGCGTGGTTCTGGAGTACCAGAGCGCTCAATGATCTGGCCGATCAAGGCGCGAGCGATGATGTGGTGACCAGAATCACCAAGAAGGTGAATGGTGGAACGCTGGGGCTGGATGACCGGATTAACCATTTCAAACAATATTACGCGTTATTGGCTTGAAAACGGTTGCATTAATTGGCGGATTGCTCGGTCTGATTGCCGCGCCCGTATGGGCCGCGGAATCGCATTGCCAAGCGGATGAGCAAATCATATTTTCGTGTTCATTCGGAAAGAAAATGGTTTCGGTATGCGCATCGAATGATTTCTCTGCCAGTAAAGGTTATCTGCAATACCGTTTCGGATTGAAAGGCGCACCGGAGCTAGCGTTTCCCGATTTGACGAAAGCCGCTCCGGCAAGGTCTTACGTGCAAGCGCGAACGTTGATGTTCGCAGGCGGTGGCGGCGGTTATCTGCGTTTTATCAACGGACAGCATCACTACATCGTGTATAGCGCAATTGGCAAGGGGTGGGGCGCGAAGGACGGTGTCGCGGTGGAAAAGAACAGGCAATTAGTCGCGAACTTAGAATGCCGAGATGTGCCGGTGTCGAAATTAAGCGAGGAATTTTTTAGCCATGCACACTTGCCTGCTGACCGGGATGAATTCCAAATTCCGGGGCTTGAATAATCCAGCAGTACGTAATTCAGCTTTCAGTTCCCGTGTGCGGCGAAGTTCGCAAAAAATCGAAGGATTGATTATTGACGGCTTTGATGAGCTCCGGCAACGGCATGGCTTTGCCAATGAGGTAGCCTTGAATGACGTCACATCCTAACGTGCGCAAACGCTGGTAAGTCGCAAGATCTTCCACGCCTTCGGCAACCACCGACAGATTCAGGCGGTGCGCAAGAGTGATCATGGAATCGACGATACGGTCATGCTTGTGGCGGGTTGCCATATGCCGGACAAACACCATATCGATTTTTACTTCATCCAAAGGCAAATCCAACATGCGCGCCATTGATGAATATCCCGTTCCAAAATCGTCCATAGCGAGTTTTATGCCCATGTTCTTAAGCTGATGCAAAGTGTCCAGTGTGCCAGCATGACTGGCCATTACCGCTGTTTCGGTCAGCTCGATGGTGATATCGTCAGCCGGGACATTCCACAAGGTTAAGCCTTGCGCGACCAGTTCCGTGAGTTCCGGATCGCGCAGATCGTCGGCGGAAAAGTTGATCGAAATACCGGCGTGTAATCCGGCTTTGCGATATTCAGCGCATTCTCTCAACGCGGTGTGGAAAACCCACAGGGTGAGTTTCGGCATCAGCGCGGTTCCTTCCGCGATCTGGATTAATCTATCCGTTCGAATCGGTCCATGATTGGGGTGATTCCAGCGCAGCAACGCCTCGGTTGCTTTGATCTTGCCGCTGGGTATATCGATTTGCGGTTGATAGCCCAAATGCAATCCACCTGTTTCGATGGCGTTTCCCAGATCGGACCAAAGATCGATATGGAAAAGCAAGGGGTCTTGCAATTCGGCCACAAAAAGCTTGATCGGCTCTTGCTCCAGTTTTGCCTGACGTACCGCCGAACTGGCGCTGCTCATCAGTTGATCGAGCGTATGGTTGCTTTCATCGGGTAATGCCACGCCAATGCGCGGCGCAAGGATGATGTTTCTTCTGCCAAATGCAAAAGGCTGCGCCAAAATCCGGATAATTTTATGCGCGGCCAGCATGGCATGGGCATCGGTGAGCAAATCGGCCAGTAAACAGCACAATTGATAGCGTCCGGTTATACCGACCAGATCTTGGGGATTCAAAGCGTTTCTGAGCTGACCGGCGATTTGTTGCAGAATGTCGTCGACGACGGTAAATCCAAGCACGCCATCCAATTCCGCCAGCCGCTCAAAGTTGACGATCAGCACCGCACTGCGCGGACCGGCGGGGTGCGCAGTATTCAATTTGCGGGAAGCTTGTTGCAAGAAATCCTGATAAGCAAGTACAGTCATAAATTTACGGCGCCGGTAAGTGCAACAGCTTATAAGTAATATTTTTGAGGATCGATTCCATAAGCACCCTGGGGTAAATCATTGACTATGGCATACTGGATACCGCTTGGGCTTGCGCCAGCGGTTCTTAAGTCCAGGGTCAACGGGGTGCTGCAGGGTTTCTTTCCGGCGTCGCAAATGATCATGATGCAAGGAAGAAAGCGTTGTGTGCGATTATGCGTGAGCACGATGGCAATCTCGCCCGTATTGAGCTCAACCAGGCTGCCTACCGGGAACATGCCGACGCACTGAGCAAATTGTTCCACCAAAGTATAATTGAGGCCGTTTTGCGCATTTTCCTTGAGTTCCTTCAAAGCCTGGAATGGTTTCATGCCCGGCATGCCGGGCTCTCCCCAGATGATCTCTTCATAGCAATCGACGATAGCTGCCATGCGCGAATAAGCATGCAATTGATTGGCGTACAAACCGAAAGGGTAGCCATTGCCGTTCTCGCGCTCATGGTGCTGAAGAATAATTTTAATGACTTCTTCCGGTGCGTCACTCAGCTGAGAAGCTATCTCTTCTCCATAGGCGATGTGGCGTTTCATCAGCTTGCGCTCATCCGGCGTGAGCGACATGTTTCTTTTGGCTTGAATCGCTTTGGGTAAGCGTAATTTGCCGATATCCATCAGCAATCCGCCCAAACCCAGTATTGCCAGTTCTTTACGCGGTAGACCAAGATGCCGTCCGAATGCCAACAAATGCACCGAGGTCTTGATGGCGCTATCGTAAAGCGCTTTGCCAGTGGTTTTAAGCTGCGCCAGCAAGAGTGCTGCATCGGGGTTGCGAATAACGCTTTCACACAGTGTGTCGACGACTTCATGAGCCTTCTGCATATCAATTTTAATTTCGTGTTCAAGGTTGAAACTGATATCGTTGAATAAGGTGGAAGCAATGTCATGTGCCTTTATTGCTGCTGGGATTTCTTGTTCAGCCGTGCAAATATCCGCATAGGTTTTAACGCGCCGTAGCACATCCAGCGGTTCGGCTTCTTGCGTTCCTGCTGGCGGCTGGTGCCAGTTCGTAGCGCTGGATGAAGTGCGAGAATCGGCGTGAGGCATGGGGCGCCCTGGAGATTGCTGAAGCGAAGAATCCCGCGCAGCGGCGGCATGCGGTGCGCGTTGTTGCGCAATGAATGGCTCGCTTCTATCCATGTCCACGTAAACATGCGCGCAATAGCGTTTAAGCTCGTCAATGTCATTCTGCGACTGGATCAGGATGCCTTGAATCAGATAAGGTGTTTCAAGCCAGGGGCGATCAAGATCACTGACAAACATTCCCAGTTGTAAGTCATTAACGGAAACTTCGATTGTGCTATTGCTTATCATTCTATGAAGGCTGGCGGGTAGGTAGATAATATTTATCTATCAGAGTTTAATGTTTAATTCCAGGTAAATAAAAATAGAGATCGCGGATGCTTTCTCATATTTTATTGTTACGACGTATTGGGGGTGTTTCTTAAGTCCGGCAGACTTTACCGTACAGGATTAATAAAGAACTCGCGCATCAGAAATTCTTCCAGCCCCGCGGTATCTTTCTCGCGTGCAGATAACACGACGACGCGATGCAGGCGGTGCGATTCCCAGTTGAAATCTTCTTTGTAATGTTCACGGATCAGTTGAATCATGCGGCGGATAATGGCCAGTTCGACATTACCATCCGGCCCGGCTTCGACGTGAACCGTTTGCAGGCGCGGATTGCTTTGCCCCGTGGTCCAGGCGCGAAATGAGAAATCGGCGGTGCGCGGGCCGATACGGAGAATCTGAAATATGCCGCTGGTGCCGGGGTTTTGCAGATTGCGCCGGATATTGGCCATGCGGATTTCATCTGCGGACAGTTGCTTGGCCGTGGCGGCGGGAGCGGAATCCGGCGTATCGAAAAGCCCTTCCGCACGGCGGCGCGCTTTGGATTGATTGATGTATTCGGAAAGATCCGATGGCGCATCGGCGGGCGGTTGCGGCGGCGCTTTGGTTTTTGCGACTTCTTTCGTGGGAATGGGCGCTTTCGGTTTTACGGGTTTCTCGGCTGCCTTGGGCTTGGTTTGCGGCCTTGCCTGAGCAGGCAACGGCGGCGATTTGGGCGCGGGCTTGGGTTCTTCGATTTTGGGTTTCTCCGGCTCCGGCGGGGGCGGGTTGGGCGCGGAAGCCGGCATCGAGCTGGTGGCGTTTTCGTCTTCGCTCAGATCGATAAAACTGGCGGCGATGGGCGGCGGTGTGTCGATTTCCACCTCCGGCATGGACAGAAAAAATCCCAAACCCCAGATAATCAGTACCCAGACGAGCGCAGCCAGCGGCAACGGCCACCATAGGCGAATTTCTCTCGATCGGGAGCTGGCCATGCTTTTTTACGTTATTTGTGTTTCACTGCAATCAGAAAATGCTGGGCACCGGCGGCGCGGGCCCGCAGCATGGCTTGCACGACGATACCCTGGGGCGCTTCGTTATCCGCCGACACAATCAATTTTTGCTTGGAGTCTGCCAGCAGTGGTTTGAGCGTGTTGGCCAGTGTATCCAGTGTAACCGCAGTCTGATTGATATAGATTTTGCCGTCCTTGGTCAGTGTCAATGTAGCCGGTTTTTCCGCGCTGAGCTTTTCCGCCTGGCCTTCGGGCAGGTCGACCTGCAATGAATCCAGGTTTTGCATCGACAACGAAGCCAGCATGAATGTTGCCAGCAAGAAAAACATCACGTCGATCATCGGAATGATCTCGATCTTGCCTTTTGGAACCGTGCGCGATTTACGGAGCTTCATCGCCAGTGCCCTGTTGATCCAGACGGATGTTATCGATCAGCCGCGTACCCAGACGTTCCATTTCATCCATCGTCAGCGATTGCAAACGCGAAAAATAATTGAAACCGAACAACGCCACCAGCGCAATCGCCAGACCGACCACGGTCGCGATCAGCGCTTCCGCCACACCGCCGGTAACCGCTGTGGGATTCACTACGCCTTCGCTACCGATCACCTGAAAGGCACGCATCATACCCACCACGGTACCGACCAATCCCAGCAGCGGCGCGGCGGTGACGATGGTTTCCAGCGCCCAGAGGCGGCGCGCCAGCGCTTCCTCGATGATTTGCGCTTCATCGGCGGCGCGCGATTCGGTCCACCAAGCCGGTTGATGCCGGTTGGAAATCACCACTTCGAAGAAACGCTTGTAATAGTGGCGGCTATCCAGCCCGGAAAGAATTTTTTCCAGATCGTTCCATTTGAAGCCGTAGGTTTCCACCAGGTTTAGCAAATCGCTGGATAACCGTGCGTAGCGCCAATAGATAAATGCTTTTTCAAACATGATCGCCAGCGCAACAATCGCCAGCAAAGCTAGCGGAACGATAATGATCCCGCCAAGCTTCAACATGACCCAGGCTTGATTCAACTCTTCCATTATATTTAACTCCAGATTAATGCTATTCATAACGCGGTAGACTTCCAGTACCCGGCGGATTTAATGCACACAAGCAATTCTTGCAGTCAGCCAAACGATGCAAAATGTCCGCACAAAATAAATTCTCATTGCTGCCATGACGAGGCTGACTGGATGCTAAGAATAGTTGAAAACACCCACAGTGGAAACTATTTAGTGGCAAAATGACCGGCATTTATTGCTTTCTGCAACAAAGAAGAAGCCTCGGTGGGAATGACCTGCGGCGTGGGGATTCTGGGGGAAAGAAAATTAAATTGCACCAACCAATTATAGCGATTAATCATGAAGAAATGTGTATTGGTACTCGTTTTACTGCTGGCTGCGCTACCCGCGCAAGCCAAATGGGTAAGTATGGATATTGCCGGGAAACCCGGTGAAACGCATTACTTCGATCCCGACACCGTGCGGAAGGACGGTCAATTTAGAAAAGTCTGGGTGCTATCCAGCTACCAAGAAAAACAAAAAGGCGGGCATCATGCGGTAAAAACCCTGTATGAATTCGATTGTACGAGGGACAAAGCACGTTCGATCACGATGCTGATGTACCCGGATAAAGAAGCTACCGGCAAAGTGATCGGCGCACATCACGAGGAATCGACGGATTGGTTCGGTTTCTCGGCGAACTCGATTTTCCGGGAGATTGAAGAGACGGTTTGTGCGAACTGAGCAAGCCAATCGTGATTCTGCTAAAACGAGCATACGAACCACCTGGGCCGGATGACGGATTCCGGATTTTGGTGGATCGGCTGTGGCCACGCGGGGTTTCCAAAGATGCAGCGCGGATCGATTGGTGGTTCAAGGATATAGCACCCAGCACACCGCTGCGTAATTGGTTCGGTCACGATCCGCTGAAATGGGATGAATTCAGGGAGCGTTACTGTCAGGAATTGGATCAAAATCCGGCAGCGGTCGGACGACTCGTCGATCATCTGCGCCGTGGTCCGGTTACACTGGTTTACGGTGCGAAGGACACAGCGCATAGCCATGCGCTGGTGCTTAGAACGTATCTCGAGGACTTAATGTAACCTTGCTAAGATGATGATCCGTCACACCACGAAGAATCTTTGGATTGGTTTGGCTTTTCAGCGAATTTGATGTTCCGTCATATTGCAGAAACGGTTTGTATGGATTGAGCAGGTTCTTCGTATAATTGGATTCTGTTTCTAATTTCCGGTTTGTCCTATTCTATTAAGGAATCAGAAGGTGATTCACGAGTCTGAGTATTGGAAAACACCTTTGCTTCGGGCTGCTGCTTGGCTCGAGAAGTTGCGGATTAACGAAGAATCGGCAGAGCGCTCTCTGGTGAGAGTTGAAAAGGAGATTTTCATTGGGTTTTACTCAGTTCGGAAGCTTCTTGATACCTTCAAGGTCTCAGATAAAACTAAAGCGATGACTTTCGAGTTGCAGTGGTTTCCTTGTATTAGGAAAGTTGATTACTTTAATGCTCACCGGATTGACACTTTGTTTGATTTGAACAAGATTAATAAAGAAACACGAGATGTTCAGTTTCTATGTAACCAATTCATTCATAGTTTCATCTTTGTTCCTGTCGAAGGAGAGCAAGCTCAATTGCTTGGGTTCTATGTGTGTTCAGATCGTACACGGCATGAGAAACTGTATTTCGTCGAGATTCAGCAAGTTCTATCGGTCTTTCGTACGATTGGTCGAGATTATCCAACGAGTGCAATCATGAAGCGTGATACAAAAACTGGTCAGTGGGAAGGAAAAATTGAGTAGATCTATGACTTTCTTTTTGTTATTCACTGAATTCATATTAAAACTGTAGAAACATAAATTTCAAAATATCGAATCGCGATCAGAGTTAATATTTGTATGGGTCAAAGGATTTGTAAAGCCACCCAACCAACCTCACATTCCCCCCCTTCCGCCGCTACATAAGCCGATTGTTCGCTAATGGTGACGGAGATATCCATCGTTCGTTGTGTCAGTTTGGCCAGTGCCTGAATGTCCGGCGACTGAAACTGGAAAATGGTTGCGGTCAGTTCGTTGAATTTTGCTTGTTCCTGCATCCACCAGATGTTCGATTTGGAATTGAAGCTATACACCTTGACGGTTTGCGCGATCCGGGTGGCTTT
>MSXT01000096.1 GCA_002083595.1 Proteobacteria bacterium ST_bin16 | reverse complement strand
GGCGGTGGACATCACGAAGCCGATCAGAACCTGGTAGGCAATGTAGCGATAAATAATCATTGCGCGCGCGCGAAGAGCTGTTTTTTGTTTGATAACAATGCGTACATACCGAGTCCTGTCAGCATCAGCAGATCCAGCCACCAGACACCCGGTATGCTGCCGACCACACTTTGTTCAACCCAGCTTCTGGCCAATCCGCTGAGATTGTAATAGGCGGCGAAAACCAAGGCGGCGGCGATGTAGGTTCGCTCGGTTTTATCCTGGCGCGGCGAGATACGGATGAATGTCACCGCGATCAACGCCATCAGAATCGCCGAGAGCGGGCGGGAAAGCCGCCATTGCAGTTCCGCGATGTCACGCGGCTGCGTGGATTCCCATAAGGTGCGAGTGGCGGATGCCTTGCGCCGGTAATTCAGCACATAGTCGTTGTCGATGAAATAAGTCATCTTCTCGAACTGTATGACATCGTCGATATTGGCTGTTTTACTCAACTCGTACACCACGCCGTCGGATAACAGAATATGCGGTCTTTCTTCCTTGGTTGCCGGTTGAATCTGACGGGCCTGCTTGGCAATGACAATTTCGCTGCCTTCTTTTTTCTTGATGTAGTGAAAAATATTCTGCATTTCCTTGTCAGCGTCGTTTTTGCTGCGCACATACACAACCCGGCCGGTTTTTTCACTGCCATAAAAACGCCCGGCCTGGAAACGATTGGTGTTGAGTTCCGCTTCCGCCTGCGCATCGAGCATATAGCTCTCGGCATAGGCCCACGGGCGCACATACGATGACAGCATGCCGCTGATGAGGCCAACCGGTATCGCTACCGTCAATACCGTGAGTACAATGCGCGTGCCGCTGACCCCCATGGTGCGGATGATGTTGAGTTCCTGATCCTTGCTGAGCCTGCCGAGACCGATGATGACCGAAATATAGAGTGCGATGGGGATCAATACTTCCAGTGCGATCAGCGTTTTTAAGAAGACCAGTTTGAGCAGCGCGGCAACGCCCAAGGTTTCCGTTACGGCGCCTGCTAACAGCCGGGCGCTGATGAAACTGGCGAATAGACCGACCAAAACAAGGATAACTACCGTGAAAGGCAGTGATATTTCGCGCGCGATATACCGTTCAATTAATTTCATACATCGGTTTGATCAGTTATTGACTGACAATAAGGCGAATATCATCGGAAATACAGGTGAAGATTGCTCAAGATGGATCAGTGCTGCCTTCGGAACCGGTTTTCCGGCCGAGGATCGCTTCCGCCAGCATTAAATCTTCAACCTTGTCGACATCGATACCGGCGCGGGGATCGTCCAGCATAACCAGCTGGATGTTGACCCCGGATTTTTCCGATATCGCGGCTAAAGCCCGTTGCGATGTGAGCAGTCCAAATACATACAACAATACTGCGTTGAATCCCAACACCTGTCCGATCAATCGCCACGGACGTTTGCGCAAATCTTCGGCTTGCCGCCAGAACCCCACCAGTGCGCGCCCTTGCGGGTTGAATGCATACAGATTGCAGCCGCGGAATCCGCCGTCGCGCAAACGGATAATGGTGCGCTTGCAACCGGGGAATGAACTGGCGATGGCCTGCCCGCTGACGGCGCCTACCGCGGCATCACACTGCATGGTCAGGGCGTTCTGTAAAAAACTGCGCACGATGCCGGGGGTGAGTAGGGCATGATCGGCTGTGGTCAATAATACCGGTGTGTCGAGCGGTATGTGGCTGAGGCCGCGATCAGCGCTGCGGCTGGGAGAATCCAGATTCGGCAGCCAGGTCACCTGCCCGGAAGCGATACGCAGCTTTAATTCCGGGCAGCGATCGTGCAACGATTCGGGAGGTCCGCACAGGATTACGGTGGAGATCAGATTGCACGCCTTCAATGTATCCAAAACGCGAATAATCATCGGTACCCCGCCCACCGGTGCGAAAGCCTTGCAGGCCGCGCCGGTATGCAACGTAATGGGATCTTTGCCGGTGCGGTCGGCAGCCAAAACCACCGCGGCGAATCGCTGTGCTGCCGGATGGGGTTCAACGCTCATAGTGTTTTTCCATAAATACGGTAGCGTTTGTATTGTTCGCTGCCAATGCTGTCGAGGATGCCGCGCATCGCCATGTTGTCTTCCAATATCCAGGACATCTCAACTTCCTTAACACCCCGCTTCATGCCTACTTGACGGGGCGCATCGATGACCAGGCAAGCCAGCGCCAAACCGACCGGAGTATTATGATATTTTTTTCGCACTCCCATCAGCGGAATGCGCCCAGTGTGGATTTCGTGGTTGCGGACTTTATTGATTAACTTCAGCCAGCCGAACGGAAACAGACTGCCGTTGAGTTCGATCAACACTTCGTTGAGGTTGGGCAGTGCGACCATAAATGCCGCCGGTTCGCCGTTGACCTCGGCGATTTGAATATAGTCGTCGGGCAATAACAGCCGCAGGCTGCTGCCCAGTTCAGCAAATTCTTCACGCGTAAACGGGATAAAACCCCAGTTTTCCGACCAGGCATCGTTAAAGATATCGCGCAGCGTCTCCATTTCCTGATCGAATCGATCGCGTTGTAATGTGCGTAATTTGATTTTCGGTGAGAACCGGTTAATCACTGCTTGCATGACACGCGGTATTTCAAAATCGACTTTGACTTTGTAAGCCAATAAATCCTTTTGCGGAAGATAGCCTTGTGCTTCGAGTAAACGGCTATACCAGCGCGGCGAATGCGGCATCATGACCACCGGTGGCGTATCGAATCCTTCGACCAGAATGCCGCATTCCTGGTTGATCGACAGGTTAAACGGGCCGCTGACCCGGCGGATTTCCCGTGAAGCGAGCCAAGCTTCCGCGTGCAGCAACAGCGCAGCGAAAACTTCCGCATCGTCGATACATTCCAGCAGGCCGAAGTGGCCGCTGTCGGCGCCATAACGTTCCTGATGCAGCGAATCGATTTGCGCGCTGATGCGCCCAACCGGCTGGCCGTTTTGAAAAGCGACCCAGGCTTGCCATTCGCCATGCTTAAAATAGGGATTGAAGCGGGAAAAATGAAAACGCCGCTCCAGACGTAGCGGCGGCACCCACATCGGGTCATTCGCATAGACATGCCACGGCACTTCGATAAACTTACCCATATCGCGGTAAGACATGACCGGGCGCACCGTTACCCTGGGATTGACCGGTTTAGCGTGTTGAGTCATGGCAGGTGAACGGTGTCGTTTTAATGATAGTGCCGCGAAAAAGAATGATAAATTTATGCCGATTTGCTGTTCTGTCCGGCGGCACCGGGAATTCCTACTTTTCAGTATGTTTCAGTAAATTTGCTATCAGTTGATGAAAAACGGCTTTGGGATCGGGTTCATTGCTGGCGGATTGGCCGGTAGCGTTCTGTTCCGCTGCGGCAATTTTTTCATCGGTAAGCGTGCGGCAGAAATCACGAAAATTGTTCCAATCCGTGTTGTATTTGAGTAAATGGTCCTGCCGGATGAAAACACGCAACACTTCAAAATTTTGATACATCTCAGGCAACCGGGATGTCAGGTAATGGTTAATGTTGGGCGGCCAGCGTTTATGTTGCGGATACATATCGGCCAATTCAATTTCGATGGTGTAGCGGAAATTTTCGATGGCCATAGCGCGGCGCTTGCGGTTAACGATATCGACCATAATAGCCACTACCCCAAGCAAGCCGAATAAGACAAAGGGCCATAGCGGCACGGTTTCAAAATATGAGGCGATTTGATCAAGGATTTCGTTCACGATATTCTCAATTAATGTGCGTTAGAAAAAATAGAATAGGTTCTTATACTGCGAACCGCTACCAAGAATATTGCTGAAATAAGCGGGTGTGGCGATCAAAATAGGCAAGCGGCCATTTTTATTTCATCACATATGCTTACCGGTTTCGATGATGCCATCCAAGGCCCGTATCTTGCCATAGTAATATGCATGGATCAATATGATTACCAGTGCGCGGCTGACAGTGCAAACAAGTCATCGGGAAACCGCAGTCAATTTTCCTGCGATAATTGCAATCACAGGTAACCGGTGATCTGAGCGGCTTCTTGAGTGCTTGTCCCTAGCTTCAAGAAGGTATGATGATGGTCATTTCTAAATTTGAATTGACCTGATACGGCTAATTGCGTTATTTTTGTCTGTTTTTTTGTAATTGAACCACTTATTATTCTTCATATATGAGTTTTCTTGCTGGCTTGGACGTCTTATGACCAAATCATCTAAACAGGTTGCGCCGCCGCAACCGGAGAGCTTTGAAGCGGCGTCGGCTGAATTGGAGAAAATCGTGATGGCCATGGAAGCTGGGCAAATGTCATTGGAAGCTTCTCTGGCGGCCTATCAGCGGGGAGCGGAGTTGTTGCAATATTGTCAAAATAAACTGCAAGGCGCGCAACAGCAGGTGCGCGTGCTGGAAGCCGGTATGTTAAAAAACTTCACTAGATCCGATAGCGATGAGCGTTGATTTTCAGAGTTGGGCAAGCAGTTGTCAGGCACGGATTGAAACGTTTCTGGATACGAGACTGCCCGCGAGCGATTGCGTTCCGGTGCGATTGCATAAAGCCATGCGTTATTCCGTGCTGGGTGGCGGCAAACGAGTCCGCCCGCTGTTGTCATTTGCGGCAGGTGAACTTGCGGCAGCGGATGTGGAACGCGTGACGGTCGCCGCGGCAGCGGTGGAATTAATCCATGCCTATTCGTTGGTGCATGACGACCTGCCGTGTATGGATGATGATGTGTTGCGGCGCGGTA
>MSXT01000019.1:51415-56184 GCA_002083595.1 Proteobacteria bacterium ST_bin16 | reverse complement strand
ATTCGTTGATATCAAGAGAAAGTGTCAAAATAGTAAACTGTGCTGGCGCTACATCATCATTGAAAAAGCGCAGAATCTACGGTGCATTTCTTATTTTTAGCCGCACGAAACAAAGCTTTTCTTTCAATAAGTAATATAAATTAACTATAGCGGTCATTTAAGTATATTTAAAGCGAATATTCAACTGATCTTTAACAATTAATGGCGGAATTACAACAAAGATAACTACTTGTACACAATAAACAACAATTGCGCGCAGGATGATGAAATTTAATCGATTAAACCAGCACTTCGATGGGTGCAGGATGGTTTAAGAATGCAGCCGGACTGGCGGTTAAACCGTAGGCGCCCGACTGCAATACCACAACCAAGTCGCCTGCGGATGCTTTGGCCATCGGCAACTGATCGGCCAGTACATCCAACGGTGTGCACAATGGTCCCGTGACAGATACCACTTCCCTTTCCGCGCCACGGACTTTATTGCCGATGAAGACCGGATAGTTCTTGCGGATGACCTGGCCGAAATTGCCGGAAGCCGCCAGATGATGATGCAGTCCGCCATCGGTGATGAGAAAAACCTGCCCGCGCGAGATCTTACGTTCCAGAACGCGGCACACATAAATCCCCGCTTCCGCCACGATATACCGGCCTAATTCGATTGCAACTCTGGCGCCGGGCAACTGCCGCTGCACTTCCGGCATCAGACGCTGCAAATTTTCCCCCACAGCGGCAAGATTCAGCGCCCGTTCGCCGGGAAAATACGGCACCCCCAAACCGCCGCCGATATTCAGCAAGCGCACCGGCGATGGCGTATATTCAGACAGCCGGATACCCAGCTGCAAGGATTTTGCATGCGCTTCCTGCAGCGCGGTTACATTGAGATTTTGTGAACCGCTGAAAATGTGGAAACCGGTAAAATCCAATCCCAGCGCAGCCAGTCGTTTCAATACATCCGGCACACATTCGGCATCGATACCGAATGGCTGCGGCCCGCCGCCCATTTTCATGCCGGAAGATTTAAGTGCAAAATCCGGATTCACCCGGATGGCCACCTTGGGCGTAATCCCTAAACTGGCTCCCAGTTGCGCGACCGATTCCATCTCCCGCGCCGATTCGAGATTCAGCATAACGCCCGCCGCAATCGCACTGCGCAGTTCATGCTCTTTTTTACCCGGCCCGGCAAAACTGATTTGACCTGGCGGCAGAACCGTATCCAGCGCCACGCGCATCTCACCCGCCGAAGCGACATCCATACCGTCGATCAAACCGGCCACATGCTGCACCAGCGCCGGCATCGGATTGGCTTTCATGGCATAGTGCAGCAAAACTCCGTCCGGCAAATGCCGCCGCAATACTGCAATCCGTTCGCTGATTTTCTGCCGGTCATAGGCATAAAACGGCGTCGTGCCGACGCGTTGCGCCAAGCGCGTCAACGCCATGCCGCCCACTTGCAGACAATCGTCCTGCACGGCGAACTGCACCAGCGGCGCATGCTCCGGCGGTAAATTGCTCATTGCGCGGTTTCCTTAAATAAATGCTGCAATTCCTGAGAAAGCAATTTGCGGTCTATTTTACCGTTCGGGTTGCGCGGCAGATTACCCTCACGCAGTTCGATGTGACTGGGCAGCATATACGCAGGCAAGCGCTGTTTGCATAGACGCAGCAAAAGATCAGCATCCGGCTGCATACCACGGCGGGCCGTCACGATCACCGCAATCGCTTGCCCCAGGACGGGATGCGGCACACCGATCGCAATCGCTTCCGCAACATGCTCAGCGGCATAAATCACTTCCTCCACTTCGGTCGGACTGACCCGGTAACCGGAGGTTTTGATCATTTCGTCGCGGCGTTCGATGAAATACAGAAACCCCTCTTCGTCCACGCGCACGGTATCGCCGGACCAGGCAGCGATCTCCGCGAGCGGCAACCCGGCCTGGCGCGTTTTCAGCGGTTTGAAGCACAACGCGGTTCTTTCCGCATCGTTCCAATAGCCCATCGCCACCAAAGCGCCCCGCTGCACCAATTCGCCCGGCTCACCCGGTGCGCACGGCGTGCCATCTTCGCGCAAAACCAAAACTTCCGCATTCGGCACCGCCTTGCCGATCGAATCCGGGCGACGCTCGATTTCTTCCGGCGCCAGATAGGTCGAACGGAACGCTTCGGTAAAACCGTACATCAGGAAAATTTCCGTTGCCGGTAATACGCTGCGCAATTTGTTCAGCGTCGCACGCGGCATGGCGCCGCCCGAATTGGTGATATAGCGCAGCGACGGCGCTTTTCCCCAGTCCAATTGCGCCAGCTGAATCCACAGCGGCGGCACAGCCGCAAGACCGGTGATTCGCTCGTCGTTGACGATGCGGATAATGTCGCTCGGCAGCAGATAATTCATCAGCACATTCGCCGCTCCCGCATAGAAAGCCGACGTCAATTGATTCAATCCGTAATCGAAGCTCAGCGGCAGTACAGTCAGAATCCGGTCATCCGGACGGTTTTGCAAATACTGCGCGACACTTTTCGCACCGGCCAGCAAATTGCGATGCGACAACACTACACCCTTGGGTTTACCGGTGCTGCCGGAGGTATAGATAATCGCCGCCATATCGCTATCGATCACGCCTAATGCGGAATGTTTTTTTTGCACTGCAGAAATGGCTTGCCAACTGGCAATTGTCAGACCGGCAAGCACAGGCAAGCGATCTCCGCCATCGACGACAATCACAGTATGCAAATCGTGACACAGCGGCAGAACCGTTTGCAGCAATTTTAGCCGCTCCAGCGAAGTCACCAATATCCTGACATTGCAATCGATCAGGATGTACGCCACCTGTTCCGGCTTCAATACCGGATTTACCGGAACCATCACACCGCCCGCCGCCGTTGCGGCAAAGAGCGCAATTACGGTCTCGAAACGTTTCTCGAGATAAACCGCCACACGCTCGCCGCGGCTCAAACCGGATGCGCGCAAGCCATTCGCCGTTGCCGCGACTGCCCCCGCCAGCATGGCATAGCGCATACGCTGATTGTCATAAGACAACGCTTCGGCGTCCGGTGTCCGTCCGGCAGCGGCAAAAATCAGATCATGGATCAAGTCAGTCATTGAGCAAACGCGCTTGTCTGCGCCACAAGAAAAGCATCTGAATTAGAAAGTGCGCTCATTATAATCGGCTTTGGCTTTCATACGGCTATCAACATACCCGGCGGAATCGCGTAAACTATCCGCTTTCCAATATTCGGCGTAATAGTTGACACAACAATCATGATGGTACGCACACGATTTGCTCCCAGCCCAACCGGCTATCTCCACATCGGCGGCGCACGCACCGCGCTGTTTTCCTGGGCTTATGCCCGCAAGCACGGCGGAAAATTTATTCTGCGCATTGAAGACACCGATCTGGAACGTTCAACGCAACAATCGATTCAGGCAATTCTGGACGGCATGGCGTGGCTGGGATTGGATTACGACGAAGGGCCGTTTTATCAGATGCAGCGCTTAGCGCGTTATCACGAGATTGCCGAGCAATTACTGCGGAATAATCAAGCGTATTACTGCTACGCCACCAAGGAGGAATTGGAGCAAATGCGTGAGCAGCAACTGGCGGCGGGCTTGAAGCCCCGCTACGACGGCCGCTGGCGCGATAGCAAGCAAACCCCGCCAGCCGGTGTAAAACCGGTGCTGCGGTTCAAAAACCCGCTGGACGGTTTCGTGACGTTCAACGATCAGATCAAGGGAAAAATCACCGTCGCCAACAACGAACTCGACGATCTGGTGCTGCTGCGCGGCGATGGCGTGCCAACGTATAATTTCAGCGTCGTCATTGACGATCTGGACATGAATATCACCCATGTCATCCGTGGCGACGACCACGTCAATAACACGCCGCGCCAGATCAATATTCTTAAGGCGCTGGGCGCCACATTGCCGGAATACGCGCATGTGCCGATGATTTTGGGCGCCAACGGCGAGCGCTTGTCGAAACGGCATGGCGCGGTCTCGGTCATGCAATATCACGAGGATGGATATTTGCCGGAAGCGCTGTTGAATTACCTGGCAAGACTCGGATGGTCGCATGGCGACGAGGAGATTTTCAGCCGCGACCAATTGGTGGAATGGTTCGATTTATCCGCGATCAGCCGCTCCCCGGCCAAATTCAATCCGGAAAAACTGCATTGGATCAATCAGCAATATCTCAAAACAACGGATAACACCCGCCTGGCCGAACTGACGACACCTTTTCTGGCAAAAGACAATTGTCTGACGAGTGGCGGCCCCGATCTGGCACAGGTTGTCGATTTGCTCAAGGAACGAGTGAATACCATCGAAGAATTGGCGGATGCCGCAGTGTACTTTTACCGCCCGCTGGAACCCGACAATGAACTGAAAGCGCAGCATTTTACTGCGGAAACAAAGCCGATCATGACCGGTTTGCTGGAAAAATTCCGCCACATCGAGTGGACACGCGAAGTCATCCATCAAGAAATAAAAACCGCCGCCAAGGAGCACGATGTCAAACTGCCGAAAATCGCCATGCCGTTACGGGTCATGGTCACCGGCGAAGTCCACACTCCGTCGATCGATGCGGTACTGGCATTACTCGGACGCGAGGAGACACTGGCGCGCATGAACAGTCATCTCAGCAGTTTTCCCGGTTGATCTTTTCTTTACAATAAATCATCGCATCAGTATAATCCCCCTTCCTTTGATCAGGGGGTATAGCTCAGCTGGGAGAGCGCTTGCATGGCATGCAAGAGGTCAGCGGTTCGATCCCGCT
>MSXT01000019.1:0-51351 GCA_002083595.1 Proteobacteria bacterium ST_bin16 | reverse complement strand
TCGTCTAGAGGCCTAGGACATCGCCCTTTCACGGCGGTAACACGAGTTCGAATCTCGTTGGGGACGCCAAATAAAACAAAGACTTGAATGAATTCAGGTCTTTTTTATTTTCTCGGTGCAAGAAACTGCATCTGATCCAAAAAATCCAAGATCACTCTAAGAAATTATTATCCAGGTACATTTCCGGAAGAAACTTTTCTTAGGGAAACGCTGAACAATGAGCGACTTTAAGATTTCCCGGTAATCCTGCCAGTTCTTTAACAAAGATTCCCGGCAATTCATTTCTTGACGATATTTTACCGCCTAATTACCCCTGTTTCTGCTTCATCGTCCGCCACAGGGCGGCATAGCGAAAAGATTTCCACCCTGAAGCCGTCATCAGCCAGCGGCACATAGAATCACGCATCTCCTCCCCATTTTTGCGCTGATTCTCAATCATCCCTGCATTTTTATAAGCAAATCGCTTAGATAGAAATAAGCAAAAGCTTATTTATTTATCCAACCAGCGGCCTTATGATGAAAAAATCCGGGGTAGCAAGAAAATTCCCAGATAAATCAGTCATCAAAGTAAAGATCGGTGTGGGGTCTGCACTTTTGGGTATCTGTGTAGGGTCTCGCGTAGTTTCAATTCTAAAAATAAGGAGCTACTCATGAACAAAAATAAAGTCCTGGTTGCCTGCATTCTAACCTGCGCGCTGATGATGACATCGACAGCCAAAGCAGAAAGCTATTTCATCGACAAACTAAGCCAGGGTATTGCAAACATTGCCTTCGGCTTTATCGAAATTCCCAAAAACGTGATCAATATCACCAGTGATCAAAATATTTTTCTAGGTCTGACGTGGGGTGTTATCCGCGGCATTGTGCATGGTGTGAGCCGGACACTGGTGGGTGGCGTGGAAGTCATCACTTCACCGGTTCCATCCAGTGAATTTGCCTCGCCAGCTTATGTTTGGAATCGTTTCAGTGAAGACAGCCGTTATTTTGGCTTGCATTACCCCGGCTACTGGACCAGTTACGGCCCATTGGATGATGGCGAATAAGCCTGCTGCGACCCACTCGATCATAAGGATATCATCATGAAAAAATATCATTACTCACCGCTAGCAATTCTGATACTGCTCCTGGCCGCCTGTGCCACGCCAAAAACCGATACGGAGGATTTGAAGGCCGAGATCAAAGCCGCCAGATTGGGCCACTACGGGCAAGCCATGTGGCATCAAGAACAATCCGAAGAAGATCTGGAAACCGCCAATGAGATTCTGGGTCATCTTGAAAAAGATCATTATTGGAATATCAACGAAAAGCAAAAAGCCTTGGATGCCGCCAAATCAGCCGCACGCCATCGTTTGGAAGCGGAGAAAGAAATGTGTCTGTGGCTGACAGAAGTACATGGCCACAACCATCATAAAAAAGAATCGATTCACGATACCGTTGCTTATTTCAAAACAGGCAGCGCCGTACCCTTTAAAACCAAAGATGAAACCATCGGCAAAGTAGGCAACTGGCTGGAAGCCCATCCCGATGCGACTGCAACCGTCACTGCATCAACGGATACCGTCGGCAAACCGGCCTATAATCAAGATTTATCGGAAAGAAGAGCCCAGGCGGTGATACAACGCTTGGTGGCAAGCGGTGCACGGCCCAGCCAATTAATCACTAAAGCAATTGGTGAAGTTCCCGGCGCCGACAACACACCCGATCAGGAAAACCGCGTGGCGATTGTAATTACATCGCACCCCGTTTACATGGATTGTCCCAACGTGAAATAACGTGAAAAACTCACCTGGCTGAATAAAAACCAGCCCGGTGAGTTAGAATCTCAGTTCTAATCAACACGGGGGAAAAACATGAAATTACGCCACCTTTTTATGATTGCGATAGTGCTATCAACTTTATCCGCTTGCGGACAAAAACCAACGGAAACCACAGAAAAGGTCATGGATAAAGTCAACGACGCGCTAGACCGGCGCCCTAACGAAAAAGCGCACGATGCAATCGAAGATATCACGAGCGCGGTGAAGGATGCTTCTGAAGAGGCTCAGGGGAAAATGGAAGAAATCGCTAAAGAGATCAAGCATCAAACCGAAGCCTCAGAAAAATAATCAGCCATTGAGAATAAGTGTCATGACTTTTCAATGATGAGAAAGACGTGTTGCGATTTCACACATTGGTTTATTGTATTGAGACTGGTAACAACGCAAGGGTTCCATCATACAAACGAATCACTCCGATAGTTACTTCGTTACACGTAAATTGCCGGGCCGCCACAATTGAATCCGGCAATAGAAATCAAATCCGGATTAACGCCACCGGAAACGACATTAATGCATCAGCCGCGGCCAGCGCGAGAGTCCCGTTCATTTCCGTAAGCGCTATGGTTTCACCGGTTAACAGATTCAAACCATAATTTTTTACCATTGCAGCCGGTTGCGCAATTTCGATCCAGGTTGCGTTACCCCACACTGCCTCGCTCAACGGCAGTTCTTTATCCGCTGCCGTTATCAGCCGGGAAAACCAACGCGGCACGATGATGATCAGACTGATTGCTTCGGTTTGCCGCATGAAAGCGCAAATATGTTCCTTGTGCTCACCCGAAACAAGCAGTGGCAGATAAGCGCCATTCTGAAAAACTTCCGGCCATTGCTTACGGATTTGCAGCAATTGCCAGGTCAAATACAACTTGGCGCGCCCGTCAGCGCAATCATCCAAGAATTCCCGGACTGCTGAAGCCAATTGGGTTTGTGGAACAGCCACCGATTGTTTGACGTGCTCCAGCCATTGCTGACGCTGCAAATAATCAACCGGGCGGCGATTGTCCGGGTCGACCAAGTTGAACTCCCACAGCTCGCTGCCTTGATAAATATCGGGCACGCCTGGAACCGACAATTTGAGAAGAGTTTGACTGAGCGAATTGAACAAACCACAGCGCGCGATATGCCGGTTAAAGTCGATGAAATCGGCGAGAAAAACATTCTTTCCGGCGGGATTCGTGATTTGTCCGATGAAATTCAGCAAACCCTCTTCATATACCGCATCGGGACTAAACCAGCTGGTATGTTGCTTAGCTTCACGCACGGCTTTGATCATGTAAGCTTCGAGACGCGCCAGCAACGCGCCGTGTTCATCTGCGGTGAGCACTGCCAGCGGCCAGATGCCGAGCATCGTTTGATACAATAAGTATTCATCGTTGGTGCTGGGAATTTCCTTGTGTTCCAACAGCCGTTTTTTACTTCGATTCAACCGCCGCCAACGCCGCGCCTGCAAGTGCCATTGTCCGGGGATTTCGGATAACACATTGATGCGCATGCGCACATCTTCGCTGCGCTTGCTGTCGTGGGTGGAAGTATTGAGCATGGCATGAGGCCAGCGCTCCAGCCGCTTGAGGTTTTCCGCATGAAATGCCTTGACCGATGTGCCGAGATGACGCGGATCGCTGCCGACTTCATTGAGCGAAATCAACCGGTGATAGCGATAAAAAGCCGTGTCTTCGCAGCCTTTGGCCATTACCGGACTGGACACTTGCTGGAATTTCATGGCAAAAGCGGTAATTGCGGCATGGTAGGACACATCGTCGTCCTTTGCCGTATCCAGCAGCAATACGCCGCTAATGAAATCGAAAATGCTGACATCCTGAATTTGCGCCCTTTTTTTGGCGATCGCAACGGCCCACTCTACATAGCGCCGATCCAGCGCGGCTGTTTGGCCGTTACGGATGTAAGTGCGATAAACCGGCAAATAGGCGATGACTTCAGCCAACGCATGGCGCAGGTGATTGGTGGTGAAATCGCGCGTATGCGGGCGCAGTTCGCAGATGTGGCTGAGCTGACCGGCCAAAACATTCAGTTCACTGGCCATCGCATGCTTCATGATTTGATGTTTGCAGTGGTAAACCAGCTCATCAAAATCGATTTGCGTCCGGGTGAAGGCGCGGTACGTCCGGTTGAGCATCGTCTTGGCTTCCGGATCGATAAACAAGCCATTCGCCAGGCGGCAGAACTCGTAACCGGTGGTGCCGTGAATAGGCCAATCCTCCCGCAAGGATTCATGTTCCGCGAGAATCTTTTCCACCACGAGATAAACCGATTGTTCACCGGCTTGCGCCGGGGAGCGGATTGCGACGCGGTCTTGCAGCCGCTGAAAGTATTGCGGCGGATCGTATAAACCGTCCGGATGATCGATGCGCAAACCATCGACCTTGCCTTCGGCGATCAACTCCAACACCAGTTGATGGGTCGCCTCGAACACATGACTGTCCTCCATCCGCAAAGCCGCCAGGTCGTTGATGTCAAAAAAGCGCCGGTAATTGATTTCGTCGGATGCGACCCGCCAGTTGGCAACCCGCCACGATTGCGCTTCGAGCAATTCATGCAATAGGCCGGAGGACGCGGGGTGATCGGGCGTCCCGTTGTAATCACTGACCGTATCCTGAATCATCTGCCGGATTGGCGGCGATGTACTCATCAGCACCGACAAGCGGCGTTTCAACAGCTCCTGATCGCGATGCCGTTCGATAACCTTGCCGGGTGCTTCGGCATCGCCAGCCGGCAAATTGCTGAAGGCGGTAATCAAACTGGTGAATTCTTGCAGATCGGAATGGTCCGGCCGCAATTGGCCTTCCAGCAACGGCAAGCGATGCCGCAGCAACCGGCAATATTCGTGCGGCGCAACCGGCAAGCGATGCTGGAAGTACCATACGCTGAAACTACCGTTCGCTTCGTCGAACTGGAGTGTTAATTGACCGTTCTCCAGCACATCGCCGTAAGACTGGCCGAGGATGGGCAGCAACACTTTATCGCGAAGTTCGGCTTTAAGCGGATACCAGTCAATATCGAAAAATGAAGCATAAATCGACGCCGGGCCGTTTTCCAACACATCCAGCCACCAGCGATTATCCGCACCCATGACCCCCATGTGATTGGGCACCAGGTCCATAATCTGACCCATGCCGTGCGCATGCAATGCCGCGCAAAAAGTATCGAAGTCTTCCCTGGTGCCGATTTCCGGATTGAGCAGGTGGTGATCGACGATGTCATAGCCATGCGTGCTGCCCGGACGCGCTTTGAGATACGGAGAACAATACACATGACTGATGCCCAATTGCGCCAGATAAGGCACGATCTGCGCCGCCTGAGTAAATGTAAATGCTTGACTCAGTTGCAACCTGTAAGTCGCCAAAGGAATCCGCAAACATCGCTCCGGTTTGGGATTATCGCGAATGCGCGGACGTTCGTGCCGCATCGTCGCGGTAAACGTCTGTATCCGGCGATCTGCTGCGTAGGATTCGAGGCAGATGGGCAGCTTACGGCGCCAGTTCGGATGTTGCGTGGTCGTTGACGGAATATTGATCTGATCCAGCACTTCGAGGATATCGTCAATTTGCACCATCAGAATCTTGGCCGGACTGCGCGCCAGGTAACTGTAAACCGCTTGGCTGAATTCCGGAGACGCCAAGGGCAGCGAAATGGGATTGACCGTCAAACCATCCGGTAGCAACCCCGCTTGTTCCAGCCGCAGCAATAAGTAAGCACGCTCCTGCGCGCGTTCGACCACTTGCACCTGGCGTGCTTCCCCGGAACTGAATAGCTGCAAATCGCTGCGTTGCATGATGTCGCGTCCGGCCCAGTAACCCGGCAATGTCGGCAAGTCATGCGTCGTAACGGCGGTGAGTGCTTGCGCGGGGTAATTTTCCGGCGCGATGAAATTGCCACCGGGTTCTTTTTCCAGAATCAGCAAGCGGTACGACAAGATACCACGCTGCGGCAAAGCAGCGGTCACTTCTTCCGGTACGGTACCGAGATCTTCACCGATGACCAGACATTGGTTGCGCTGACTTTCCAGTGCCAAAATACCGAGCAGATCGTCAAACGGAAATTGCACATAAGCGCCTTCAGCAGCCGTGCAACCCGCGGGAATCCAATACTGGCGCATCAATCCCATCACGTGATCGAGGCGCAACGCACCGGAATGCCGCATGTTATGGCGCAATACACGAATGAACGCGGCATACGCGGTCTCGCGTAAACGGGCAGGTAGAAACGGTGGCAGCCCCCAATCCTGACCGAGTTGATTGTTCAGTTCCGGTGGCGCGCCGATACTGACACCGGATGCGTACAGCGCTTGATTGGCCCAAGATTCCGCGCCCCCTCCATCGACAGAGATGGCCAAATCCAAATACAGACCGATACCCAGCCCCAATTCCAGCGACCGCAGGCCAACGCCCGCAAGCTGCAGATCGGCCTGCCATTGCAGATAAGTAAAGAACTCGATGCGGCCGGGGTGATTGTCCGCGAATTGCCGTACTTCGCTTGACTGCGGATTGCGGTAGGGTTCCGGCCAAACCGGCCAGCCCCATACGGCGGGATCCTGGCGGTGAAAATGCTCTTGCAATGTTTCGAACAATGCATGCTGATACAAGTCATCGCCCTCGCGCGATTGAAACGCACGGAATTCCCTGGCGCGTTCGCTCTCCGGCAGCACATGGTGTATGCAAAAATGCTCAAACAGCATTTCCAGCAACGGCAGCTTAAGTGCGGCCACCCCGGCATAATCGACTAACTCAGATGCTCGCAATCCTTCCAGGCGTATTTGAAATTCAGGCGTTCTCAGTATGGCACGGGCTTCTTCGCATTCGTGAAAATCCCCGACTGCTTCAACATCCAGATAAAAGACATTGAGAAACAGTCGGCTCGACGGGCTGTACGGACTAGCATGCTCCGGGTTATACGGAAACATGGCATGTACCGGATTAATGCCGATGATGTCAGCATCCTGCGCTGCCCAATGCTCCAGAATTAAGCGTAAATCGGTGAAGTCGCCGATCCCCCAGTGCCGTTCCGAGCGGATTGCGTACAGTTGCACGGCCACTCCCCAAACCCGGCCTTCAGCGCTGATCGCCTGCGGTTGATAGCACATAGCGGGCGCAATGATGAACGTTTGCGCAACGCTGGTTTCCGCCGCTTGGGAGAGTTCCAACCGATGATAACCGCACGGCAGTTGCGGCGGTAAATCAAGCCGCCGCCGGGTGTAGCGGGTTTTCGCAATTTTTGTTGCGGCAAGCTTGGGCAATGCCGCTGGGTTGAATTGTCCTTGCAGGATTTCATGGTTTTCGAGATACAGGCGCCATGTCCAGATTCCGGCTGCCCAATCATCCGGTAAGGTGACCGGCACCCAGAATGGCTGCTCCTGTGTTGTCACCGTAACAGGTTCAAGGATACGCTGCCACGGCTGCAGTTCGTGCGCCTTGATGGCGGATGCGATGCGTTGCGGAGTGGATACATCGAATCCCATCGCAGCCAGGAGTTTGCGCTGCGATTGCGGCTGAGTGAAATGCGGCTGTTGCCAATTGTCGGTATAGACCGGCCGGATCCCCGCCAACTCGCTGAGCCGCGCCAATAATGCCCATTCATCGTCAGCTGGATTCATGAAAGCCTTTCAGGTGCCAGGCGGCAAAAAAAGCGGGCAGAATTTCCCTTGCCGCATTGGATTGACCATAGTTAGCGAGGCTGGCATATAGCAGCCGCCCTTGCGGCGGATGGGAAAGTTTGACGGGGACATCTCCAAAATTGACAGTAACGGTGAGCTGCCCTTGACCTGCAAGCAGCCAGACAGCTTGCAACGCATGCGATGTTAGCACTTCAAAACGGCCGCCTTCGATGCCTGGCAAAAGCGGCACAATCACTCGCGCACGTAAAGCAAGTAACGTCCGGTAGAGTATCAACCAGTCACGGTGAGGCGGCTCGTGTTGCGCTGACCAGTTCAGCTTGGCCAGTGCGAACGTACTGGCGGCGCAAGGATCGTGAAAATCTGAAAATTGCCCGAATTCCCTACGTCTGCCGTTCGTGACAGCTTGAGCAAGTTCACCGGTGAAACCGCAAAAGAAAGGAAACGGCTCCCGCGCATCCCATTCTTCTCCCATGAACAATAGCGGTACCGCGGGCGACAGCAGCAACAAAACCACGGCGGCACGCAACGCTTCGGGTGAAGCCAATACCGTGAGGCGCTCACCGGACGCGCGATTACCGATCTGATCATGGTTTTGCAGGAACCAGATAAAAGCCGACGGCGGCAAATGCGCACTCGGTTCTCCGCGTGGCATGGCATGGCGGTAAACCGAGATCTCGCCTTGATACGCAAAACCCTCGGTCAAACAGCGTCCCAAATGCGCGATGGGATTACCGGCATAATCCGCATAATAGCCATCACGTTCACCGGTCAGCAGCACATGGCAGGCGTGATGCGCATCATCGTTCCATTGCGCGGTGAATCCGGTGCATTCGCCTGACCGGTTGCGTTGCAGGTAATGTGCCGCATTGTGGTCGTTTTCCAGAATGAGATGAATATGGCGGTTTGCACCGAGCGTTGACCGGACTTGTTGCGCCAGTTCTTCGAGGAAATCCGGCTGACTGCCATCCATGATGGCATGCACGGCATCCAGCCGCAATCCATCGACATGGTATTCCTCCAGCCAAAAAAGCGCATTGTGAATAAAGAAATCGCGCACGATGCGGGAACATTCGCCGTCGAAATTAATCGCTTGACCCCAAGGCGTATGATAGCGGCCGGTAAAAAACTGCGGCGCGTAGCAATGTAAGTAATTGCCTTCCGGTCCGAAATGGTTGTACACAACATCGAGCAGCACCATCAATCCATGGCGGTGAGCGCTTTGAACCAGCCGTTTTAAATCATCCGGGGTACCGTAAGTACTATCCGGAGCAAATAGTAAAGCACCGTCATACCCCCAATTGCAGCGCCCTGGGAAATCGGCAACCGGCATCAGCTCAATCGCCGTGACGCCAAGATTCGCCAGATACTCGAGCTTCTGCTCGACTGCGGAAAAAGTGCCCTGCGGCGTGAAAGTACCGGTATGGATTTCGTAAATGACCGCTTCTTCCCAAGGACGGCCACACCACTCGTCATCGCACCACTCAAACGCTGCAGGATTGATTAACCGGCTGGCACCGTGCACATCGTCGGGATTGAAGCGCGATGCCGGATCGGGAACCCGGATATCGCCGTCGATCTGAAAGGAATACAAGCTGCCCGCCAGAACCGTCTGACAAGTCTTTTGGTACCAGCCATCGCCGCTGGCCTGCATGGGGAGCGGCGTGCCGTTATCGATCAGCACTTGTACATTCCGGGCGGCGGGCGCCCATAACTGAAAACGCACGGTATCGCCGGTGATAAATTCGGCGCCAAATGGCATGCGATGTTGTCTTTTCATTGGCATGCGGTTCAAACCTATCCATCGCCTATAGAAAACAGCGCGGTTCGCTCGAGTAAATCAAGCAGAATCAGCACCGCAGGCGCCACCAGTGCCGCTTGATCATTATTCATATCATTGGATCTCAATAATAATTTTTCCAGCAAGAAAAGTTGCAGCAGGTGTCCGGTCAATTCCGGATCACTGGGATGCGTACAGCACCCGGCAATTGTGCTGCAATATCCATCCCAAAAAGCTTCGGCGGAAACCGTCAACCACAACCGTGTGCTGGCCGCAAACAAGTCACCATGCCCGGTGTATTCGGTTAAATGCCGCTGCTGCGCCTGCGCTGCGGCCTGACAAAGCGAAAAAAATAAGCTTGCAATATCGATCAAAGGCAGCTTTTTGGTCCGCCTCGCTTCCAAAGGCTGGGCGGGATCGCCTTCGAAATCAGTAATGATGAAATCACTGTGCACCATCAATACTTGATCGAGATGAAAATCTCCATGAATGCGGCTAACGGTCAATTGGCGATAGCGGGATTGTAGTGTCGCAAGGTACCCGGATATTCTTTGCAGTGCGGCCAGCAAGCGTTGAACGGTGTCCGGTGAATATTGGCCAGCACCCTCTGCAAGAATTGCCCGGCATTGCTGCACTCTCACTGAGAATCCGTTTACCGGCACGGTTTCGGGATCGAAATCGGCATCCCCTGTCGTTTTGGCGAACACGCAATGCAAATCGGCCGTGCATTTGCCCAGCGCGGTCATTTGTGACTGATAACTGGCGTGCATTGACGCTTCGGATGTTTGCTCCGGTTCATTGATGCAGGACTTGAGACAGCGATCTAGATATTCCTGAGTGTAATTCCACACCGTGCCTTGATTGGGGATGTAACGATGCAATACCGCAATCGCCGCCGTACCGTTTACAGTTTGATATTCAAGACTGCCAGCAAAAGGTGCGATACTTTTGCACGGCGAAACTTCAGTCAGGAATCGCCCGATTTCGAGTTCCGGATTGATACCTTCCTGTATCCGGCGGTAAATCTTCAGAATGAAGCTTTCGCCATAAACGATGGAAGTGTTGCTTTGCTTCATAGCCGGACGATTTACCGCAAGCGCTTCCGGCCATTCCGTAATTACGGCGCTACTGGCGCAAACCATCTCGCCGGAAGCGAAAGGAAGGCGCATTTTTGTCTGAATCGCATTGAGCAGAAACTGGCAAAACGCATCTTCTCCAATGGCATCATAAAGAATGCCTTCGTGCGCGCGCTGCCTGATTTTGGCTAGCATCCAAGGTGACAAGGTATGATAGTGCTGCTCGGCGGCTTCACCCAGCAGCAATCCGAGCGGCAGGAAATACGTTTGTGAAACATCGTTATCAAACTGAATTTTAATCAATAAGGGCAACCAGCTTCTGCCGCCGGTTGTTTTCCAGGAATGATTCAGATCAAGATTCAATTGCGCTATCCGCAATCCTGCATCGGTATACCAGCGTTGTGATGCAAGAAACTGAGGCAATATTTCCGTCTCCAGCCGCTGCCGCGTTTTACTCGCGAGCAGGCTGCTGACTTCTCCCGCAGGTCTGGTCATTAACGCGGCTAGTAAGCTTTCCGGTAACACCAGCATAGGCATCTCCTCACGCGGCAGTTTATCGATATGCCAGATAGGCGCTTCGACATCGGTTGTCAGCCGGAACCAGTAAAAACCGTAACCCGGCAAACTGAGCAAATACGGCAGTTCGCCAATTGCCGGGAATGCGGTGCGTCCGAGCAATTCCACCGGCACGCGGCCTTTGTAGACGGCAAGATCCAATTCCACCGGTTGAGCCGTATTCGCCAGATTGGCAATGCAAAAAATGCATTCGTCCTGATATACCCGCAAATAAGCGAGTATCTTGCGATTTCCAGGGTGCAGAAATTGTATCGAGCCGCTGCCGAAAGCTTTGTGGCTTTTACGCGTGACAATGAGCCGCCGCATCCAATTGAGCAGTGAATTGTCACTGCGGCTTTGCGCTTCGACGTTGACTGCCTCATACCCGTACAGCGGATCCATAATGGGTGGAAGATACAACCGTTGCGGATCGGCCCGCGAAAACCCCGCATTCCTGTCGGGACTCCATTGCATCGGCGTGCGCACACCGTTGCGGTCGCCGAGATAAATGTTATCCCCCATGCCGATTTCGTCGCCGTAATAAATAATGGGGGAACCCGGCATGGAAAGCAGCAAGCTGCACATCAGCTCGACTTTGCTGCGGCTGCCGTCCATTAATGGCGCTAACCGCCGCCGGATACCCAAGTTAATGCGCGCGCGCGGATCGGTTGCGTAGGTGTCATACATATAGTCGCGTTCACGGTCAGTGACCATTTCCAGCGTCAGTTCGTCGTGATTCCTCAAAAATACCGCCCATTGGCAGTTTTCCGGTATCTCTGGGGTTTGGTCCAGAATTTCACTAATCGGATGGCGGTCTTCTTGCGCTACCGCCATGAAAATTCTTGGCATCAGCGGGAAATGGAAAGCCATATGGCACTCATCGCCGTTACCGAAATATTCCCGCACGTCTTCCGGCCACTGGTTGGCTTCCGCGAGGAAAATACGATCTTTGTAGCGGCTATCCAAGTCGGCGCGTAACTGTTTGATGACGGCATGGGTTTCCGGGAGATTCTCATTATTGGTCCCTTCCCGCTCGCACAAATAAGGTATGGCGTCGAGGCGCACACCGTCGACCCCCATGTCAAACCAAAATCGCATGGCGTGCGTTACCGCGTTAATGACATGCGGGCTGGCAAAATTCAGATCCGGTTGATGCGAAAAGAAGCGGTGCCAATAGTAAGCTTCTGCTGCTTCATCCCAAGCCCAGTTGGATTTTTCGGAGTCGGTGAAAATGATGCGGGTATTCTCATAACGTTTGACTGTATCGCTCCACACATAAAATTCCCGCTCAACCGATCCTGGCAGCGCTTTGCGCGCCGCTTGGAACCATGGATGCTGATTCGAAGTATGATTAATCACCAGTTCGGTGATGACCCTGAGGTGACGCTGATGCGCTTCTTCCAGAAAATACTTGAAATCGCTCAGAGTGCCGTAATCAGGATGGATGTCGTGATAATTGGAAATGTCATAGCCATCGTCTCGCAAGGGCGAAGGATAAAACGGCAATAACCACAGCGTATCAATACCGAGATCTTTCAGATAATCCAACTTGCTAGTCAGGCCGGGAAAATCACCGATGCCATCGCCGTTGCTATCGCAATAGGCACGCACATGTAATTGATAAATGATGGCATCCTTGTACCAAAGCGGATCTGTTGTACTATCCATTCTTTCTCCTCGAAGAATCTTGAGTGCATTAGGTAGTTGTTTTGGCGCGAATCTCGACTCACTGACAATCAGTGGATCGCTCAATCCATTTTTTATAAGGAAGATCGGGCATTGCCTGAGAATTCAAAAAACGCTAACTTCTGACCGCCATTTTCAAGACGAGCAATCCACGATCAAATTGATTCAAAACAGCACTAAAAAACAACCATCGGTAAAGCGGCGTTTTTCACGCCACTGCCCGTTAAATCCACTCATGGAGTTCCGCTTAATACCAAAATCAAAACGGCCTTCGGCCTTGGATAATGCGAATGACAATAGCCACGAGCGCAATGACCAGCAGGATGTGAATAAATCCACCGAGCGTATATGCGGAAACAAAACCGAGTATCCAGAGGATAATTAAAACCACCGCGATAGTTTCAAGCATTTGTTTCTCCTCATAATAATTACCGGTATCTCGCTAGAAACCAAGCTGCTAACGCAGCTATTCAACAACAGACTTACTGCGGTAAGTGCAAACGCTGCTCGATTCACCTTTCATCAGGGAAGCGCTGGTTAGTCCGGTGAGAGAGCGAGTACCGCACGCCGAAGTGATTCGCTCGTTTAGTCCATTATCATTTGCATGACATTGGATCGATCAGGAATATCCAAGCCACTCTCCGGCGATGTAATCATCATCCGGAAGTGCAGCATGGGCCACAAGCGCATTAAACAATAGGGCCACGGATGCGGGGACAAATCGCAAGAAATCATTATTCTTCACTGGATGAAGTTGCGATGAGAATCAGATCATTCTGTACCGATTTCACATTCTTTTGATTCTTAGCGACTTCTCCAGCTTTCTCGATACTTTCTTGGGAATCCAGCGCGCCGCTCAGTTGCACAACACCATTAACCGTTGTGACTTTAATCTCAGCCACTTTCAGCAAAGGATCATTTAGAATCGCCGCCTTCACACTGGCAGTAATCACGGAATCATCAATGTATTGCCCGCTTGCTTCCGTTGTCTCACTGATCGACTTTTCCGCTTCCTTCTTTGCATCGCTAATTTCCTTGCTTGCTTGCTCTGTGATCTGTTCAATCTTTTTTCCGGTGCTTTCAATTGAACGATCGAGCTTTTTCCCGGCTTTTTCCGCTTCCCCTTCTTGCTGGCAGCCGGTCAAACCAAGCACAATGAATAAACCAGTCATTACCAGGATTTTTTCTGCTGAGGTATTTTGCTCATGTTTGTTTGCGGTTTTCATACGTTCTCCTTGCGTTGTTATATGAATTAATACGATGAGATATGCATCAATGCATGTGTCAGAAATCCGAGGGGAATAAGATTACAGATTGCGTGCAACACCTTATTGCCAACCTCGGCACATTCAGATTCTAGCGAGTGGATAGGGGGCGGTCTGTGCGATATCGTACATAGCCTCTCTACCCAGCAGGCTTTCTGACTCCGGGGTTGAGGCGACTATTGGATTGCCTCAGCGTTGATTACTCTGCTTCTATGTATGCTACCGAACAGATCGCGATTGAATTTGCGGCTAAAGTGTTCCAGGTTGAGACGAGAATGGCTCTCGTTTCTTAAAGTAGCGGCGGCACTCATCGTTCATAACCATCCTAGGGAAACGCTGATTAATTCGGCGAACGAGATGAAGCACGAGGCGCACGGAACACAGCAACTGAGACATATCAACAAGATAGGAAAAGGAGCGAGTACCGCGCAAGGAAGTGATTCGCTCGTGTAGTCAATTAATCAGTGTTTCCCTAGCAAGCGATGACTAAATAGCCGTGCAAGATCTTTGATTAACTTGTCTCGGCTGATCATTTGTGCGCAAGAATCCGTGATTTTTCCGCATCTGCGCATCAGTACCGGAGTAGACAATTGACAGGAGACTCAACCATGAAGCATTTCGTTAAATTATTCTCTGCATCTTTTTTGATCTTAGTACTGCTGACTGTCATGGGGTGCGGGTCGACTCAGAAGCAGGAAGGAACGGGAGAGTATTTGGATGACACGGTCATTACCACGAAAGTAAAAGCGGCCATACTGAATGAACCCACGTTGAAGTCTGCTGAAATCAATGTTGAAACTTTCAAAGGCGCAGTTCAATTAAGTGGATTCGTCAGTTCCTCCGCCAGTATCAACAAAGCAATCGAAGTCGCCAAAGGTGTCGCTGGAGTCAAATCTGTAAGAAATAGCATGCAGCTCAAATAGCATAGAAAACCACACCAAAATAGCCATTTTTATGCGGATATTGCGTAAAAATGGCTTTTCTAATTGACCGGGAGACCATGAAATGATGAACAGAAAAATTCTTTTGGGGTTGGTTCTGATGGTTTTCTTCCCGTGCCATGTCTCCGGTAAAGAGGAAATACCCGCAGACGAGGCTGTAGCAATCCAACGCATCGCGCAGATGGTCGAGGAAAATATCCGGACCGGAGCCAAGAACGGTTCCGCGCACAGAGATGCCCATTTCAAAGCGCATGGTTGTGTAAAAGCGCAATTTCGTGTTCTTCAATTGCCGGATAACATGCGTGCCGGAATTTTCGCGGAAGCGCGCGAATATCCCGCTTGGATCCGTTTCTCCAATGGTTCCGGGAAAGTACAAAATGATTCGGCCGGCGATGGCCGTGGCATGGCCATCAAACTCATGGGCGTTGAACGTAGCCAGTCGGGTACGCAGGATTTCGTGATGGTGAATCATCCGGTATTTTTCGTGAAAAATGCGGCAGACTATGCCGAGTTTCAGCAAACGCTGGCGCAGGATAGTCCCATCAAGTTCTTTTTCCCCGGCCCCAATCCGCTGAATTTCCGTCTACATGAGCTGGCGACCGTCGTTGCCATCCGTGATAAGAAAGTTCTCAATCCATTGGACACACAATATTGGAGCGCGACACCCTATCAATTCGGCGATAGCGCTATGAAATTCACCGCCCGTCCTTGCGATAAATCTATGCATGCGACATTCACCGATACCGCATCTCCTAACTTCCTGCGCGAAAATATGCAAAAACATCTCGACAGTGGCGCTGCATGTTTTGATTTCATGGTGCAACTGCGCACAAACGCTGTAGAAATGCCCATCGAAGACCCTACCGTTGAGTGGAGCGAAAAAGATTCACCCTTTATTATGGTGGCGAAAATCACAATCCCACCACAGCCATTCAATACGCCAGAACAACAAAAGTTTTGCGAGGATCTGACTTTTACACCCTGGCATGCGCTGCCTGAGCACCAGCCATTGGGGGGAATTAATCGCGTACGCCGGGTAGTTTACGAAACATCTTCCCGTATCCGTCATGAGCTGAACGGTGTCGAACAGCTTGAGCCATCAGGTTTCTGATCACTATTGTCATGCACAAACCGGAATTACATTTCACTTCTGCTACTTACAAAACATAGTTTTTCTCGGCTTAAGTTGGCTACCGTACAGATCAATCCTGTTTTTGCTTATATTCTTACCAACAAGTGATGAGACATATTCATGTCCGATCATCACTTCAATAAACAATAGGAGACTATGATGAATAAAGATCAGATAAAAGGCCGTTTGGAAGAAACCAAAGGTAAAGTCAAGGAAGTCGCCGGTAACATACTGGACGACAAGGAAATGGAAATAACAGGAAGTATCGAAAAAAACTTAGGCAAAGCGCAGGCTGGCTTAGGTGACGCCAAGGAAGATATCAAAAACGCAATTCGATAAACCTCAGCATATCTGAGTACTTTTCAATAATTTTTACTGGAGTTAAAAAATGCACATTAAAACGATCACTTTATATACAAGCTTCTTAATTATATTTTTCTTCTCGCTGAGCGCATTCGCCGCAGGAAATCATTTAAACGAAGCAATTCAGCATGCTGAGGTTGCAGCTAAAGCGACAGAGGGAAAGGCTATTTCCCAGCATGCGGAAGAAGCTAAAACCCATGCGAATGCAGCAAAAGCTGATAAAATTCAAGCAACAGCTACTAATCCGCATCTGGATGCCGGCATTAGAAGCCTGGATGAAGCGATTAAAGAAGGTAATCTGGGCGCTGCTGATTCCGCGAGGAAAGCCGCAGAACAGGCTGTCGCTCATTTGAAGCAGGCTGCATGATAAGTGAACTCTCTCAATAGAAAAAAACGGCGGGTAAAAACCGCCGTTTTTTTGTTGATCGTTGATCTCTTAGTTTGAAATCATGTAACAAGAAACACTGTCTGCAAGTATCCCGGTCAATCCAGCGCTTCCATATTAAACTCACCGCATGCGGCCAAGTCGGATTCATGACCCGCAGGCAGTTGTGCCGCCAATGTCCGCAGCGCTGTACGTAACCCTTCCTCCAGAACCGGATGATAAAAAGGCATACGCAATAAATCTTGCACGGTTAGCGAACGATCGATTGCCAATGCCAGTAAATGTGCCATGTGTTCCCCGGCTGGCGCGCACATTTCCGCGCCCAGCAGCTGGCCATTTTCCATGTCAGCGTAAATACGCAGAATACCCTTGTTGTATTGACCGGTACGTGCACGTCCCTGGTGGTCAAAACGCGCTTCGCCAATTAATGTTTTCGCGTGATCAAGGTCTTGATACCGATTACCCGTCATTGCAATGTTCGGATCAGCGAAAACAATCGCCAGCGGCGTACGGCGTTTAAAACAAACCGGCACGGAACGGGTAGCATTAAACCCAGCGATATAGCCATCATCCGCGGCTTCATGCAATAGCGGCATTTGATCATTGGCATCGCCCGCCATGAATATACGCAGACTGGCGACTTGCAGGGTATCCGGGTTGATAGGCGGCATGCCATGCTCATCGAGCGAAACGCCTAATGTTTCCAGACCCAGGTTGCTGATATTGGGACGCCGCCCGAGTGCGGCAAGAACGCGATCGGCCGCTATCACTTCAGTTCCTGCGCACACTTTCAATCCGTCACCATCAGCCGTTAATTCAGCTTTATTGCCCAAATGAAGCGGAAATTCATGTCCCAGCAACTCTATCGCTACCTCAGTGACCCGCGGATCTGTCAGTCCGGCAATCGCCGGATTACTGCCTAATCCGGTTACCACAATGCCCAGCCGGGAAAGCGCTTGTGCCATTTCAACACCAATGGGGCCCATACCCAATATGGCCATTCGAGCAGGCAGAGTTTCCTGTTCAAATAAAGTATCCGTGGTCAGCAACCGCTCTCCCAGTGCGCTCCAAGGTTTGGGTACAACCGGACTCGATCCGGTGGCAATGATAATATTGTGCGCATGCAATTCCCGCCCATTGACTTCCAATCTGCCTGGCGCAAGCAATCGCGCTCGTCCGGAAATAGCACGTTTACCCAATTCCTGGGTGGTTTTTACGGTACTCGCGACAAAATTATCGCGCAACCGCCTGACACGCCGGAGCACGGCAGGTATGTCGCAGATAAGTGCGTCAGCGCCCTGAATGCCAAATTCCGCAAAAGTATTGCGGCGATAAAAGGCATTCGCCGCTTCAATCAATGTCTTGGACGGCATGCAACCCACCCGGGCGCAAACAGTGCCCCACGGCCCATCGTTAATGATCACGAAGCGCTGCGTGCGTTTTCTGACTTCGCGCAACGCGGCAAGCCCGGCACTTCCCGCTCCGATAATTGCGACATCCAGTATTTCACTCATGACATTTTCTTGATAACAAGGTAATCAGATTTGATTTTTTATTTCACACAGATCAATCTGACTCAGATGCTGCGGCACTTTTTATGCATTGATTCGTGCACTGCACGCTTTAATTTAGAAGCGCTGTCAGCGCGGAGTAACAGCACCGCTTTCATCGGATAAGATAATTTCTACGCGCCGGTTTAACTGGCGATGCTCGGCTGTATCATTGCTGGCCACTGGAAAAGATTCACCATACCCTCGCGCAGCGATACGACTGCTGCTGATTCCGCTATCCAGTAAAGCCATCCGTACGGCATGGGCACGACGCTCGGAGAGTGCCTGGTTATAGCTATCACTGCCCGTGCTGTCGGTATGTCCTTCGATCAATACGTTGCGTTCAGGATATTGTTTGAGAAAATCAGCCAACTTGTGCACAGTGCGTAATCCATTCAGTTCGAGCTGCGCCATGTTGGTGCGGAATAGTACATCCTGCAGGGTAATCACCAAACCCCGATCCGTTTTCTTGGCTTTTAATTCTTCTAACTGTCTTTGGGCTTCTTCAGCTTGCCTTTTCGCCTCTTCGGCTTGTCTTTTCGCGTCTTCAGCTTCAGCCGTTCTGGCATCAAGCAGAACGCGGTCACGCGCTGTACTCGCATTCTTTACCGCTGCTTCAGCCGTTTTCGCTTTGGCAGTTTCCTGCGCAATTGCAACTTGCTGGCTAGCCATATACGCCAAGTGATTCACCGTGGCATCACTTTCTCTTTTATTCAAAGCGGTATCCGCTTTATCCAGAAATTTGCTCGCTTCATTTAATTCAAGCGCAGCCATACCGGTGACCTGCGGATCTGTCAGTGCTTTGTTGTAATTGCTATGGGCCTCAGTAAGCGACTGATTTTGCGGCATTGAACTACAGCCAAAAATAATGGCAGGAACAACCAGAATCATAGAAAAATACCAATTATTTTGCATGATGGGCTCCTTGAAGATTATTGGATTTGGCGGTCAATCTCTTGGCGTAACACCCGGCTGGATTCTTGCAACGCTTCCGCCGCTTTTTGTGCTTTATTGGTACGGGCCATTGCTTCCGCTAATTTGGCGTCAATTTGCGCTTCTTCGGCAAATTGACGAGCAAGAACATAATTCTTATCGCCCATGGCACGCTCAGCAGCTTCCATTTTGTCGATTGCCGACTTGAGCTGTAATGGAGCGAGTTCATTGCCGCCAGCGCTGAGTGCATTATCGACGGCAGCTTTGGAAGTCGCTAACTGCTCAGTCGGCGCTGGAATGCTTTCACAGCCTGATAGAAAAATCGCGAAACATACCAGCGCACCTGCCATACGCATCATTGGATGCAATTTCATATCATTAAAAGCCTTCTGTGTTTTCTTATCCATCGGATTAACCCTCCATATCATCGTTGAATATGTATTGAGTACTCTTGAATTCAAACAGCGATTGAATAAACTAGGCAGCCAGCAAGCGCTCGAATTCCGTCTTAACGACTTGGTAACATTCGCAAGAACGCGCTTCCAGCCCTTCTCGATCCAATACGGCAATGTGGCCCCGCCTGCAATGGATCAGTCCTTCTTGCTGCAATTTTCCGGCAGCTTCTGTAATACCCTCGCGGCGCACGCCTAGCATGTTGGAGATCAGTTCCTGAGTGATCGCCAATTCATTGGTCGGAAGCCAATCGAAGCTTAACAGCAGAAAACGGCAGAGCTGTTGATCGACCTTGTGAAATCGATTGCAAACAGCCATTTGTGCTGTTTGCGTAATGAGAACCTGCGTATAACTCAGCAGCTTATGATAGAGCGAACCTTGGCGGCTAAATTCTTCCATAAACAAATTTTGTGACATCCGATAGGCATAGCCGGTACTTTGTACCAGCGCTCGAAAAGGCATCGCTGAGCCAGTCATGAAAATACCAACGCCGACCACACCATCATTGCCGATGGATGCAATTTCCGTGGTTGCTCCATCTTCTGTGTCGTAGAGTAACGACATAAAGCAATCCGTTGGAAAATAAACATACTGTAGCTTCTCTCCTGAGTGGAACAGAATTTCACCAGGTGACATTTCGGTGAGTTCCAAGTGCACAAGGATGCGCTCGTAATCTGCTATGGGTAATGCTTTGAGCAGCTTGTTCTGTTGTGGGTTGTGTATATCAGTCATAATTAATACCTCCTATCTGTAGAACTAAACGATATGACCGCAATAGTCATGGCGTTTTTAAGAAACAGTATTCCGGTTAAATTAATTCGGTGATATGAAACAATTCAGAGGAAAAAAGAAAGCTTAACTTTTCTCTTCACCCGTAAAGAATTTCACCAAAGATTATCTGCATTAATGCTAGGCGGACAACGTCGTAGATGTAGCTAATTTCTTGAATGCGACCTGGCTTTGATATGCATCACAATACCTCCATCTGTAACAGTCGCGTCGTATATTTACACACGCTACACTTTTTTATGAACAGCATTTACGATTAAAGTTTAATTTCATTATAGTGTTTTTTCTAAAAAACTATGTACGGTACCGCACATAGTTTTTTAGTGCCGGAGGTTGAGAAAGGTCATACTCAAGGAAAATTTAAACCATTTTTTCAGCTTGGGATGGCACTATCAACTTTATCCGCCTGCGGACAAAAACCAGCGGAAACCACAGAAAAGGTAATGGACAAAGTCAACGACGCGCTAGACCGGCGTCCTAACGAAAAAGCGGCGATGCAATCGAAGATATCACGAGCGCGGTGAAGTATGCTTTTGAAGAGGCTCAGGGAAAAATGGAAGAAATCGCTAAAGAGATCAAGCATCAAACCGGGGATGCTGCGAAATAATTCAGCTCGAGTTCTGCCGTTTCTTTATTTCTTAATTGCATTGCAGCGTTTGTTCTTTCTTCATACGTACTAAAATAAGCTGAATCCGCCGCTACTGACGAAAATCCGCCAACGCATTGAGTAAATAATCCAAATCTTTCTCAGTATGTCCGGCGGAAACCTGCAAGCGGATTTCCTGATCGCCTTGCGGCACTACTGGATAATTCAGGCCCGTGGCGAGAATGTTGTGATCGAATAAATGCGCCACCAATGCGGCGGTTTTCGCGGTGTCGCCGATAAATACCGGCACGATGGGGTGCTCACCGGGCAAAGTTTCAAAGCCCAGCTGCTGCAATCCGGATCGGAGTTTAGTGCTGAAGCTGCGCAATCGATCCAGCAGGCGCAAGCCTTCCGCGCTTTCCAGAACATCCAGCGCCGCCAACGCAGCGGCCGCTTCGGCGGGCGTGATCGGGTTGGAATAGATATACAGCGGCGCGGTTTCCCGTAAGTAAGCGATGGTCGTGGCGCTGGCAGCAACGTAACCGCCGTTGACGCCGAACGCCTTGCCGAGCGTGGCGATCAACACATCCGCCCGCCCTCCCGCGACTTCTTCGGTACCGCACCCGGTTTTGCCGAAAGCGCCGACGCCGTGCGAGTCATCTACTATCGTGACAATGCCTTCGGGATAATCGCTTTGGTGCTTGGCACAGCAAGCCTCGAATTCATCCAGCGGCGCATGATCGCCGCGCATGCTGAACACACCGTCGGTGACCACACAGACACGTTGATAGCGGTCACGATTGGTGCTCAGGATTTTTTCCAGATCCAGCATATCGCCGTGCGCATAAATCGCTTTTCCGGCCGGGTGCGCGAGACGGATCGCGTTAATGATGCAATTGTGGTTCAGGGCATCACTAACCACCAGCGTCTGTCCGGAAATCAATTGCGGCAGCACGCCAACCATCGTGGCATAAGCCGCGCTGAACAACATCGCTGCTTCACGGCCATGAAATGCCGCCAGTCTGCGCTCCAGCTCGACATGCGGCGCATACGTGCCGCTGATAAAACGCACCGCGCCGGGACCGGCGCCATACTGTTCCACTGCCCGCGCTTCCGCTTCGATCACGGCGGGATGTTGCGCCAATCCCAAATAAGAATTCGAGTTCATACGCAAAAATGCGCGTCCACCATAACCGTGCAGCTGGTAGCGCGGCCCAAATCCGTCTTCCGGCGAGAGAATGCCGGTAATGATTTTCTCATCGCCCTTGCGGACGCCCTGCTGTTGCAATTGGTTTAATTTTGCCAGGAATAGCGGTTCCACTTTCGATAGCGACATAGAGATCTCCCATTAACCGTTACGTAATTTGGCGCTGATGTGCGCCAGCATATCGGCCACCATGCCGGGCAAATCGAAGCTCGGCTGCCAGTCCCATTCAGCCCGCGCGGCACTGTCATCCATATGCCGTGGCCAAGAATCGGCAATCGCTTGCCGCAGCGGATCGACCGTATAGCCGATGGTAAAACCGGGCAGATGCTGTTGTATTTCCACTGCCAACTGCGCTGGGGTAAAACTCATCGCAGTCACGTTAAAACTGTTGCGATGCGTCAATTTGCCGGGATCGGTTTCCATCAGTTGCGTTGCGGCTGCAATGGCATCGGGCATATACATCATATCCAATTGCGTATCGGCGCGCAGAAAGCAGTCGTAATGCCGCTGCTTGACCGCGGCGTAAAAAATATCCACGGCATAATCGGTCGTACCGCCGCCGGGTAGCACTTGATTGGAAATCAGTCCGGGATAGCGTAAGCCGCGCGCGTCGACGCCGTAGCGGCGATGATAGTAATCGCACAGCAATTCACCCGACACTTTGGTGATGCCATAGATCGTCGAAGGATGCTGCACGGTATCCTGCGGTGTATTGTACGGCGGTGTGCCGGAACCGAATGCGGCAATGGAACTGGGGAAAAATACTTGACAGCCATGCAGGCGCGCGCTTTCCAGCACATTGAGCAGACCGTTCATGTTGATATCCCAGGCTTGCATCGGTTGTTCTTCGGCCACTGCGGAAAGCATCGCGGCGAGGTGGTAAATCACCGTGATACCCTGCCCGGCAATTACTTCATCCAGTGCGGCCGCGTCGCGCACGTCGAGACTGCAATACGGTCCGGCTTGCGTCAAACCGCCGGAAGGTTCGCGGCGGTATCCGGCGGCAACGACGCTTTCCACGCCGTAACGCTCACGCAAAGCCAGGGTCAATTCCGTGCCGATTTGACCGGTCGCGCCGGTTACCAGAACTTTAGGCATTCCCAACCTCCACGCTTCGATATTCTGCCAGCCTTCTGCTTTACAGCGCCTTGCAGAGGGAAATCAAAAAGCTTCGCTATTTCTTTCTGCGCTTTTCAACCGCGTTTGCCAGTTGTTGCAGCACGTGCTCGGTCGCCTCAAAGCTGATGCAACCGTCCGTAATACTTTGCCCGTAAACCAATTCTTCGCGTTTTTTACCGTCAGCTTTTTGGTTACCTTCCACCAGATGACTTTCGATCATCACGCCGCAAATGGCATTGCTACCGCCTGCAATCTGTTCCGCCACATCGGCCGCCACATCGGTTTGACGGCGGTAATCCTTGTGACTATTGGCGTGGCTGAAATCGATCATCAAATGCGGCGGCAGTTTGGCTTTCTTCAATTCTTCCACCGCCGAAGTGACACTGGCGGCATCGTAATTGGGTTTACGCCCGCCGCGCAGGATAATGTGGCAGTCTTCATTGCCTTTGGTGGCAAAAATCGCGGTATGCCCTTCTTTGGTGACCGACAGAAAATGATGCGGGCGGGAAGCGGCTGCAATCGCGTCAATCGCAATATTCAAATTGCCATACGTGCCGTTTTTGAAACCGATCGGACAGGACACGCCGGATGCCAGTTCGCGATGCCCCTGGCTTTCGGTCGTGCGTGCGCCGATGGCCGCCCAGCTGATCAAGTCCGACAAATACTGCGGACTAATCAGGTCCAAGTATTCGGTAGCCGATGGCATGCCGATGGTATTCAAATCCAGCAACAACCGGCGCGCCGTGCGCAGACCTTTGTTGATATGAAAACTGTTATCCAGATCGGGATCGTTGATTAGCCCTTTCCAGCCGATGGTCGTGCGCGGTTTCTCGAAATACACCCGCATCACGATATGCAACTGCTGCTTCAGTGTTTCGCGCAAATGCTTCAAACGCGCGGCATACTCCAGCGCGGCGTCGACATCGTGAATGGAACAAGGACCAACCACAACCAGTAAGCGGTCATCTTCGCCGTGCAGAATGCGATGAGTGGCTTGCCGCGCGGCATAAACGGTTTGCGTCGCGCACTCCGTCATCGGATATTCACGATGCAGTTCAACCGGCGGAGTCAGTTCATGCACGCCGACAATACGTAAATCATCGGTCTGGTATTTCATAACAATTCCTTTTATAGACTTTCGGGTCTAACAGCAAAGATTCGCCTTGCAATACACAACGCGGATCGGAAAAAAACGTATTTTAACCTAAGCGGGGAATTTCATCAGAACGGACTTCAGGAAAATCGCTCGCGCAGCCAGACCTCCAGTCTGCGCGTAGCAATCACATCGTCACGGTTATAACCCAGTATTGCGGCTTGCAGTCTTTGTTTTTCCGTTAAGCTTGTTTCCGCACGAAAACGGTTGAATTGCACCACCGACCACTGCGATCCGGATTCCTCATTTTCCCATTGGAAATTCACCAGCCCCGGATGCTTGCAGATATCTTTCAGACCATAGCCTTGCAGCGGCAACACCAGACAATCCAGCACCGGATTTTGCATGTCGAACAGCGGGCTATCCGCGCCCAGCAACCATTTCACCGTAGCATGATTTCCCATACCGTAACGCTCGGCGTACTTGCCGATTGTCGCCCTTTCGTGATTGGAATAATGCGCCAGCACTAGGGCCGGATACTGTAAACGATATTCATCCATTTTCTGTAAGAAACCCAGCCAGCCTGAATAGTCGCTGGTCTCATCATCGGTCCAAACGTATTCAAAGCTTTCCCGGTCATAAGGCGGCGCCAAAAATCCCCACAGATAAACATGACGCTCGCGATTCGGAGTTAATGGATTGTCTTCGATATCGAAATGCACCCAAGTACCTTGCGGCAGAACGGCTTTATTCAGTTGAAATACTTCACCGTTCAACATCGAGCGGGCCTGCAAAATGGCGCGGTGCTTGCGTTTACTCCCCTTGAGATGCGGCACATCCGGCAAGGATTCGGCCGACTCCCGGGCAAGCTGCGAGATCGTTGCAATTCCAGCTTGCGCCAAATGATCCGCGGCTTTACCGTGCACGCCATACAACAGCGAAATATCCTCTCTGGCTTCAAATTCCGGGCGGCAAGCCGCTTCGTGCGGACAAATACGGCATTTGCTATGGCTATAGCGGACTGCGGGCGGTTGCGGCAAATCCAGTAGTGCTCTCATGCTGGTAATAAATTCATCGACCAATGGTTCGACTTCATCGCCCAATTGCGCAACGCGGCCATTGCCCAAAAAAACCATCGCCGGTAAATCGTTGCCCAGTAAACGGCGATAAATTCCCAATTGAATCTGAATCGACTTTTTATTTTCACTCGAGGAAAGCTTCGCATCCGCGGACTGATATTGCCCGCTTTCATGCCGGATCAGGAAATCGGGATAACCCACCAGCCCTTGCCGTTCATCCAGTAAACGGCCTTGATAAATCACCGGCACGCCTTGCTGCATCAGGGCCTGCGTATGTTCAAAGGAGACCGCTTTACTGACGGCATGTTGATCTCCCAGCTTGGCCAGCATGGCGGCTTCATGTTCCAGGCCAAGATCGCTGAGCAGCCGATTAAATCCATCGAGTTCCGCTGCAATCGGTTGATGTTTATCCAGCCAGACACGCCGGACACAAGTCATCCATGCGCTGGCGTCACTGGGTTTGATCAGAGTTGGGGAAAAATTACCGGCAGTCATCGCTCTACGGGTGAGCTTCTCATAAAACTGCTGATTTTAGCGGATTTAAACCATTTGCTGCGGATGGATTTTGCGGGAAAAATCCGGTTGATTCCGGTGTAGCGGCCAGACACCGCTAACCGTAGATATCTTCCTTAAACTGTTGTTGAATCGATTCCACTCTCTGCCGGTTTTCAATCAACGCATTCACACAATCGATATCCAGTTTTTCACCGGCGAGCTGTTGCAACATGGCGAATGCTTTTTCATTACTCCAAGCTTCCTTATAGGGGCGGCGCGACGTCAGCGCATCAAACACGTCGGCCACCGCAACGATGCGCGCTTCCAGCGGAATCTCATCATTGCGTTTACCGGTAGGATAACCACTGCCGTTCACCGCTTCATGGTGAAATTCAGCGATATTGCGCAGTACGTCAATGTGATGGATACTGCCGAAGCCAAAATTCATCACGATATCGTCGATCATTTCCCTGCCTTTTCGCGCATGCGTATTCATGATCGCTCGTTCTTCCTCGTTCAACGGCCCCGGTTTCAGCAAGATACTATCAGGTATGGCGATCTTGCCGATATCGTGCAGCGGTGAAAACATGAAAACTTGCTCGATATACGCATCGTCCAGATCGTATCTTTCGGCGAGCGCTTCGGCGATGATGCGGCTGTAGCGTGACATACGATCCAAATGGCTGCCCGTTTCGGGATCGCGGAAATGCGTAATGCCGCTGGTCGTTTTCAGCGCGGCGTTCATGACCTTCAACGTGGCCAGTTCATTGACAATCATCAGTGCGATCAGGTGTCCGTAGATATCGAGAATGCTCAATACATTCTCAGTAAATACCTCGGTTTCATGCGAATTAAAAAACAAAAATCCGACAAACTCACCGCCATGAAAAATCGGCATGGTATAGCTCGCGGCATAGCCGGAGCGGCCGATACGCTGGGTATGTTCGTGCGTACCGCTCTCAAAAGTCACCAGATTATTGACCACCCGCGGCAAGCCTTGGACGAGGATTTCTTTTAACGACGGCGCGTTATCCAATGACGTTTGATAGTGCAGCAAATGGTTTTCTCCGTCGCTGCTATTCAGATACGTTTTCAGCACTCGGGTCTCAGGATCGTACAGCGCGATTGCAATCCGTGAAATAAACGGAAACTTGTTCTGAACAGAACGATGCGCACTGATCATTTTATCCTTCAGTGGCAAAGGTTTATTCAAGTCGTCGAGCAGATCGCGATGATGAAACATTTTGCAATTCCCGGGTAAAAATAACATAACGGCCAGATCAAATTTGAGTTTGAATTTATTTCCTTTTACCGGCAAATGCGCACTTCAGCCGTGATTGAAATTGGAGTAATCCATCATCAACTGGTATACTTCCGCCACATTGAGTTTTATGGCGGGCCTCCCCGCATTGCAAGGTAGTCAATCTGGTCAGGTCCGGAAGGAAGCAGCCACAGCTATTTATTGCGAGTGCCGGGGGTCGGGCTCGCCACCCAACACGAACTGGGATCTGCCTTTCCGGATTTTTACTGGTTTAACAGGATCTAATTCGCTTTTCCAATCAAAAACGTGTCCCAAACACAAGTCCTTGCGCGTAAGTGGCGCCCGAGAAATTTTTCCGAATTGACTGGACAGGAGCATGTGGTCAGAGCATTGACCAATGCGCTTGAGCAAAACCGTTTACACCATGCGTATTTACTGACCGGCACGCGCGGTGTCGGCAAAACCACCATCGCCCGCATTCTGGCGAAGTCGCTCAACTGTGAAACCGGTGTCACCGCAACGCCTTGCGGTGCCTGTGCAGCATGTCTGCAAATCGATGCGGGAAGTTTTATCGATTTGATCGAATTGGATGCGGCGTCCAACACGCAAGTCGATAACATGCGCGAACTGCTGGAAAATGCGCTGTATGCCCCCACCGGTGCGCGTTACAAAATTTATATCATCGACGAAGTGCACATGCTGTCGAAATCGGCGTTCAATGCCATGCTGAAAACATTGGAAGAGCCGCCCGCGCATGTCAAATTCGTGCTGGCGACCACCGATCCGCAAAAAATCCCGATTACCGTGTTATCCCGTTGTTTGCAATTTAACCTGAAACAAATTCCGCAAACGCAGATTGCCGCACACCTCAAGCATATCTTGACGCAGGAAAACATTCCTTGCGACACCCCCTCGCTGCAGTTGGTCGCGCGCGCCGCGCAAGGCAGCATGCGCGATGCGCTCAGTTTGTTGGATCAGGCCATCGCGTTTGGCGAGGGCAAAATCGAGGAAGCCGGTGTGCGGGATATGCTCGGCATCATCGATCAAGGCTACTTGTTCGATCTGCTCGAAGCCTTGGTGCAGCGGGATGGCGCAAAATTATTGTCTCTGGCCGATGAAATGGAAGCGCAGTGCCTTTCCTTTGATTCCGCCTTGCAGGATCTGGCCGCGTTATTGCATCGTATCGCACTGGCGCAAACCGTGCCGCAGGCGATCAGCGAGGATACTCCGGAATACGCACGTATCGTTGCATTGGCAAAATCCTTGGCGCCCGATGATGTGCAGCTGTTTTATCAAATTGCATTGCACGGGCGTAGCGATCTGAGTCTGGCGCCCGATGAATATGCCGGTTTTACCATGACACTGTTACGCATGCTGACGTTCATGCCGGATGATCTGGCAACAAATCGCCAGAGCCCGCAGGCCGCACCTGTGAGCAGCAAGCCGTCCGTAACCGCAGAGAAAAAACCGCAAGCAGCGCCTGAACAAACTATCCCTCACGAAAACACCACCGCTCCCCTGCTGGACTGGCCGCAACTGAGCCAGCAATTGAAGCTGACCGGCATGGCAAAAATGCTAGCGCATCACAGCGAAGCCAAAACCATCACCGGAGAGAAAATAGAATTATGCGTACCGGATGTGCATAAGCACCTGCTGGAAAAAAAATATCAGGATAAAATCCAAGCAGCGCTGAATAGCTATTTTGGCAAGCCCGTTACCTTGAGTTTTTCCGTCGGCAGCATCACCGGATTAACACCGGTGGCACTGCAACAACGCGAAGAAGAAGAAAAGCAGGCCAATGCCATTGCAGCCATTGAAAAGGATCCGGTCGTACAAGAATTGATTGAGCAGTTTGATGCAAAACTGATCGTTCCTTCCATTAAACCCATTGAAAAATAAAGGAGACAAAAGAAATGAGAGGTAATATCGGAAACATGATGAAACAAGCGCAAATGATGCAGGAAAACATGCGGCAAATGCAGGAAAATCTGGCCAGCATTGAAGTCGAAGGCCAATCCGGCGCCGGCATGGTAAAAGTCACGATGACCTGTCGTCATGATGTCAAACGCGTCCACATTGATAGCAGCTTGATCGGCGACGACAAGGAAATGCTGGAAGATCTGGTAGCCGCCGCATTCAACGACGCCGTCCGTAAAGTCGAAACGACCACGCAGGAAAAAATGTCGGCGCTGACCAGCGGAATGGGTCTGCCACCGGGATTCAAATTGCCTTTTTGAAGTTGAAAATAGGAATTATTTATGAGCAGATTAGTAAGATTGTTGTACTGGAAGGGTCTACGATTAACAACCTGATGCATTTGTTGAGAAGGAGTCGGTATTGATTTGTTATTCTTCCAATTTGATCAATAGTCATATGTTGGCTCACTAAAATATTAACTGGGGTTGCTCGAGTTCAAACAACCGACAGTGGAGTTATTCAACGATGGATAAAATGCTAGTAAGCAATAATTTATTAAAGCTGTTGTTTGAGAAGATCGACAAAGAAAATGATAATCTTAATGAATCGGAATTTTTAGAGGTTTTAGTACAAGGACTTAGGGGAACATTAGATATCATTAACGCCAGTTTGTGGAGAGCTAATTCATTTAGACACCATGATGACATAAGAAAAGCGAATAACGGAAACCAGTACTTCACCTTATTGGGATGTCACGGATATACACCAGATCCCGGAAACATTAAAGAATTTGTGCATGGAACCAATACTGGAATCTTTAGTACGATTTATGGGCAACTCGTTGATAAGCCTTATTTTGAGATCTCATTGTCGAAGTCAGATGAACTGAGATTCCTTCATACTGCACCGAAGCGCGTAAAAGAATTCAATCTAGATCATCTCATCATCGTTCCGATGATCGACAAAAAAACAACAGGCTATGAATGGCAAGGGGTGTTGAGTTTATATGTCAAACCCTATGGCGACAAATCGCGGGATGCGCTTGACAGTTATATTCAATCGATTAAAGCCATCTTTCGGATAGGATTGCAGAATATAAAGCGTTATCACTCAGCTGAATTAATAGATAAAGTCATAGAACGCTTTGGAGATTCGAAGAAAATAGACAGAGAAAGTGGAATCAGAGAAAGAAATAAAGATACTGCTAGCATTTTGTATTTTTTAATGATCGAATTAAGGCGATATATAGCATTCGATACTTGTTCGATTTTTATGTGGGATCCTACTCTGCACAAGCTTGAACTCAAAAAAAGCCTGGCGAGTGTATTTGAATCGAATCTGGATAACAAATCACAACACAAGAATCCTTCTTACTCTGCAGGGGAAGGCAAAACAGGCAAGGTTTACCAAACCGGAGAGCCTCTGATTATCGATAATATCAAAACCTCTAATGAAAGGAATAAATTTCTATTTAGAGAGAAAACACAACACGAGCTTAGATCATTCATGGCGGTTCCTATTATTCATCCAGCCCGGCCGTTGGAGGTGTTAGGCGTCATCCGCTTGGTCAATCGATTGAATCATTTTAATCACGACATTGTGGATTATTTCGGTCCTGACGATTATTCATTGATTAAAAAATTTAGCTCTTTACTGGCATTGCATCTTGAAGTTGAACAAAGTGAAAAAATGCGCAAGGCTTTTGTCAATCATATGGAGCACGAAATCGCAGGACCGATTACATCCATTAAGAACGATGCAGACCGGATTCTGCAAAGAAAAGAGCAGAATCGACTGCAAGACTGGCAGCTCGAGGAAAACTTAAAACACATTATTGAAACAGCCGGTCTATTGGAATCGATCACTCAAAATGTTCGATTCACAGGTAAAGGCTCGGAAGATGCGCCCCGCGCCGCATTATATCTGGAAATTATTCCAGTCAGTTTCTTAAAGGACATTCTGGAGCCAGCAAGAGAAATCGTGATACCGCTACTAAGAGAGCATGGTTTTCAACCAAAAAAAGAGATCGTTTTTGATGGTAATGACTTCAGAATCTATGTTGATAAGGAAGCATTCATTCAAGTTTTCGTGAACTTATTTTCCAATGCAATAAAATACAGGAACAACGATATCCGTTCAGCTCCCTTGGCCGCCGTAACTTGGACAAATGACCCGAATCAATCGATTCAAATCAATGTGACCGACCAAGGGCGCGGTATAGCCAGAGAAAACAAGGAGCGTGTTTTTGATTTTGGTTTTCGGGAAATAGAAACCACTCAAACAAACGTTCGGGGATTAGGGATCGGACTTAGTGTTGTCAAAAAAATCATTACTGATTTCCATTCGACAATAGATATTACATCGCTTAAAAATCCGACCAATTTTTGTATTAGCTTGTCGACAAAATTAAGTGGAATCGGCTACAACAAAGAAGCTAAGTGGCGAGAAAAAAATAAAGTTAAATCGAACTAATCTGGAGGAACAGAATGACTATTTTTTGGGTAGATGATGAAATTAAATCTTTTACGAGGCCGTATTATGACGAATTAAGGGATGAAGGTTATGAAAACAAAATTGCAACATTTGTAGAGCCTGATTCTGCGCTGAAGTATTTTAAAAAAAATCATGCAGATCTCTCTTGTGCAATTATCGACCTCATGATGCCGACGGGTAAGACATTCTCTCCAGAAGAAACAGAACTCGGAACACGAACGGGAAAAGCTTTAATCACTCAATTGCAAGAAATTGACAAAGAGATACCCATCATTATTCTCAGTGTTGTTCGTGATCGCGATATCGTGGAGTGGGTAGAAGAAAAAAAAATAACATATCTAAAAAAAAGCAAAACATTTCCAAGAGAATTACTAGCTAAAGTAAAACTGTTAAAAAGAGAACTATAAGAACGTGACTAAATCTGAATTTAGATGGTTATTACGCACTGAATTGCCATGATCTATTTCTTTGTATGCTTGTCTGTACTTTTTAGTTTCATTGCTTTAGTACTGCCAGGATTAAATGCCGATGGCTCAGTGACGGCAACAGATATACTGAATTTACTGGGCGTCACGATAACCGGTATTTCATTTATGATTGCATCCTATTTCGCACTTAAGGCGATAGATGCTTATAATCAGCTTAAATATGCTCATAGTCAGCTTGAAAAATTAGCAAAACATTTGCAAGAAATTAGCAACTATAAAGAAAAACTCAAAGATGAAGTAACCACTCTTTCTAAAACAAAAGGCGAGATATTTCTGAGTATAGGGGAAGCTATAGAAACAATTCTTGTTGACATTACCGATACTTTACATGCTGCTGCTGAATCAGAAGCATTATCTAAAAAATCGGCTGATGACATCTTGAGGCTAACAAATATCACTTTGCGTCATCAAGGCAGATTATCTTTTATTAAGCATTTACCTGAGAGGATTAAATACTTAAAGCTGCTAAGTGAATATGGGAAGAAAGATGATGAGGAAGATCTAGAAAAACTGTTTCAAGACCCGACAGAAAGTGAAGAAATTAAATCCCAAGCCAAGCATACTTATGCAAAAATCCTAGGTGAATATGGGAATGAAAATGATCTCAAAAAACTAGAAAAGTTGTTTCGAGATCCAACAGAGAGTCAAGAAATTAAGTCACAAGCCAAAAAGGCCTATGTAAAAATTACAGAGCGACTCGCAGAAAAGAAAGAAAACCAAAATCCCCCAACATAAATAAAGTCTATCCTGCTAGTCTTGGGAATATCGTTTCACGATTAATGCAGACGGAAATGACTTTACGCTCAATCGTAGTTCCAAATTTACAAAAAAATTGTAAACAACATATTAATAAAAGTATCGAATTGTTAGCTGTTTAACATTCCCAGCAATGACAGCACAGTCTCCCGGTAAAATAGTTTAAAATTCGCCGTTTCTCTAATGCTCCGGTAGTACTCATTGCGAGCTCATCAATTATGAAAATCAACAGACCCATCAGGCCTCCGCAAAAAAAAACACCGCCTGCTGAACGCGCGCCGAGCCAGAAGCCGGTCACAACACGTGACGAACCGCCAGCAGTGACTTTTAAGCTGCAAAAGCTGCTGGCGCAAAAAGGATTGGGCTCACGGCGGGAAATGGAGGAATTAATTGCGACCGGTGCAGTCAGCGTCAACGGCAAGACCGCCACACTCGGCGACCGCGCCGGGCCGGGTGACGTGATCCGTATTGGCCGACGCGTGATTCGCGTTCATGCCGAAACGGATTTGCCTAAAGTGCTGCTGTATCACAAACCCGAAGGCGAAATCGTCAGCCGTGACGACCCGGAAGGCCGCCCTTCCGTTTTCGACAGGCTGCCGCACCTGCGGTCGTCCAAATGGATCGCCATCGGGCGGCTGGATTTCAACACCAGCGGACTGCTGATTTTCACCAACGATGGCACATTGGCCAACCGGCTCATGCACCCACGTTTCGAGATGGAGCGCGAATACGCTGTGCGCATACTCGGCGAATTGACCGAAGAACAAATGCAACAACTCACTACCGGCGTGACATTGGACGATGGCGAAGCAGCATTCACCTACCTAGCCGACCAAGGCGGCGAAGGCTCGAATCACTGGTACCGCGTCATCCTGAAAGAAGGCAAAAACCGCGAAGTACGGCGTATGTTCGAGGCCATCGGACTCACCGTCAGCCGCTTGATGCGCGTCCGCTTCGGCCCGGTCAACCTGCCGCCACGCATCAAACGCGGGCAATGGCTGGAACTGGATGAGAAGGAAACGCGGCGGCTGTTGAGTTTGATTGGCTAGATCTTTACGCGGCGGTCAATCGCTTTGCGCGAAAAGCTCTGGCAATTTTTTCCAGATCTAAAACCGGTATCATGCGGATCGAATTATTTACCCCGATCTGGGCCAGTTTGTTGGAATGTATCGCAAGCATCAGGCTACTCCGCTCAGCTCCGCCCAATTGAGGCAATTCCGGTTCCCACTGTGCCGGTTCGATTGATTCCAGCGCGGGAATCGCGAACCCCATCGCTTCGTTATCGACTTCAACCACCAGCACACTGGTTGCCGCGGTTCTTTGGATAGATTTTCCGGTTACCAAACGGCTCAGACAAACCACCGGGATGCTGCATCCGCGCACGACCACCATTCCCAGCATGGGGCCGCCTTGATCCAGGATAGGAATATCGCTTGTAAATGGCAAAATTTCCTTTATTTGCTCAAAAGGTGAGGCTGTTTCACCATCGAGCTGATAAGTAATCATATTAGGACGTTTTCCCGGTTTTCCGCTGTCCGGTGTAGCTTTCTGCGTGGCATGCCGGTTTGCGGCGGATTGACCGGTCGTGTTAACACCGGCAAGATTGACTACTTGCGGATCGGACTTAAGCGCTGTGTCGTCCAATACAAAATATTGCGATGCCGCAGCCAGCTCATGCTGAAGGGTTGTATCCGGCAGCACACCGCAGAACAAGGAAGGCCGCGGCACGGTGTAAGCAGGCATGTTGATTACTTCACTTTTGTGTATACGGATAACATTAATGACTTTGCTTACAAGAAGCGCGACCATCCCTTGCGGCAAGTGAATCAAAACGGCTTGTAAATGCGCGGTTAAATCTATCTCACCGAGTCCGCATAGATTCAGCAAGTCAAGTACGGGAACCTTAGCGCCATCGTAACTGATTACACCATGGCAATTGCCCATCGCCAATGCCGAATGTTCAATGGTGAAATCCGACATCGTCGTATAAACCGCCATTGCATCGATAGCGAGTGCGACTGAACCGCAACGCATCAGCAGCATAGGGTGCATTCTGCCGTTTTGAGCTTTATCTTCCTCCTCACCGGGAGCGCTTTCCAAACGCCTCGATTCGGGATCTTCCGTCACGGGAACATCTTTAAGCATGATCAGTGCCGCTGGAGACAATATATTAACCAGCACACCGTCATCGTCACGCCGGAGACAACCGCAGTACACCAGAAGATCGGCGGCGGCAAAAGTTATCCGGTTGGTGTTTTTCTCATTGCCGGTGAATACCCCGGTTACCGTTTCCGTGAGCAAACCGAGGAGCTTGTTCTCGTACGCCATGATAATGACATTCGGAAACGCAATATCCGTAACCGTCAAATCCAGTGCAATGCGCAGATCAATAACCGGCACCATGACCCCGCGTAAATCAATACCGCCGATTACGTATAGCGCGGCGCATGGCAATTTCGCCAGTACGCCGCAGGGAATCACTTCGCGTAAGGTTTCCATCGGTAACGCCAGATCCATGCCCGCAATGCGAAACCCGCCATAGCCTGCTTGAGTTGTAGTCGCGTCCATCATTTTTATTTTATGATGCCTTCGTGCTGGCGATTTGTTCAATCAGCAGACTGACTTCTTTAGCCATCGTGCTTTGGCTTTCCGCCGATTCGGCGATTTCCGCCACGCTCTTACTGGTTCGAGCGACGCCGGACATAATACCCTCAAAACTGCGCGACGCATCCCGGCTTACTTCCGCTCCTTTCTCGACATGCTGCGTCGATTCATCGATCAGCTTGGTGATCTCGCGCGCCGCCACCGAACTGCGCTCGGCCAGTTTGCGCACCTCATCGGCTACCACCGAAAAACCGACCCCATGCTCACCGGCGCGCGCTGCTTCGATTGCCGCGTTAAATGCCAGCAGATTGGTTTGATTGGCGATATCGCCGATCACACCCACGATCTCCGATACCCGTGCAGAGCTGGTCTGAATCGACGCAATCGCGGCGATCGATTTTTGCAATGCATCGAAACCGGATTGTGCCGCCGTGGAAGAATCATGCGCCAATTCCGCTGCCACACCTGAATTGGCAGCAATCGCATCGACACTTTCAATCAGTTTGCGAACCTGAATATTCATTTCTGCAGCACCTGCTGCGATACGTTTTTCCAATTTCACTTCGTTCGTGACATCGTGCGCATATTTCACGATTTTCATCACTTTCCCATTGAGATCGAAGATCGGGTTATAGGTTGCCTGTATCCAGACATCGCGATCGAATTTACCGACACGATGAAAACGGCCGCTGATAAATTCACCTTCGCTCAACCGCAACCAGAAATCGCGGTATTCCTTGCTCTGAGTATATTCACCGGAACAAAAAATACTATGATGCTGATTCTGTATCTCGCGCAATGTATAACCCATTGCCGTCAAGAAGTTGCGATTGGCGTTGAGCACATGGCCATTCAGATCGAATTCGATAACCGCTTGTCCACGGTCGATTGCCGATACTTTCGCTTCAAATTCCGAGGTATGCAGTTTGCTGGCCGTGACATCGGAAGCAAACTTCACCACTTTGGCTGGATTTCCTTGCGGATCAAGAATCGGGTTATAGGTTGCTTGAATCCAGATTTCGCGATTATTTTTACCGATCCGCTTGTACTCGCCCGATTCAAATTCTCCTCGAGACAAACGCTCCCAAAACGCATGGTATTCCGTGCTTGCGGCTTCTTCCGGATCGACAAACATGCGATGATGCCGCCCCGTGATGTCGTCCAAACTCAAGCCCGTCAACTTGAGAAAGTTTTCATTGGCTGTTAGAACCTTACCGCTCATATCAAACTCAATTATCGCTTGCGAACGATCAATTGCACTCATTTTACCTTCAGCATCCAATCGACTCAGTTTGGCATCAGTTACATCGTCAGCAAGCATCAACACCTTCACCAAGTGCCCGTCAAGCCCCATAACCGGACTGAAATTAGCCAAAAACCACCGTTCTATTCCGCCAGCGCCCTTGCGCCTAACCTCAATATTTTTTGCATGTCCTTCACGCATGGAACGCCAAATACCAGTACTAACACTACTGTGAGTATCTTCTTCAAATTGAATATGGCTTTCTGATTTACCGACGAGGTCTTCAAGTCCGAAACCAAGCGCATTCTGCATCTTCTCGTTAGCACTCAGGATATGACCATCGGCGGATAACTCTAAAATACAACTACTGATCGATACAGCGTCCATTCGCGCTGACATTTCCATTCCCAGCAGCTTAGATGCGGTGATATCACTGCAATACTTTACTACCCGCACCGGTTGTCCGTTCAGATCAAGAATCGGGTTATACGTGGCTTGAATCCATACCCGCTTGCCATTCTTACCTACGCGTAAATATTCACCTGAATAAAATTCACCTTCGCCCAGTTTCTGCCAGAAAACACGGTAAGCACCACTAGCCGCTTCCTCTTTGTCGACAAAAATACGGTGATGTTGCCCGTTGATTTCTTTCAGCGTATAGCCCATCAATTTGAGGAAATTTTCATTTGCGTCCAGCACATTACCAGCCAAGTCGAATTCAATGACACCTTGTGAGCGTGATATGGCTGCGATTTTGCCTTCATTAGACAGGGATGCCAATTTTGCGCCAGTGATGTCGTTCGCAAATTTGATGATTTTGCAGGGTTTTCCATCTACATCCAGGATCGGTGTATAAGTCGCCTGCAACCATACCGGCCGGCCTTGCCGGTTTAACCGCATGAATTCCCCATGTTTATGTTTACCGGCGCGTAAGTCATCCCAGAAAACTTGATATTCCGGGCTTTTCTCATAAGCCTCTTCACAAAATATACGATGATGCTTACGTACAACTTCTTGCAGCGTGTAATCCAATGTTTCCAGAAATTTTTTGTTGGCTGTCAGTACATAACCATCGAGATCGAATTCGATAATAGCGTGCGTATGGTTGATAGCCTCTATTTTTCCATCATCTTCGAGCGATTTGGATTTTCTGGCCGTAATATCACTGGCTACTTTAACGACCTTGCATGGCTTACCGTTACCATCCAGTACCGGGATATAGCTAGCGCAAATGTATATATCATATCCATTGGCCGCAACGCGGCGAAAATCGCCAGAGGTGTATTTTCCCGCGCGCAAATCCGCCCACAAGTTCTTATATTCCTCGCTATCGGCCGCACCGGAAGGGCAAAGTTGACTATGGTGCTTACCCACCAGATCTTCCAGAGAATATCCAAATAATGTCAGGAAATTAGTATTGGCAGTTTGTATGTTGCCATCGAGATCAAATTCGATAATGGCCTGGCTTTGCTCAATCGCCTTATAAACCTTGGTCAAATGCTCTTGATCGCCTTCAGATAAGGCTTGTGCTTTAATGGATGGTAAAGCTGACATATTTTCTCTCCAAATCTCCTTGATTTAATAGATGTACCGCAATAGCTTGTAGGTTTACTCTGATAGACCATAGGCGCGCTCTGACAGTACGGTTCATTTCAATTACGGCAAAAATACTCTCCGGTTAAACACCGATTAGAATGATCTTTATCGATCTAATCCACCCATCGCTTCAATAAAGAAAATGTAAGACAGGTGTCTGAAACACGGCACAGAAGTGCCAGCGCAATGACACTTGACCGTGAATCATGCGGAAACATTGACGAAACAAACAGGAGTGATTGCTCAGCAGGCAATGCCGGAAAAATCAAACGATAGGACTGAAGTATATCTAGGTGAGAAACATGCCCCCTTCGACGGGCTAGCAATTCTGCAATTGATCCTTTTGCAGCAAAAAAACAAACGCATCCCCCGCGCTGGTTTCCAGCCAGGTGAATGGTAATTGCGGAAACGCCTGTTCCAGCGCGTCGCGGTTGTGACCGATTTCGACGATCAGAATGCCGTCATCGGTCAAATGCTGCGTGGCTTGTTGCAGGATTTTCCGGGTTGCATCCAGGCCATCGCCGCCGCTGGCCAATGCGTTTTCCGGTTCATGGCGGTACTCCTGCGGCAATTGTTGCATCGATTCGGCGTTGACGTACGGCGGATTGCTGATGATCAGGTCGTAGCGCTTTCCGTGCAGGGCTGAGAACAGATCGGACTGGATCAAGCCGATGCGGTCTTGCAGGCCGTAATCCTGCACATTCTTATGCGCCACGGCAAGCGCCTGCGCGGAAATGTCGACAGCGTCGATGTCTGCATTTTCAAACGCGTGCGCCATCAGAATAGCCAAACAGCCGGAACCGGTGCAAAGATCGAGCGCAGTTGTGATGTGATCGGGATCGGCAATCCACGGCGCCAGTTGCGTTTGCAGCAATTCAGCGATGAACGAGCGCGGGATGATGACGCGTTCGTCGACATAAAAACTGAAATCGCCGAGCCACGCTTCGTGCGTCAGATACGCCGCGGGAATGCGGTCTTTGACGCGGCGCTCGATGATGTCCAGCACTTGCTTGCACTCGCTATCCGTCACGCGCGCATCCAGGAAAGGTTCCAGTTGATCCAGTGGCAAATCAAGGGTTTTCAGAATAAGATACGCCGCTTCGTCGTAAGCCGTGGCGGAACCGTGGCCAAAATGCAGACCGGCTTTGTTAAACTGGCTGACGGCAAAACGTAAAAGATCACGGATGGTATGAAGTTGCGATTGCGCTTGAGCGATCATAGGTGGTCACATTGTTAGAAAAATGAAGTGTTGATGTTAAAACGGCCAGAGAATGCTTTACCGGCCGGAATGGGGTAGCAATGTAGCACAAAAACCGCCGTGACGATGAAGCGGCGAATATCGATTTTTTGCAACGAAAACGGAACACCATTGGAAACAAATCCCGATCATTATTTCATGCAAGCTGCATTGGAACTGGCGCAGAAAGCGCAGGATTGTGGCGAAGTGCCGGTGGGTGCGGTGGTGGTGCAAAATAGCCGCATTATCGGGCACGGCTACAACCGCCCGATCTCCACCGCCGATCCCGCCGCGCATGCCGAAATCATGGCAATGCGCGCTGCCGGTAGCCATCTGGGCAATTACCGCTTGCTCGGCTGCACGTTGTATGTGACGCTGGAGCCATGCACGATGTGCATCGGCGCAATTTTTCACGCACGCATTCAACGTCTGGTATATGCGGCGACTGACCCGAAAACCGGAGCGTGCGGCAGCGTCATCGACCTTCCGGCGGAAACCCGGCTGAATCATCATTTGCAGGTAGAAGCCGGTATGATGGCAACCGAAGCCAGCACATTATTGAAGCAGTTTTTTGCGCAAAGGCGCAAAGCAAGCGAGCAGAACAGCCATGAAAATTAATATCACGATTGCAACCCAGCAACTGGATTTACTGGATGAACACGGACAAATCGTGCGGCAATACCGGATTTCCTCGGCCAAAAACGGCGCCGGCCAGGAAAATGGAAGTTTCTGCACACCGCTCGGGAAACATATCATCCGCGCCAAAATCGGCGCCGGTCAACCGGTCAATACGGTTTTTATCAAACGTCGCCCGACCGGGGAAATCTATTCACCGGAGTTTGCCGCGCAATTCCCCAGAAGGGATTGGATTCTGACGCGTATTTTATGGCTATGCGGCTGTGAGCCCGGTTTTAACCGTTTCGGTACGGTCGATACCATGCGCCGCTATATTTACATTCACGGCACGCCGGATAGCGTGGAAATGGGTAAACCCGGATCAATCGGGTGTATCCGCATGCGCAACAGCGAATTACTGGAGTTGTTTGACTGGGTGAGTGCAGGAACTGAGGGCACCGAGGTGAATATTCACCGGTAACAGCCTGAGACGGGGCGCCGCACTTTTGCAACCTATTGGCGTTAAACGCAGCGCAATGTATTGAGTATTACATCAGCCCCGTCTTTGTTATTCTCATTTTTGCAAATGCCTATACCAGCAGCGAACTCTTGTTTCTGGCTCGCGCGGCAGTGCCATCATCGATTAAAATCTTGAGCGCAGGAAACTCTTTTTGATGCAACTCCTGCAAGGTATAGATTTCCTGTAACACTTCCAATGGGAATCCTTGTCTGTTCTGGTCTTTTTCAACGACCAGCAATTTCTGGATGAGCTGATAAAATTCCTTGTATCCCCAATGCAGTTCGATCATATCTGCAATTCTTTTGTAGTTCGTATCCAGTAACGATTCTTTATCGCCTAAATAAGCTTTAAATCCTTTGATTGAATTTTTTAATGGCATATCAGTACTCCTTACGCTTTTCCAATATAAATTATTCATTGATCGCTGAAAAATTTGAATAATCCCAGCTCAATATTCTGGGATTACGGATTCTTCTGTAGAAAATACAGAAATCTCACGTCTCAGTTTTTATATTTAACGGCAAACTGTAGGAATTATCTGAATCAATTTTTAAAAAATTTTTTATGCTGAATAACCTGAGAGCAAAATCGAGCTCAATTGAAATAATGCGCACTTCAGGAAAGTACCGTATTGCTGATTAAAACCATTCAAAGCAGATATTCTTCATAAAATTTAACCGGTTCCTCCCATACCCTGCTCATAGGCGTTTGATGCAGCGATCAAATCAAACCTTATAAGCACCGGTGTTCTGTAAAGTATTTTCAATCTTTCAATCTCCTAACGAGGTGGCCTTCTTAAAATAATTTTTCTTCTGTGCGTTTATTCTGGCTGAGCAACAAAAGGTTCAACGTTGATAAAGATTTTTTGCTGCATGGGTTGAGGTGTGCTTATGAACACACAATAATATGTGATTAACTCTATAATAATCAATTATTTGAACCTAACATAAATTAATTGATCGCAAAGATTACTACGCCATGATGTTAAAATTTCCTACTGAAAATCCATTTTGAATTTTAATTTATCCACTCAACACCCGTTCTCATTACCCGGAACTGAATCACTTTAAAACAATCGATGGTTTAATCATTTGCGTCCACAATCCATGAAAATAAAAAACCATCGGCTGCTAGGATTGCTGTTAATTCTGGGTTACCCGATCGGCGCTCACGCTCAGTTGAGCGCCAGTGTAACCGGCACGACCGATTATATTTGGCGCGGTTATTCCAAAAGCGATGGAAAACCCGCCGCACAGCTCAACATAGACTACGGGTTCAAGTCGGGACTCTACCTTGGCACTTTCGCTTCGACAGTCAATTTTGCCGATCAGGGATTCGCCGCGCGTTCCGATGCGGAATTCAAGCCCTATGCCGGTTGGGCCTATCAGCTATCGAACGATTGGCGCTTTAATGCGGAGTGGACTCGTTATATTTTCACGGGCAAAATCTTCGGTCAGGAAGTTGATTACAATGAATTTTACTGGCATACGCATTTCCGCGATTTGCTATCCGCCAACTTTAGTTTCTCCGAAAACGGCTACCAGCAAAACCATATGTCGTTCAATTATGAAATCACCGGACGCTACCCGATCACCAGCTCCATCGAAATGTCAGGCACGTTCGGCTACAGCCAGCAGAAGAAAGTGCTGCACTATGATTACCTTTATTGGACTTCCGGCGTGACTTGGCATTTTTCTCCGAACATCGGCGTCGATGTCCGCTACTATTCCGGATTGGATCTAGGCGCTGAAAAAGAACATATTGCAGGTTGGCAATTCCGGCCGCATGTGGTTGATAACCGGGTTTTATTCTCTATTACCGTCGGGTTCTGATTTTTATTTCTGCCGCAATGAACTTTTAATCCACCACACGGAATAAACAGGGCAAATTTACCGAGACTTAATCAATAGTCATAGCGATTATGAAACACCATGAGTGAATTGCCCGGGTCTAAAGCAAGAAAATCTTTTAACTCGAACGAACAACAAGTTAAGGAACGGAATTTGATCGCCGAAGCTGCGGGTGGCAATGGAAAAGCTTTTGAGCAACTGTACCAACGTTATTTTGACCGCTTGTATCAGTTCATTTTCCATATTACCCGGCGGCATGACTACATTGAAGAAATTATTAATGACGTGATGTATGTGGTGTGGGAAAAAGCATCGACCTACGATCAAACATGCCGTCCGTCCACCTGGATTCTAGGGATTGCGTATTTCAAGGCGCTAAAAAGTATCGAACAAAACCTGATTCGAGAAGACCGGTCCGTTGAATTTAACGATGAATTGGATTACTTTCCCAATCCCTCGGCGCAGTGGGTTTCGCAGCTCGAGATCAGTAACTGGCTGGAAGCGGGCTTTGATAATTTATCCCCGGAACAGCGCGCTGTAGTAGAGATGACCTATTATCAAGGGCTACATTACAATGAGATTGCAGAAATCATGCAATGCCCTGAGAATACAGTAAAAACCAGAATGTTTCATGCACGAAAAATTTTAGCGAAGTTACTTCCAGAGCTTAAAGGCAGGAGTTAAACGATGTCCTCTACAATGATCAATGTCACGGGTAAAAACGAGCATCAGAAAGTATGGAATCTCCTCCCCTGGTATGTAAATCATTCCCTGGACGCTGTTGAGAAAGACCGGGTGAGAAATCACGTAAGGACGTGCATAGCCTGTAGAATTGAGCTGCAACAGCAACAGCAACTATTTGAGGAAATGCAACAAACGGATCTTCTACGGCAGGTTTCGCAAGCTGCTTTCGCGCAACTGAGAAAGCGCATTGAGCGGCAATCCGTAATTCACCCTCTTATTCAACATAGCCAGCTCAGCCACGAATCCAAACTTTCTTCCGGCCAATCTCCCGGTTTTGTAAAATACACCGCCTTGGCAGCGAGTTTATTATTGCTGGCCATGCCATTTATGTTGCATTTACCGGCAGATCAATCTGCATTCACAGCGGAATACAGAACACTCGCCAGCGCACCGGAAAATACACCGGCGCACAATCGGGTACGCATCGTCTTCGCCGATCAACCGGATCCCAAGCACATCGGAGCCATCTTGCACAGCGTCTCGGGCCGCATCGTTCAAGGGCCTTCGGAAAATGGCATTTATGAAATCCAAATCGGTGACCGGCATACACACCCGCAAGAAGTCGACGAGGCCATCGCCTATTTACGTAACAATACCCAGATCATTTTTGCCGAACGGGTTCAAGGATTGCAACCAGCCGGTCAGGACATACGCTAATGCACACTCATCACGTGCGCATCCACGCCTTTTTCTTTTCGTTGCTCATGGCGATGTTGGCCGTTTTACCCGCCAGTGCCGAACAGGAATTTTTTGTCGATCCTCAGCTTTTCGATAGCACGCAAGCCGACCGGATTATTTTAGTCACTTACACCGACAAGCACATCAATCGCATCCCGGTTGGCGTGGCAAACCAATCCTATCGCCGCCGAGGCGAATACAGCAGTTCAACCTGGGGAAAAAGAGTCGCCTCCAGTATCGAAGCGGATTACAAACTGACCATCCTTTCGCAATGGCCAATCCGGGAAATCGGTGAGCATTGTGTCGTCTATCTGATTGACGAAGACCAATCCGTGGACGCAATCATCAAGGCCTTAAGCGAGGACGATCGTGTCGATAATGTTCAAACGATGAGCACTTTTAAGGTCATGGCGGATAGCTACAGCGATCCTTATTACCGCCTGCAATTCAATATCCAGTCGATGAATCTGGCCGAAATACACAATCACGCAACCGGCAAAAATGTAACCATCGCCATTATCGATACCGGAATCGACGCGACACATCCCGACTTGCAAGGTCAGATTCAGCAAACTAAAGATTTTGTTACCCCAAAATCTCCGGAATCGCTCAACGATCTGCATGGCACCGCCATAGCCGGCGTCATTGCGGCCAAAGCAAACAATGGACAAGGCATCGTCGGTATCGCGCCGGATAGCCACGTAATCGGATTGAAAGCCTGCTGGGAAATCAAAACCGGTAGCTTCGAGGCGGCTTGCAATAGCTTCACCTTGGCGCTTGCGCTCAATACCGCCATACAAATGAAAGTCGATGTGCTCAATCTCAGCTTAACCGGACCACATGATCCGCTGCTGGCCAGATTAATCGATAAAGCCGTGCAAAAAGGCTTGATCATCATCGCTTCGCAAGCGGATAGAAACGATAGCAAGTCTGGGTTCCCAGCGCAGCAACCGGGCGTTATCGCGGTTCGCAGCACGCATACCACCATCATGCCATCATCCGATGACGGTGATGCCCTCGCCATCTCCGCGCCAGGGCAGGAAATACTGACGACGTTACCCAAGGGCACGTACGATTTTGTTTCCGGTAACTCCCTCGCAACAGCACACGTCTCCGGCCTTACCGCCTTACTGCTGCAAATCAACCGCAACCTGACGCATCAAGAGATCTCCAGATTGCTGGAGAAAGCCAACGAACCCACTTTCTACCAGTTGTTCAGCAAAAACAAACTGTTCAGTACCATCAGCGTAAAAACTTCAAAAACCCATCAACAGCAATCGGGAAGTTAATTTCATCGTCTGAAATAACGCTTCCGCACCATCTCGCCGGAGCATTTCACTCCACCCAGTTTCACAACCCCGCTTCACCCGGTAAAATCAACTACAGCAGGCTTGAATGTATTTGCGCGTCGCGCAACGCAGCCGAATTTCGTTTTGCGCGGTGTCGTGTTAATCTCTGCGCTGCATTTTTCAAACGATTCCGTTTGGACTTGCTGCTTTTGCAATCTGATTTGAATTGATGGGTTATGAACAAGGATAAAAAAATAAAAGTATTATTTGTCTGTATGGGCAATATTTGCCGCTCGCCAACGGCGGATGCGGTATTCCGGCACCATGTCAAAGCCGCCGGGGTTGATCATCTGATTCACGTGGATTCCGCCGGAACGCACGCCTACCACATCGGCGACCCGCCGGATCATCGCGCGCAAAGCACGGCATTACAGCGTGGATACAAAATGCACGAACTGCGCGCCCGGGCGGTAGAGTCCAGCGACTTCGAGGAATTCGACTATATTCTGGCGATGGACAAGGAAAATCTCACGTTACTGCTACAACGCAGCCCGCGGCAGCATGTCAACAAAATACAGCTTTTCATGCAATATGCGCCCAGCGCCGAGGCGGACACCGAAGTGCCCGATCCCTATTTCGGCGGACAACAAGGATTCGAGCTGGTGCTGGATATGGTCGAGGAAGCCAGCCAAGGTCTGCTGATGCATCTGCGCACTATCAATACACAACAAGGACAATTCCCATGAAAACAAAAGCCGCTGTCGCCTGGAAAGCCGGTCAACCGTTGACGATTGAAGAAATCGACCTGACCGGCCCCAAATCCGGCGAAGTGCTGGTCGAAATCAAAGCCACCGGCATTTGCCATACCGATTACTACACACTGTCGGGCGCCGATCCGGAAGGTTTGTTTCCGGCCATACTCGGTCACGAAGGCGCGGGCGTGGTGGTCGATGTCGGCCCTAACGTCAAATCATTGCGCAAGGGCGATCACGTCATCCCGCTGTACACGCCGGAATGCCGCGAATGCAAGTTCTGTCTGTCGAAAAAAACCAATTTATGCCAGGCTATCCGCAGCACCCAAGGCAAAGGCCTGATGCCGGATAGCACCTCGCGTTTCTCCATCGATGGCAAGCCGCTGTTCCATTACATGGGCACATCGACCTTCTCCAATTACACCGTCGTTCCCGAGATCGCACTGGCGAAAATCCGCGAAGATGCACCATTCGATAAAGTATGTTACATCGGTTGTGGTGTCACCACCGGCATCGGCGCGGTGATCTACACCGCCAAAGTCGAAGCTGGCGCGAATGTCGCCGTGTTCGGTTTGGGCGGCATCGGCTTGAACGTGATTCAAGGCGCGCGCATGGTCGGTGCCGACAAAATCATCGGTATCGACATCAACCCAGAACGCGAAGCGATGGCGCGTAAATTCGGCATGACGCATTTCATCAACCCGAACGACGTGCCGAACATCGTCGATGCGGTAGTGCAGTTGACCGACGGCGGCGCGGACTACAGTTTCGAATGCATCGGCAGCACCAAGGTCATGCGCCAGGCATTGGAATGCACGCACAAAGGCTGGGGACGCAGCATCATCATCGGCGTGGCCGAAGCCGGTGCGGAAATCAGCACCCGGCCGTTCCAGCTCGTCACCGGGCGCAAATGGGAAGGCTCCGCATTTGGCGGCGCGCGCGGCCGCACCGACGTGCCGAAAATCGTCGACTGGTACATGGAAGGCAAAATCGACATCGACTCGCTGATCACGCACACGCTGACGCTCGACAACATCAACGAAGGCTTCCGCCTGATGAAAGCCGGTGAATCGATCCGCTCCGTGGTAATTTACTGATCGTGACGGCACTCGAAACCCGCAGCCTGCATCACTGTTTTGGCGGCATCCAAGGCTATTATCAGCACCAATCAACAGTAATCGGCCTGCCGATGCGCTTCTCCGTGTATCAACCACCGCAAGCGAAAGACCGCGCCGTACCGGTGCTGTTTTTCCTCGCCGGACTGACCTGCACCGAAGAAACCTTCATGATCAAAGCCGGGGCGCAACGTTACGCCGCCGAGCTTGGCTTGATGCTGGTCACGATGGACACCAGCCCGCGCCAAACCGGCATTCCCAGCGAAACCGACGCCTGGGATTTCGGCGCCGGCGCCGGGTTTTACCTCGACGCAACGCAAGCGCCGTGGTCGAAGCATTACCGCATGGAAAGCTACATCACGCAGGAACTACGCAACATCATCGTCGAACAATTCCCCGCAGATCCGAATCGCATCGGCATTTTCGGTCATTCGATGGGCGGGCACGGCGCGTTGACCCTGGCGCTACGCTACCCCGATCTGTTCCGCTCGGTCTCAGCATTCGCACCGATCTGCGCGCCGATGCGCTGCCCGTGGGGACAAAAAGCCTTCAGCCACTACCTCGGCGAAAACCAGCAAGACTGGCAACAATACGATGCCACCACCCTACTACTCCAAGCCGGGCGCCGCGTCCCCAATCTGCTCGTCGACCAAGGATTCAACGACCAATTCCTAACCACACAACTCTTCCCCGAAGCACTGGAACAAGCCTGCGACGACGCCGGTCAGCAACTGACACTGCGCTATCATCAAGGCTACGATCATAGCTATTACTTTATCAGCACGTTTGTGGGTGAGCATTTGCAGTATCATCGAAAACAACTTGGCTAACGTGCATTTGAACTACATTCATGTCTTTAAACAACTGAGTAGCTCTAGTTCGATATGCTAGAATTTCGCATGGACTTTGAAATTATTGGCGAAATCAAACACTCCGAAACAATTGCTCGCGGTTCCGGTATCCGGGAGATAAACCGGCTTCGAAAAATTCATGGCCCGGGCAATTGGCGCAAACGCAAAGGTAACGCGATGGTGCGTTTGCATGACGGATCAATCCGGGAAGCCGAGATTCATTGGTATGAAGCTGCCGGTATCGGCAAGCGTGAATTCAAAATCAAACGTTATAGGGATATAACATCATGAGTAAACATCAATTTGCAATTTGCACCGACAATCGCGGATATGAAGTATCGCTTGAAGTCCGCAAACTATACGAAGTATTACCCGACGCCGATGCGGAAAAGCACGCGCAAATTCGTGTCATCGATGAATCGGGAGAAGATTATTTATACCCGGCCGCTGCTTTTACTTGCATATCGTTACCAGATAATGTTGTTGAACGAGTTATTTCTGCGCATGCTTAGTAGCTCGTAGGGCGGAAGCCTGTTAAAGCGTTCCGCCAAAAACATAAAATATAGCGTAATGTTGCAAACGGCAGAACACCCTGACGGGCTTCCGCCTCACCGGTTGGATTTCGTTTGTAACTCAATTATTAAGTTACTCTAGATACCTAATTTTAATTAAGTATCAAAACTTTCAAATCCCAGCTCACCTACTACAGAGACTTCTTCTTTTATGACCGGTTCGACCTTTCAGACTAACCCTTACGATCTCTACAAACTCTTGGAAGATTGCCATCGCGGCATTATACAGCTGCCGGATTTTCAACGTAGCTGGGTGTGGGATGAAGAGCGTATCAAGAGCCTGATTGCATCAATCTCGCGCGCCTTTCCAGTAGGTGCGTTAATGACACTAGACACGGGCGGCGAGGTGAATTTCAAGCCGCGTCCCGTGGAAGGTGCCCCCGCCGAAGCAAAGAACAATTCGCCCTATTCACTTTTGCTGGATGGCCAACAACGCATGACCTCAATGTATCAGGTGACACTACGCGGTAAGGTAGTCGAGACGATTACGCCTAAAAATAAGAAGGTAAAGCGTTGGTTTTACATCGACATCCGCAAAGCGTTGGACCCTACTGTCGACCGCGAGGAAGCCATCGTCGGCGTGCCCGAGGACCGAATCATCCGTACCGATTTTGGTCGCGAGGTGGTACTAGATCTGTCCACACCCGAGAGCGAATATGCGGCACTAATGTACCCCGCAACTCAGGTGTTCGACTGGGACCGCTGGCAGGATGGATTCGATAAACATTGGCGCGGTGACGAGCATGAGGTGGTACGCGAAACCTTCCGTGCCTTCAAGCGTCAGGTCCTGGAGAATTTCAAGTATTACCGTGTGCCCGTTATCTCGCTAGACCGCAGTACATCTAAAGAAGCAGTATGCGTTGTGTTCGAGAAGGTCAATACTGGCGGCAAGCCGCTGGATGCCTTCGAGCTGGTGACAGCTATGTATGCGGCGGACGGCCACGAACTGCGTAAAGACTGGTATGGAGACGATACGCACAAGGGGCGCCACCGGCGCTTTGTTGATACGTTGCGCCCGGCTGACTCGGAAACTGGGATCATCGCTAACATTAGCAATACCGACTTTCTACAAGCAATTTCGCTGTTCTACACACGGGATCGTCGCCGCGAAGCGGAGCGTGCGGGCAAAACAGGCAAGGAGCTGCCAGCCGTAATCGGGAATCGCCAAGCGTTGCTGAATCTGCCACTGGCAGCTTACAAGCAATATGAGAAACAGGTGGAGCAAGGCTTTGTGCAAGCAGCTAAGTTTCTGCATATTCTACATATCTATCGGATCTTTGATCTGCCCTATCAATCGCAGATCGTGCCGCTTGCGGCCATTATCGCCGACATCGGTGATGCGTGGGAGCACGATACCACTCGTGCCAAGCTTGTGCGTTGGTACTGGAATGGCGTGTTCGGTGAGTTATACGGCTCGGCGGTAGAATCGCGCATTGCCCGGGATTTCGTTGAAGTGCCGCCCTGGCTGCAAGGTGGACCTGAACCTTCCACGGTAAGCGAAACCATGTTTCGCGCCGACCGCCTGAAAACTATGCGTATGCGCCTCTCAGCCGCCTACAAGGGTGTAAACGCGCTGTTAATGAAAAAAGGAGCGCAAGATTTCCGTTCTGGACAAAAATTCGACCACACCGTATTTTTCGGTGAGAGTGTGGACATCCACCACATTTTCCCGCAGGATTGGTGCAGAAAACAAAGTATCAAACCGGCGGAGTACGATTCCATCATCAACAAAACGCCACTGTCTTTCCGCACCAACCGAATCATTGGTGGCATTGCTCCATCCGAATACTTAGCCAAGCTGGAGAAAGGCGACAAGCAGACTCCGGCAATCGATCAAAAACATCTGGATGCCTATCTACGCTCGCACCTCATCGATCCTGACATCCTGCGGAGTAACAACTTCGATACTTTCATGGTAGACCGGCAGAAACAGCTGCTTAGACTGATTGAACAAGCAACCGGCAAGACTGCCTACACAGGAGAGACACTAGAAGAGGGTGTAGATGTGGAAGACGATGCAGATATGATCGAAGCTCAGATGGTAATTACTTCTTAATTCAGGATAGCATTGTCCCCAATGCAATGACTATGTTACTGTCGCCATTGTTAATTGAATGCACAGTCATACTGTACGGAAATCAAAATGGATAATATCAGCGTCAATAAATTTCGCGATAACTTGAAGAACATTGTTGAGAAAGTGATCAGCGAGCATCAGCCGGTTAAAATCACACGACGGAGCGGAGAGGATTTTGTGGTCATCAGCGCCGAAGATTGGGCGCGTGATCAAGAAACACTGTTTGTGCTTCAAAATTCCCATCTCATGCAACAAATTCTGGCTTCGACACAAACCCACGCTGCAAAATCGGGATACACGCCATCGGATGAAGAAACCCAAAAGGTCCTTGGTGTTTGAAGGTAATACGTGGGAAGTTTACGAAACACTAAAAAACCGTGACCCGCGCCTGCATAAATCGCTTTGCAACATCCTGAAAGAAATGTTGCGCGATGATCCGGCGGCGGGTATCGGCAAACCGGAAATGTTGCGTCATAACTTAACAGGCTTTTGGTCGCGCAGGCTTAGCCAAAAAGATCGCGTGATCTACAAATTTGACGACAAGTACGTTTATATTTTTGCCATTGGCGGGCATTACGAACAACTGTAAATCGCTAGCCGAGCACGCATCAGCATGAAGAACATAGAACTACTTTCAGTTTGATTCCCATCACCTAAAATCTCCACTTATACCGCCGACCTCTTTTTCAATCCCTTGATCCCGGATTTCCAACATGCGCCCCATCGTCGACATCGCCGCTAAGCTCGGCCTGCAACCAGATAG
>MSXT01000095.1:897-16738 GCA_002083595.1 Proteobacteria bacterium ST_bin16 | reverse complement strand
GTGATGCGCTTTCCATTGCTTTCCATTTCCAGTTGCTGCAAATAAGCGGGAAAGCGATGCAACGATTGATCGTACGGCAATACCGCATGGGATGAGGTGGCGAAAAAATTGATTTGCCAGATACCGATCATGCCGAGCATTACGGGCAGGTTTTTTTCCAGCGGCGCCGTGGCGAAGTGTTGATCCATGGCGCGTGCACCGGCGAGCAGGGTATAAAAGTTGCCCATGCCGACGGTGAGTGCAATCGGTAAGCCGATCGCCGACCACAACGAATAACGCCCGCCGACCCAATCCCAGAATGCAAACATGTTGTCCGGATCGATGCCGAATTTCTCCACGGCGGCGCGATTGGTCGATACCGCGACAAAGTGCTGTGCGATATCTTGCTCGCCGCCGCCATGCGCCAGAAACCAGGTGCGCGCGGCGTGCGCATTGGTGAGCGTTTCCTGCGTGGTAAAGGTTTTCGAAGCGATGATGAACAAAGTTGTTTCAGGATTGAGATGGCCCAACGTGGTGGATAATTGCGCGCCGTCGATGTTGGAAATGAAATGCGGCGTGATGCTGCTGAGCTGGTAAGGTTTGAGCGCTTCGGTCACCATCACCGGACCGAGATCCGAGCCGCCGATGCCAATGTTGACGATATCGGTGAACATTTTGCCGCTGTAGCCTCTACGCGCGCCGCTGTGTACCGCGATGGTGAAACGCTCCATTTGTTTCAACACGCGTTTGACTTCCGGCAGCACGTCGATGCCATCCACATGGATCGGCTGCTCGCCGCGCAACGCGATATGCAATGCGGCGCGCTGCTCGGTGGAATTGATTTTTTCCCCGGCAAACATGCGCTCGATCCAATCGCTCAGTTTTTGCTGCCGCGCCAGCGCCAGCAGCAGATTGACCGTTTCCTGATTGACCGGTTGCTTTGAATAATCGAGCAAAATATCGTTGAACAGCAGCGAGGATTTTTCAAAACGCCGAGGATCTTGCTGGAATAAACTGCGCAAATGCTGTTGCGCCATGACGGGTTGATGTGCCTGTAAAGCAAGCCAGGCCGGTGATTGCGTAAGGGATGGCATCATATTTGTGTTAACTGCTGAGATTATGGATCATGCTGACGATTAGCCGGTTCTCTGCTATTTCCTGGTATTGATCTGCAAGGTGACGATCAACTCCGGTGCTGTGACCGGCCATTCCAGTAGAAGCGTCGTTGCCTGCATAATTTTTTCAAAGCCGCTTTCGGATTGCGACACCGAGAAATGCGGGTGTGCACGTAATGTAACCGGGTGAGATGTCGTCAGTGTGACACTGCCGCCCAAGGTGTCATCGTCCAGGGTGAGTTCGGATAGGCCGGTCAATTCGAGCCACTGGCCAAAGCCGCCGGGAATTTTACCCTGATAAATATAGCGTCCGCCCACACCGTCGCAGCTTGGCATGGCCAAATTGATTTCGGTGCTGAAGCTGTGCGCCAGCTTGGCGGTGAAATGATAAGTGACTTGCAGCCGGTTGCTGTCCAGCATAATCAGTTTATGTACTGGATACGCGGTGTTTTCCGATTGGAAATGGTTGTTTTCAAGCGCTGAGGCCAGAGACCGGTAGGTGATGAACATGCCGTCCAGGCGGTCGATGAACAGATTGCGCGGATGATCGTCCGGCACAATGTCTTCGGCGCTGATTTCATGTTTATAGCTGATTCGGTCATGCGCGGAGGCGATGCCGCTGGTGGTTAGGCTGGATGGAGCACCCGCACCCGGTTGAATTTTCTGATAATAATGTTCGACCTGGCAGCGCAGAGTATCGCCAAAGTTATGCCGGAGCGGGTAGGCATCCAGCTCGCAAATGCTGGCAAACTGATCCAGTTTTAGCACGGCTTGCAGAATGCCATTGTGCACGTAAGCTTCTTCCACGCCGTCCAGATCGGTGTCTTCGGTGAAATAGGCTGCGCGCGGCGCGCAGGCATCGAGCAATGCTTCCAGTTCAACCAGCGCATTGTAGACGGCGCGGCGCAGATGCGGCAGGTACAGGCCGCCGAACAGGCCGTGCCAGTAGGCATCGTTGGCCTGCGATTCATAGAGCTTTTGCTGCATCAGTGAGGTGCGATGCTTTTCCGGCAGCGCATTCAATCGCGCGGATAGACTCAGCATGCGCTTATGCATCCAGTTGGATTCCGGGTAGCGCGAGAAAAAGTTTTTCCAGATACCACCGCGTAAAAACGATTTTTTGTGTTCGTACCAGCCGCTATTTTTGGCTTGCTGCACCAGATCCGCGTAAGTATTGGCGGATTGCGCGGGCAAGGTCCATTCGTTCATTTCAATGTACGAAACCGTGGGCAGGTAGACGATGCCACGGGTTTTTTCGCTGGCGTGATATTCGCTGTAATGCTGCGTGCTGATTTTGTTCGAAGCGAGCACACCCTGAATAAAACGTTCGAGCCAGCCTTTCTCGTATACCCACTGGTAGGTTTCTGGCCAGATGCCGAATTTTTCGATGTCATCGAAATAAATCGCCGCCGCGCGGGTGTTTTGCGAAGGCTGACCGGCGAGCGATTCCAGATGGGCGATGGTTTCCTCGACCGGGGAAAACGGAATTTTGTAGCGCAGCGATTCGGAAATCGGGAATAAGTCGAGCTTATGGGAATCTTCCTCGGTGGTGAAGTAACCGTTTAATTCCTCCGGTGTTTTGCCAGCGCAGAGAAAATGGTAGTCATCCACGGTGACATAACGGATGCCGCAATCCGCCAGCGACGGAACGACGGTGGATTCCCATACGCGTTCGGTGAGCCATGCGCCTTGCGGGCGTTGACCGAATTTTGCCGCCAATTTATTGGAGAAGGCGTCAATCTGCCCGGTGCGGTCGCGGTTGGGAATGACCGCCAGCACCGGCTCGGTATCGCCAGCGCCGAATAATTCCACTTGCCGCCGCGCGACCATTTCGTGCAGTAATACCATATCATCGGGAAAACGCTGCAACAGGTAATCGAGTAGCCAGCCGGAGAAATGCACGGAGAAACGGAAATCCGGGTAGCGGTACAGTACTTGCAGAAACGGTTTGTAACAGCGCAGATGCGCGTCTTCGAGCACTTCGGGGAAATTACCGACGGGCTGGTGCGCATGCACACCGAAAAGTAGCGATACACGTTGTGACATTCAATGATCCTGGTAGTCGTTTTTAAAAACCAGCGTGGCCGCACACCCGATTCGACAACTGCGCAAAGCAGTTGGAGCTGATCAGGTGCTACGAAGACCGCCGCATGGCGCTGCTTGCTTCGTTTTGCTCATTGCCTTTGCTAATCGATTCCTGTAATGCCGGCGGTACCGGCAGTTTAAGTAAGCGATACAGATTCATCAAATTCAACCGGAATAGATGATCGAAACTGGCGACCGAGTGCGCCGGGTTGTAATCGCCAAACCACCAGAACCAGTCGGAGCTTTCGCAGGATGCCAATTGCCGGCTGGCGTCGATTTTCTTTTCTTCGCTTAAACGATCGCTTTGCATGACCAGGTCAAAACTCTGTTTGGCAGCGCAGAGCATATCCCAGGCATGATTCTTTTCCTTGTCGCCGATCCAGGTTGAGAAGGTGCCATATACCCAGCTGCCAGCTGCCAGCGTTGGCAATATTCTAATACTATTGGTTTTTTCCGTATCGGCGATATAGTTCCGGTACGTCGTGGTGCAGATAAACGGGTGATTCTCGAGCAAACCATAGAGGTCATCGAGAAAATAAAAGCCATTGTAGGGATACGACTCCCAGGCGTTTTCTCCATCCAGAATTACGCTGACCACCGGATTCTCGCCAGCGGGGGTGCCATGGTAGATCCGCTCCAGCGATTGGATAAAATTTTCCGCCGCATCGCGTCCGAACCATTTGGCGTATTCAAAGCCGATCAAGTCGGATAACTGGTCGTCGCGGAAAAAGCAGACGACTTGCCCGGATTCTCCATCGACTTGGTAGGGCCGGTACAAATACTCGTTGCGGTCCGGTAACGGCGCATCCGGATAAGAAGCGCGCAGGCTATTGGCCAGTACGCCTTCGCCGCTGGCGCTCCATTGGCAATTTTGCTCGGCAAAGATTTTCAGTAACGCTGACGACAAAGCACCTTCGGCTGGCCATATGCCGGTGGGTTGTTCATTGAAACGCTGGGTGTGGCTGGAGATGGCCGAAGCAAGATGAAACGCAACGCGGCTGCGGCCGCCCGGATACAGTTGGTGCTCCGGTAATATTACGTCGGGTTGACTGTCGCGGGCGGAAGTGAAATCGATCAGCAGCGGCGCGAGCGGATGATAGTGCGGCGTGGTGGATAACTCGATCTGGCCGGATTCGGCAAGTTTGCGGTAGCGCGGAATCAGTTCCCGGATCAATTCACCGATCAGGTTGAACAGTTGCAAACGGTTTTCGTAGCTGAATTCCTGGCTTTGCGCCATCAATTTCATCACAAACTCGTTGTTGCGGCGCACGCTTTCGCCCATCCACGCCAAGTGATACCACACCAGCAAATCGGCTAAATATTGCCCGGAGAAATAAGTCAGCTCGCTTTCGCTGCGTTTGTTGAACATCTGGTACAGCTCGTGCAAACGTTTATAAGCCGGATACGGTTGCAGCATGGTGGTGTGATTGCTGAGAAAGCAACTGTCGAACACGTATAAACGATCCTGGATGGAGATATGCTCCAGGTCGGGTGTTGCTAACAGACGCAGCAAGGGACTGCGGATTTCCCCTGTGGAAAATTGCGTGGAGAAATCCTCCAGCTGATCCAACAGCACTGGCACAAAATTGATCACCGCTTTGGTGCGCGGGTGCATTTCCAGATGATACGCCATGTCGGTATAGTCCTTGATGGCATGGAGATACACCCACGGCAACACAAATTCGTTGGTGACATAATCCCGGTAGTCCGGCTGATGCATGTGCCACAGTAAAACTAGATTTAATTGTTTCATTTAATAATGACGTACCTGCTTAATGATTGTGATTGGAGAGGCGTCACATAGGTAACGTTCAAGATCGTTTAATCAGCATGCCTTGTGGATTTCCTGTCCCAGCATTTCGGGTGTGATTAAGGTAATGCCTTTTTCGGACACATAAAACCGCTTGCGATCCTCATCGGGATCGTATCCCACCACCAATCCTTCGGGAATGGCGCATCTTTTTTCCACGACTACACGGCGCAGGCGCGCATGCCGGCCGACCACCACATCGGGCAGTATGACCGAGTCTTCCACGCTGCTGAAACTATTCACTTTGACATTGGAGAACAGCAGGGAACGGCGCACCGTCGCGCCACTGATGATGCAACCGCCCGATACCGAAGAATCCAGGGCCTGGCCGCGCCGGTTATCGTCGTCGAAAACGAACTTGGCGGGCGGTAATTGCTCCTGATGCGTCCAGATCGGCCAGTCGGCATCGTACAAATTCAACTCCGGCGTGACGCCGACCAGGTCGACGTTGGCCTCCCAGTACGCGTCGACCGTTCCCACATCGCGCCAGTACGGTACTGTATCCGATGCCATATTGACGCAACTGTTCTGGAAGCGGTGCGCGAAAACGCGGTAGCGCGGCACCAGATAAGGAATCAAGTCCTTGCCGAAATCGTGTGCTGAATCCTGTGTTTGATGGTCGCGGATTAATTGCTGGTAGAGAAATGCGGCGTTGAACACATAGATTCCCATGCTTGCCAGCGCTTTTTCCGATTGCCCCGGTATCGGCGCCGGATGGGCCGGTTTTTCGGTAAAGCTGGTGACCTGCCAGGCTTCATTGACGCCCATCACACCGAAAGCAGTGGCTTCTTCCAATGGAACTTCGAGGCAAGCCACCGTCATATCCGCGTTTTTTTGGATATGCTCGGCCAGCAGTTTGCTGTAATCCATTTTGTAAATGTGATCGCCGCCCAGAATCATCACGTATTTGGCGGCGTGGCGCTGCATAATGTCGATATTCTGAAAAACCGCGTCGGCTGTGCCTTGATACCAAGTTTCATCGGCTGTACGCTGCTGTGCGGGCAACAGTTCGATGAATTCCTTGAAACGGCCATCGAGAAAACTCCAGCCGTGCTGAATATGGCGGATCAAGCTCTGCGCCTTGTATTGCGTCACCACGCCGATGCGCCGGAAGCCCGAGTTGACGCAGTTGGAAAGCGGGAAGTCGATGATGCGGAATTTGCCACCAAAGGGAACCGCCGGTTTGGCGCGCCAATCGGTCAATTGGTGCAAGCGGCTGCCGCGTCCTCCGGCCAGAATCAGTGCCAATGTGTCGTGCGAAATGTTGCTGTGGAAGTGACTGCCGGTATTGTGCTGTGCCGGGGATTCACTGGCATAGTGCGGTTCATTATGATTGTCCATCGCGATGTCCCTTTCTAATGCATGTCGATATAGTATCGCATTATGGCACTTTCTCACATTAAGCTTTCAGTTCAATTGTCTTAAGTCAAAGAGCAGACACGCTATAATTCCCAAGATATCAGCCAACCGGTCAAATAATGTGATTACAGTCAGAAAAACCAATGTCATGCAAAATGCGCTGCTCGATGCGCGTCTGCACGATCCCTATGCCTACCTCGGGCTGCACCGTGAGCAGGGTCAAACGCTGGTACGGGTATTCCGTCCCTACGACATACAGGTGTGGATCAGGACGGCAACCGGTTATGAGCCGATGCAACGCATCCATCCGGATGGAATTTTCGAATGGCGTGGAGACACAGCGCCTGCTATGCCTTACCGTTTGCGCATCGAGAAAAAAGGGGAGCGGCATATCGTTTATGAGTTATTCGACCCGTATGCTTTTGCGCCGCAAATTTCCGATCACGATTTGTACTTGTTCAACGAAGGTAAGTTATGGCAGACGTATCGTACCCTCGGCGCACATTCCGTTAGCAATGCCGGGGTGAATGGCATGCGTTTCTCGGTGTGGGCGCCGAATGCGGAGCGCGTCAGCGTGGTCGGCGATTTCAACCGCTGGGACGGGCGCATGCATCCCATGCGTGTGCATCACGCCAGTGGCGTCTGGGAACTGTTCATTCCGGAATTGCCGTCCGGTTCACTGTACAAATTCGAGATTCGCAACCGCGCCAGCGGTGAAGTCCTGATCAAAACAGACCCTTATGCCCAGCGCTTTGAACTGCGCCCCCAGACGGCGGCATTGGCGCCCGTGGAGAGCGGTTTTGACTGGCAAGATGCGGCATGGATGACCCGTCGCGAGAACTGGGATTGGCTGCACGCGCCGCTGAACATTTTTGAAATGCACGCCGGTTCATGGAAGCGCCATCCCGATGGGCGTTTTTATAACTACCGCGAGCTGGCGCAGCACCTGCTGCCGTATGTGGTGGACATGGGCTACACGCATATCGAACTGATGCCGGTTTCGGAACATCCGTTGGACGAATCGTGGGGTTACCAGACCACCGGCTATTTTGCCGTCACCAGCCGCTATGGCTCACCCGATGATTTCCGCTTTTTTGTCGACGCCTGCCATCAAGCGGGCATTGGCGTGATTCTCGACTGGGTGCCCGCGCATTTTCCGCAGGATGCGTTCGCGCTGGCGCGTTTCGACGGCACGGCGTTGTACGAGCACGAAGATCCGCGCCTGGGATTTCACCAGGATTGGGGCACGTACATTTTCAATTACGGGCGCAACGAAGTGAAATCGTTTCTGCTCTCCAGCGCGCATTACTGGCTGTCCGAATTTCATTTGGACGGATTGCGCGTCGATGCGGTCGCTTCGATGCTGTATCTCGATTACTCGCGCAAGGAAGGCGAGTGGCTGCCGAACAAATACGGCGGACGGGAAAACCTGGAAGCCATCGATTTCCTGCGCGATCTGAACGTCATGGTGCACGGTGAATTTCCCGGTGCGCTGACACTCGCCGAAGAATCCACCGCCTGGCCCGCGGTGTCGCGCCCGACCTACGTCGGCGGCCTGGGGTTTTCGATGAAATGGAACATGGGCTGGATGCACGACACGCTGTCGTATATGCGCCAAGATCCCATTTACCGGCGCTATCACCAGGATCAACTCACGTTCAGCCAGCTCTATGCATACAGCGAAAACTTTATCCTGCCGTTCTCGCACGATGAAGTGGTGCACGGCAAAGGCTCGCTACTCAACAAAATGCCCGGCGACGATTGGCAGAAATTTGCCAATGTGCGCCTGTTATTGACGTACCAAATGACCTGTCCGGGTAAGAAGCTCAACTTCATGGGCAACGAATTCGCGCAGCGGCAGGAATGGCGTGTAAGCGCCGAGTTGGACTGGGGGTTGCTGCAATACCCCTTGCATGCCGGTGTACAAGCCGCGCTGCGCGATTTGAATCGCTGCTATCAAAACACCCCGGCCCTGCATCAACTCGACTTCGCCGCCGAAGGCTTTCAATGGATCGATTGCCAGGATGCCGATCAATCCACCATCAGCTACCTGCGGCGCGGCAAAGACGGCACATTCGTGCTGATCATCCTCAACTTCACCCCGATTCCGCGCAACGGCTACCGCATCGGCGTCCCCGCCAGCGGCACGTACCGGGAAATTTTCAACAGCGACTCCGCCTATTACGGCGGCAGCAACGCCGGTAATTTAGGCAGTATCGCCAGCGTGCAAATGCCCTGGATGGGATTTGCCGACTCGATTGCGATCACGTTGCCGCCGCTGGCGGGGGTGGTGTTTTGTTTGCAGGATTTGCTAATAAAGGGGGAGATATGAGTTTTATGCTGATGCGATTTCAATATTTTGGTAATTTAGCATTGTCGTTTTTTATAAAAGGAACTTGTCTGTTTTTAATTTTCACAATAACGGGATGCGTGTCAAATGAGCCAATTAGAAAAGGAGGAATTGGAAGCCCCTGTATTAACGACGAGTGTAAACCTCCTGTCGAGCTTCCTTTCATTGAGAAACATGACCAATACGATCTCGCGTTCGTAGAATTTACGGAGCGCGGAAATGTTTTTGATCGACAGAGGCTAGAAGATGTTTTGGAATATATTGATAAAAAAGGAAAAAGCGATGAAGGGGCTATAGTTATTGTATTTGCTCATGGATGGAAAAACAACGCTAAGATTAATAATAATAATGTTGAAAACTTTCGGGGACTCTTGAGTGTAACCGCCAAGCTTGAGAAACAATGGGGATCAAAGAAAAAAGTTGTGGGAGTGTATATAGGATGGCGTGGGCAGACATTAGATGTAGAGTTTTTAAATAATATAACATACTGGGATCGCAAAGCAGTTGCTGAGCAAGTAGGAAAAGGAGGTGTCACGGAATTACTACTTCGATTGGAGCATATGCTTGATTCTAATTCAGATAAGAATCTATACCTTGTAACTGGGCATAGTTTTGGAGGAGCTATAATTCTTTCTGCTTTACATGAAGTAATGCTTGAACGTGTAATTTCAGCAAAAGAAACTTATCAAGGATGTTATAAAACTCGTCCTTTTGGGCATGGTGTGATTTTGCTCAATCCAGCAATTGAAGCCAATGAAGCACTTCAGCTCAAAGAGCTTGTGGCGCAGAAGTGTTTTGACGATACTCAAACACGATTGATGCATATCATCAGTTCAAATGCTGACATTGCAACAAAGCTAGCTTTTCCAATTGGTCAATTGCTTGGTGTGAATTTGCGTTGGAGTCAAGCGAAAATTTTGCGAGAATTTCAACCAAATAAAATAATAGAGTTGTATGAGAGTGAACTGGATACGACTACTGTTGGGAACTCTCCTTTATTTCGAACTGGGCAATTCGATTTTGAGAAAGGTGAATATCGAACGTGCGTTGGAGGAAAAAGTGATTGTGTAAGAGATCAAGAAGAAATTCATATCCCGGTTAAAAAGAATGAACCTTTGGCTTTCATTTATACTGATTCAGCTTTTATTAATGGCCATAATGATGTTTTTAATTCCCGAGTGCAAGCCTATATCGCTGCGATTGTTACGGAAACAAGAGCAAAAAGAAATCTTGTTTTAGTAAATGAGAACAAATGTTTTCCAAGTGATAAAAATGATCAAAGAATGCAGAGTAATAAGATACCTTCGGAGTGCTTTTTACAAATAAATGGAATAGAAAATGATTTTGATTTTAAAGAGTGTTTCAATTTTTTTCAGAGGAAACTAAATTTTTCAGAGGAAACTAAAAGAGATCAATGAAGTTTTGTAGGAAATCTGTTCCATTATTCTGTAACTTGGTTAAGTTGATGAAATCTGGTTTATAGTCAATTAATTTTGTAGAGTGGATAAGCGAAGCGCTATCCACCGTATCCTTCAGTTTTTATCAATAATTTTGGTGGATGACGTTGCACTTATCCACCCTACATTCTAGATTTCATCACACCGCCACAACTGCGCGGCCCCACGCACGCCGGAGCTGTCGCCGTGAATGTTCTTCAATACGGGCGTGATGAATTGGTCGTTAAACACATAGCGTGCGACGTTCTCACGGCCTTCGCTGTAGAGCCGGTCGACATTCGATAATCCGCCGCCGAGGACGATGGCATCGGGGTCGAGGATGTTGATGACCATCGCCAGGGCGCGGCCAAAGCGGTCGAGGAAACGTTGCATTGCGGCTTCCGCCAAGGCATCGCCTTGCGCCGCCAGCGTGACGATGTCATTGGCTTGCAAGGCGCGATTGCCGCCGTGGCGGTGATAATCGGCGGCCAGGCTGGGGCCGGAGATGAAGGTTTCAACGCAGCCTTTCTGGCCGCAGTAGCAATCCGGCCCGTTCCGCTCCAGAATGTTGTGACCCCATTCCCCGCCGATGTGTTGACGGCCTTGATGTAATTGTCCGTTGAACACGATGCCGCCGCCGACGCCGGTACCCATGATGACACCGAATACCACGTTGTAATCTTTGCCCGCGCCGTCCAGTGCTTCGCTCAGCGCAAAACAGTTGGCGTCGTTGGCGATGCGCAGCGGCCGGTTCATTAGTCCTTGCAAATCATCGAACAACGGCTGTCCATTCAGACACACGGTATTGGAATTTTTCATTTTGCCGCTGACCGCCGAGATCGCGCCCGGCGTGCCGATACCCACCGGACATTGCTGGCCGGTTTCCGCTTCCAGTTGCCGGGTGAGTTGCGCGATGGTGTGCAAAATCGCCCAATAGCCTGCCGATTGCTGCGTGTCTACGCGTTTCCGCACTAGCTCTTTACCGTCAGTGTCCAGTACCACGCCTTCAATTTTGGTGCCGCCGAGATCGATACCGATGCGCATGGGGCGAGTCTCGAACGGTTACGCCGCGATGCGCGCGCCACGCATGAATACCAACGCACCGCGATCGGAGGAAATCGGGCAGGATTCCGAACCTACCGGCGCGAGCTGCCAGTCGCCGCTGCATAGCAGCGTGTCGCCGAAGAACGCGTCGCCTTCGAGCAGCAGGCATTCTTCATCGTGAGTGAGCGATGCTTGCTGCGATGACCAATGGGTTCCGGCGGCGATGCGCAGCAGCGACGAGCGGGTCTGGCCGTCGTCGTGCAGCGGCTTGCTCGCTACACCGGGCGCCAGTTCCGACCAGTTGCCTTCGTTGGCGCGGATGGTGACCAACTCGCGGCCATCGCCGGGCAGGTATGCGGTCAGCAGATCGCGCGCGACTTCGGCGGTGTGGCCCACCGGTATGCCGCGCAGGTACAGCAACGCGCCGCTTTCCGACGATATTTTGCCGTGGCGGCTGCCTGCGCGCGCCAGGTGATAATCGCCGCTATTCACCTTGAGGTCGCCGAGGTTGGCGGAGCCGCGCAGCACGATGCATTCTTCGTCTTCATGGTGGCGGTGCATCGGCAAGCTGGCGCCGGGTTCGATATCGAGCAGGAAAGCACGGTTATTGGGATCAAGAGTTTTGGCGCGCACGCCGGGGAGAATCTTGCGCCATTTACCCTGATCGCTGCGGATCGTGACGCGCGGCGCTTCCGCGGCGGCGCTGGCGTGGATGCGCTGGAAAAGCTGGGCGCGGATTTTTGCACGCTGCTGATTGCTCGGCTGTGACGGTTCCAACCCTTCCAGCAGCGCCGCTTCGATTTTTTCGGCGTGCTGCGGATTGTCCGGGTCTAATGAGTAGCGTTTCTTCATCGTTCAAAGCCTTTGAGTAAATCGTCCTCGAGCACATCGTGCAACTGCTTGAGCGCGCGGCGGATATGCGATTTGACCGTGCCCAGCGCCATATTGCTGAAAGCGGCGATCTCTTCGTGCGTCAAGCCGCGGAAGAAAGCCATTGCGACCAATTGGCGCTGTACCGGTTCGAGCTGTTGCAATGCCTGATTCAATTTGGCGTTATTTTGCGTCGCCGCCAGCAAATCTTGCGGATCGCCTTCGTGTGACGGTTCGTCGAGCAATAGAGCTTCCGGTTCCTCGCAAAGTTCGGCATCGTCCGCCTTGCGCAGATAATCCAATGCCCGGCTGCGCGCGATCGTCAGCAGCCAGGCGGTGACGTTGCCGCGTTGCGCATCGAAGCGCGGTGCTTCGCGCCACACCTGCCAGTACACGTCCTCGCTTACTTCCTCAGCCGCTTGCGCATTGCGCGTGATGCGCAGCGCTACGCCATAAACGCGGTTCAGCGTGGTCTCGTACAGATCAGCCAGCGCCTGTTCGTCATGCGCCGCAATCGCAGTGACTAAAGCCTGCATGTGCGCATCTGCAGCATTGCTGTCACGATTGTGTGTGCTGCTCGTCGTCACTCCCGGTCAAATCCTTCGCATTACGTTGGTCTTTTTTCTGTACTGAAATATATCATCAGACGCTCTTAGGCACACGGTTTCTGTCGCCAACGGTAAAAAAATCATCACACCAGAAACTGCTGATAGTAAGGTGTGGTAAACCGGCTGCGCGCGAGTTTGCGGGGAATGCGCACGTCTCCCGGTTGCAGCCATTGCGTTTGGATCGGCGAAGGGTTTCCGCCCAGAGTATCGATGGCGAGCCGGTTGTATTCGCGCGCGAATTGCTGCCACAGCGGCTCGTTTGGGTTGCAATAAATCGGGTCGAACGAGCAGGAAATGCCCGCCCCGCCGGAATAAATGCCGTAAGGTTTCAGCTTCCGCTCCGGGCGATGCACGAAATACGTGGCCCAGCCGGTGGGCGTGAAGCCGGTTTTCTGTTCGAATGCTTTCGTGAAACGGTAAGATTCGGCGATGACTTGCTCGAGCATTCCGATGTCGTGTTCGTAATATTGGAAATCCAGGCGATGTTCGGTTTCAGCGGGACGCCAGTATTCATTGACAAAATCATGACGCGAAAACACGATGCCCTGCGGTTGCGGCAGACTGCCGCCGTCGAATCCATGTTGGATCGCCAATCTTTTTGCGATGCGGTACTGCTCGCACGCAGGTTGTGAACTACCCGGCGTGACGTTACCGGCATCGGCCCGGTAACGTTGTTCGGCGAAGCAGGCCAGTTGATGCAGCACCACGACCGCCAGCAAGGCATCGCATTCTTCGCGTAATTTCAATACACCGTCGGTCAACGCCTGCGGGCTGTCGAACGCCTGCAACGTCACGTTTGCGCGGCACAAGCTGGCGCGGCGCACTTCGATGACGCATTCCACTACGATGCCGGATAAGCCGAAGCTGCATTTGAATTCATAGAATGCATCGCCGTCCTGCCGGTCCGACAGAATGCGCAGACTGCCGTTTTCGTCGATGTAGAGAACGGCGGTGACATGACTGGAAAAATAACCTGGGCCGTCGAGCGAAGATTCCTTGGTGTCGCCAACCGCCACCGAGCCAACGGTCGCTTCGCCGATTTCCGCCTGGAACGGGATTTCCCAGCCCTGCTGCTGCAACCACAGATTCAGTTTTTTCAAGCGGCATCCGGCTTGAACGCGAACCAGTTGGCGGCCTTGCTCGTCTGTTTCCAAGCCGATAATGGCGTCCAGTTTGCGCGTGCACAACAACGTGCCGCCATCGTTGAGGATGGTTTCCGTGACTGACAGCATGGAACCGACCGGGCGCACGGGTGTGGGAAATTGCCCGGTATCGCGTACCACAGCCTGCACGTCGGCATAGCTGACCGGTTCCACGTAGACAGCCGGTTGTGTGCTGCGGCTCGAGCCCCAGTTTCTGAAGCGGCGTCCGTCATTGATCAAAAGGCCGTGATAAAACTCGTGCATGACTTCTTGCGTACGGGTATTCATGGTTGTTTTCTCCTTAATCTCGTTCGTGCAAACGCGTTATGCGAGCAATGTAAAGCGTTGAATGTCGGGCGCTTGCGCCAGCAAGGGTGTGACTTTTACCAGGGCTTCCCTAATATGCGGTGTGTCGAAGTGCGCGTCGATGGCCTGTTCATCCGTCCATTCCTCGATAAACAGAAACACCGCCGGGTTGTTGCGATGCTGCAATAACTGATAACTCAAACATCCTGATTCCTGGCGGGTGGGTACGACGATTCCTTGCAAAATTGCGTGTACTTCGGGAATTTTATCCGTGCATGCGACGACTTGCGCAACGGCTCTGATGGTGTGCTGTGACATGAGATTTTCCTTCCTCTGTTCATTAAAATTTTCAACCGAGATGGAAGCAGTCGCTTCTATGAATGAATACGAAGGAAATCCCGGTTTGGATGCAGCCGGATACTGTTTACAGATTAAGAGCGGTGCATGTGTTTGTTCATGCAAGGAATATCAAGTATTTCTAAAAAAATTGTGATTTTCTGCATCCAAGTTTCGAGTGGCTGCGTATTGGGTAATGAAGCCGCCTGAAATGGTTTGGATGGCTTCACGGACTTCCAGCGGAAGCAGGCAGCGTTCGCCGGATACGCTAACTTAAAATCAATCAAAAGGAGAGGAAATCATGATTCTAATATCACCGAAGGAACATACACCGGAATGGCTTAAATATCTCGCGATTGCGTTAATCTGCGCACTGGTTGCCGTCGATGGCATCGGTTCGGTCATGGCGGATCAGGTCAAAACCAGTACACAACAAACAAACACCAGCGATAGCTCGGAAGAACCGCGTCTGGTAATACACAGTGATTCTGTTGCGTCTCGATTGGGCGGGTATTATGGCATTTTGGCGTTTTTGGATAACTATGCATTGCCTGCTTTATTGTCCGATCGTGAAATCGCATCGTTCTTTGGCAATTTGACGGAAACCCCCGTGGATATCTCGCAGTGCTTGGCCATGATGCTGGATCATGACTTGGGCGGTTCTTCACGGCATGATGGCACCGTGCTCGATACCGGTCATAAATGCCGGGGTTCGATGCCTAAAATTCACAAGGGGCGCAATATTCCGGATAGAACCATTACAAAATTCATCCAGATCATCGGTCAACAAGCCGAGTTGGCCGGTATAAGCGAAGCCGATATCAAAGCCGTTGCCAAGGTGCTTGAGCAAAAGCGCGCCGGGGTACGTAACAAATAATTCAATTCTGTCCGGTTTGATGCCCCGCTGCGTGTGGCGGGGTTTTTTTATTGCGGTTGAAAGAAGCGGGAGTTATTGCATTGAATGCAAGCCGATCATGTTGCCTTCGGTGTCCCGGATCAAAGCGATAAAGCCATAGGGACCGATGGACATTTTTTCACGTATTAAATGCCCTCCCGCAGAGGCTGCGCGAGCAGCCTCAACAGCACAATCCGCGCAAGAGAAGTAGACCAGCACAGCATTTCCGCCGGATGGCCCATCCGCCATTTTGACCAGCGCGCCGGATGCGCCCATTTGACCCTTCAGCATGGGAAAACTCCAAAGCTCAACCGGCATGCCTGCGGGACTATCCAGTCGTTCCAACTTGGTTTGGAACACCGATTCATAAAAACGCTTGGCGCGCTCCATATCCTGCACGTAAATTTCAAACCAGCCTACGGGATTATTGTTCATGTGCATTTCTCCTTTGCGTACTTAAGTTTCGAATGGATTGTTAGGGAAGCGCTGATTAATTGACTGCACGA
>MSXT01000095.1:0-808 GCA_002083595.1 Proteobacteria bacterium ST_bin16 | reverse complement strand
CGTTGAATTAATCAGCGCTTCCTTAGCTTAACCAAGGCTTGAATATCCTCGAGCTTGATTCTCTATTGGGCATCCAAACGTTCAATCAATCGGATTGGCATTAAACAAGATTACCACTGACCTATCTAAATGTAGAACATTTACTTGTTGCGTTATTTTAGTGTTTTTTATGCTGTTTTTCCCTCCTGAACTATTCCCGAGTAAAAAAGTCAGATATTTTGTTGGCTTTCATTTTTGATTATGATAAAATTTATCATCCATTGAAAAAGGTCTTATATTTCATGACCTTGAATGGATTGTGGTTAATGGTAACTACAACGGGAACTGTGGCTTTGATTGGTAAAACGCACTATTTTCCTTACCAAGAAACTATAGTTTTTTTCTGATTAATAAATTTAATGGAGGAGAGAAATATGATCACAAGTGTCGTGATTTTTTCAACAAACGCCCGAGCGCGGAGGGTTTCTATGATGTCGAGTGCCATGGCATTGCAGTCATACACAAAAGTTTTCCCAACCTACACTGAACCTTGGAGGAGTTAAAATGACATTATTGATATACGATTGGAAAAAATCCATCAAAAAAGCACTGAAATTATTTTCACTATTCTTAACAATTTCCATCTTATCCGCTTGCGCACAAATGAGTTCCGTCGCTGCGCCAGTTGGAATTTCCAATAATGATCATGATGCTCTAGTCAAGTATTATGAGGATATAGGGAGAGAAACCAAAGCAAGGTTGCGGGAGAATAAAAAAATTCTCAAGGAGTATGAAGCGCATCCTTATTAGTCGCCCCTGCAAAATTCAC
>MSXT01000018.1 GCA_002083595.1 Proteobacteria bacterium ST_bin16 | reverse complement strand
TATCCATTAACTTAAATCCCGGACTGATCACACCGCCTTCGGTAAATACGTTCATACCGACCACGAAACCGTCGACAGGCGCTTTAACTTCCACATTGGACAATTCAAAATCCTGTCCGCTCAGGCGGCTGCTTAAAGAATCAATTTCCCGTTTGATATCGGACAGCTGTTGCCGCACTTCTTTCTGGTATTCCTGCTGGCGGTGGATGCGCCGTTGTTCCAGTTCAGCTATTTGGCGTTGGATGCGGCCGATATTGCCGGTTTCCGCAGAAATTTCCCCGGTCAACTGGGTATACGTGCGTTCGAGTTCCAACACGCGATTGCGCGGTACGAAACCATCCTGTGCCAAGTCGCGCAGATTGACAAGCTGTTCTTCCAGGAACTTCAATTGCGCATTTTTACTGCTCCGCGAAGCTTCCAGTCCGCGCAATTGCATTCTTGAGCCTGCAATATTTTCTTCCAGTGCCGCGATTTCATGATGCAAGGCTAACTGGCGCGATGTGAATAATTGGTTCTGAGTGATGATGTTATTGGCGATGCGCGGATCATGCTGGGATGTGAGCAAGTCCTGCGGAAAAGTGATTTCCTTGTTGCCATCGCGCTCCGCTAATAGACGCGCTTCCACTGCGCGCGCGGTATACAGTTGACTGCGGGTGATTTCAGCTTGTGCTTTGAGCTGAACATCATTCATCCGGACTAAAACTTGGCCAACCGCGACATGCTCTCCTTCCTTCACCAGAATGCTGTCGATAATGCCGCCGATTTGATGCTGGACCGCTTGCAGATGACTGGCGACCGTGACTGTGCCGGGAACCGGCACGCCTTTATCCAGCGGTGCGAAAGATGCCCATAGAATAAATCCGCCAAAGCCTGCCAGAACGATCCACCAGCCCAATTTGGTATGGAGCGTCTCATCGGTATCAACCTGATGAGATAAATCAGCAGGAACATTTTCAATAACGATCTTTTTCTCTTCAGCTGCAAGCTTCATTATTCTTCCTGTCCGGTAATCAATATGTGCTCAAGGTAAGATTGCAAGGCGCGGTAAAATTAGCCGGTTTGAGAGTCGGCTGCATGAGTGGCGGGTGGTGGTGTTGGGGGTGCTGGGTTTTGCGCAGCTTGTTGCTCGGCTTTCTTTTGCGCCAGCTGCGCTTGATGCGCTTGTTGTTGCTTTGCGAGCGCCTCCACCACTTGATTGGTAGGCCCGAATATTTTTGCTGCACCGTCCTGCAATAGCAGCAATTTAGTGGTTACACTGAGAATACTGGTGCGGTGTGTGATCAACACGATGGTTTTGCCGCGTATGCGCAGATCGGTGATGGCCGCCAGAAGCGCCTGTTCTCCGACATCGTCCAGGTTTGAATTGGGCTCATCGAGAACAATCAGGGATGGATCATCGTACATGGCGCGCGCCAAACCGATGCGTTGTTTTTGTCCGCCGGAAAGACCGGCGCCGCCGTCACCCAGATGGGTGTCGTAACCTTCCGGCATATTCAGGATCATGTCATGAACCCCGGCGCGTCTGGCTGCCAGAATAACTTTTTCCGCATCGATTTCGCCAAAGCGGGCGATATTTTCCGAAACCGTGCCAGCGAAGAGTTCGATATCCTGTGGTAGATAACCGATATGCGGACCCAATTCGTCTTTGTTCCAGAGATAAACATCGGCGCCATCCAACCGGACTTTCCCCGCCGCTGCCGGCCACACGCCGACCAATAAGCGCGCCAGAGTTGATTTCCCCGATCCGCTCGGGCCAATAATACCGAGCACTTCACCGGCAGCGAGGGAAAAATTCAATCCCTTGATAACGGGAACTTTACTGCCGGGTGGGGCTGCGGTGACATTTTCCACTGCAATCACGCCGAGCGGTTTAGGCAGCGCCATGCCAGCCGTTCGTTCCGGATTCTGTTCGAGCAATTGCGTCAGACGCTCATAAGCGCTGCGAGTGCCGCCAATCTGCTTCCACACACTGATAAGTAATTGCACCGGCGCGATGGCTCTACCCAACAGGATTGAACCGGCGATCATCATGCCCGGCGTGATGCTGTTATCCAGCACCAATAAAGCGCCTAATCCCAGCATCAGTGACTGTAATGCGACGGTACAAGATTTCGACAGCGCGGTGACGATACCGGATTTTTCGCTGGCCTCGGCTTGCAGATTGAGAAAACGGCGATGCAGCTTATACCAGCGCGCTTGGAGATTGGGCAGCATGCCCATCGCTTCGATGACTTCGGCATTGCGTAAATTGTTGGAGGCGATATTGCTGGACGCAATCGACATCGAATTGGCTTCGGCTAGCGGTTTATGCGAGATTTTCTCATTGATGTACGCCAATGCAATCAATATGACTGTGCCGCATAAAGCGAAAACCCCCAGAATGGGATGAAACATGAATATCACGAACAAATAAATCGGAAACCATGGTGCGTCAAAAAAAGCGAACAAGGCATTGCCGGTCAGGAATTGCCGTAGATTAGTCAGATCTTTTAAAGCTTGCCCGGCGTTGCTATCGCCTTTTTTCAGGCTTTCCTCAAAGGCGGCGGTGTAAACGCGCTTGTTCAACTTCATGTCGAGTTGCGCGCCGACACGGATCAATACAAAGCTGCGGACGAATTCCAGCGCGCCCATGAAAATGTAGGCGCCTAACATGATCAATGTCAGCATCAATAAAGTCATTTCATTGCGGCTGG
>MSXT01000017.1:677-33995 GCA_002083595.1 Proteobacteria bacterium ST_bin16 | reverse complement strand
GAAGACTACCGCGCGTTGTATCGACTGCCCGGACTGACGGTGAGCGAATTCGAGCCGGGTGAACGCGGCGCGCAATTCGAACTGGTATTGGATACGGTGGAGAAACCGGACGGCCAAATCGACGCACGGTTCACGTACGCGGCGGAACTGTTCGAGACGGACACGATACAGCGGTTGAGCGAACACTATCTATATCTGCTGCGGCAACTGACGGACAATCCGCTGCAATGCCTGGGTGATGTGAATGTGCTGAGCGAAATGGAATGGACGCAGCTCAACGATTGGGGAGTCAATGCACGGCATTATGCCGATGTCGAACCGGTGCAACGCCTGATCGAGCAGCGTGTAATGGATCAGCCGGACGCGGTGGCACTGATCTTTCAGGACACCGAACTGAGTTATGTGAAACTGAATCAGCGTGCCAATCAACTGGCGCATCACTTGATCGCACTGAGTATCAAACCGGAAAGCCGAGTGGGTATTGCGCTGGAGCGTTCGATCGACATGGTGGTGGCGTTACTGGCGGTATTGAAGGCGGGCGGCGCATATGTGCCGCTGGATCCGGATTATCCTGCGGAGCGGTTGCAGCACATGATCGCCGACAGCGGTACTGAACTGTTGCTGACGCAAAGTCATGTCAGGGCAAAAATACCTTGTCCAGAACATTGCCTGGTGCTGGAGCTGGATACGTTAACCGTCACGGATTATCCGAACGATAACCCGGACGTGACGCTGCATCCCGAGCATCTGGCGTATATCATCTACACCTCCGGTTCCACCGGTAAACCCAAGGGTGCGATGAATCGTCATGGTGCGCTGCATAATCGCCTGGTGTGGATGCAGGAAGCCTTTCCGATTGGTACTAGGGATACGGTTTTACAAAAGACACCGTTTAGTTTCGACGTGTCGGTATGGGAGTTTTTTTGGCCGTTGATGTATGGTGCGCGATTGATGATCGCCAATCCGGGCGATCATCGGGACGCTGAACGATTGATCGGACTGATCCGGCAGCACCATGTGACACTGCTGCATTTCGTACCATCGATGTTGCGCGCCTTCATGGCTAATACCCAGGCCGCCACTTGTACCAATCTTAAGCACATCATTTGCAGCGGTGAAGCACTGCAACCGGAGATGCAGCAAGCGGTGTTCGACCGGTTGCCGACGGTCAAGCTGCACAATCTTTACGGCCCGACCGAAGCGGCGATCGACGTGACGCACTGGGTTTGCCACCTCGAATCGTCGAGCAATATTCCAATCGGACGGCCGATCAGCGCCACGCAAACCTACATACTGGACAGCGATCTCAATCCGGTGCCATCAGGTGTCGCCGGAGAATTGTATCTGGGCGGCGCTGGATTGGCGCGCGGCTACCTGAATCGCCCCGGTTTGACAGCTGAGCGTTTTGTCGCCGATCCGTTCGGTCATCGGGGCGAGCGGTTGTACCGCACTGGCGACTTGGCGCGCTGGCGACGCGATGGTCAAATCGAATACCTCGGGCGGCTGGATCATCAAGTCAAGATTCGGGGTTTTCGTATTGAGCTCGGTGAAATCGAAGCGCAGTTACTGCAACAACCGGAAATCCGCGAAGCGGTGGTAACTGTGCATGCAACCGGTCAAGATGCCAGGCTGGTGGCGTATATTTCACTGCACGCGGGCAAAACGGTGGATGTTGTGCTGCTAAACGAAGCGCTGCGCAAGACTTTACCCGACTACATGCTGCCATCGGCAGTCGTGACTCTGGATCGCCTGCCGCTGAGCGCCAACGGCAAAATCGACCGCAATCGCCTGCCGGCAGCGGAATTTACCAATGTTGATGACTATGAGCCGCCGCAGGGTGAAATCGAGCAACTGCTGGCTGGAATCTGGCAGGAAGTGCTGGGCATCGGCCAAGCCGGCAGGAATGATCATTTTTTCAGACTGGGTGGGCATTCGTTGCTGATTCTGCAGGTGCAGCAACGAATGCAATCCAAACACCCAGTTTCGCTTCCTTTGCGCTTGTTGTTTGAACATCCGGTATTGAAAGACATGGCTTCCGCAGTACAGGCCGAGCTATGCAAAAACACCGATGAACCGGGAGTATTGAGTCAAATGGCGGAATTATTGAATACGCTGGAGAATTGATTGGAACTGGATAAATACGCGATCGCCGAGCGGTTTGCAGCGCTCGCTGCTGATAAGCAAAAAATATTTCTCAATGCGTTGAACGAACGCGGTATCGACTTTTCCCAGTTGCCGATCATCCGGCAACTGAATGCGGAATCCATTCCCTTATCCTATGCGCAGCAACGGCACTGGTTTTTGTGGCAACTGGAACCGCAAAGCACGGCGTATCACTTGAGCGCAGCGTTGCGCTTGAGCGGCGAACTGGACGTTGCTGCGTTGCAGACAAGCTTCCGGATACTGGTGCAGCGGCATGAATCGCTGCGCACGGTGTGCCGAGTGAACGCACACGGACAAGCACAGCAAGTGATCGAAGCGGCAGGGGATTTTGCGCTGCAAACGATCGATCTGAGCGATCTGCAGCTCGACTCGCGGCAGCAACGCGCAGTGCAGGAAGCCGAGCAAATCATCACCACCCCGTTCGATTTGACGCAGGGGCCACTGCTGCGCGTCGCGGTGATCCGTTTGGACGCGCAGGAACACCATCTGATCGTGGCGATGCATCACATCATATCGGACGCCTGGTCCAATCGCATCATCATCGACGAACTGGCGGCGTGCTACCGGGCGTGCCTGATGGGAGAGCCGCCGCAATTGCCGGCATTGCCGGTGCAGTATGCCGATTATGCGGTCTGGCAGCGCAACTGGCTCGAAGCCGGGGAAAAAGAACGGCAATTGGCGTATTGGCGCACGCAACTGGGCGATACACACAAGATTCTGCAATTACCGGTGGATCATGCGCGCTTACCGGTCAACAACTATCGCGCCGCGCAGCACAACTTTCAATTGCCCGCACCGCTGGCAGCCGGGCTACGGCGTTTGGCGCAAGAGCGCGGCGTCACGCTGTTCATGGCATTGCTATGCGGCTTTCAGATGCTGTTGTACCGCTACAGCGGACAAAACGACATCCGCGTCGGTGTGCCGGTCGCCAACCGGCAGCGCGCGGAAGCCGAACACATCGTCGGTCTGTTCGTCAACACGCAAGTGCTATGCAACCGTATCGATAGCCGCATGACACTGGCGGCGATCCTCGATCAAACCCGCGACGCTGCATTTGGCGCGCAAACTTACCAGGATCTGCCGTTCGAGTACCTGGTTGAAGCACTGCAACCGGAACGCAGCCTGCACCAGAATCCGCTGTTCCAGGTGATGTTCAACCACCTGCGCGAAGACTACCGCGCGTTGTATCAACTGCCCGGACTGACGGTGAGCGAATTCGAACCGGGTGAACGCGGCGCGCAATTCGAACTGGTATTGGATACGGTGGAGAAACCGGACGGCCAAATCGACGCACGGTTCACGTATGCGGCGGAACTGTTCGAGGCGGACACGATACAGCGTCTGAGCGAACACTATCTATATCTGCTGCGGCAATTGGCGGACAATCCGTTGCAATGCCTGGGTGATGTGAATGTGCTGAGCGAAATGGAATGGACGCAGCTCAACGATTGGGGAGTCAACGCACGGTGTTATGCCGAAGTCGAACCGGTGCATCGCCTGATCGAGCGGCGTGTAATGGATCAGCCGGACGCGGTGGCGCTGATTTTTCAGGACAATGAACTGAGTTATGCGCAACTGAACCAACGCGCCAATCGGCTGGCGCATCACTTGATCGCACTGGGTATCAAACCGGAAAGCCGGGTGGGTATTGCGCTGGAACGCTCGATCGACATGGTGGTGGCGCTGCTGGCGGTATTGAAGGCGGGCGGCGCGTATGTGCCGCTGGATCCGGATTATCCTGCGGAGCGGTTGCAACACATGATCGCCGATAGCGGTATTGAACTGTTGCTGACGCAAAGTCATGTCAGGGCAAAAATACCTTGTCCAGAACATTGCCTGGAGCTGGATACGTTAACCGTCACGGATTATCCGAACGATAACCCGGACGTGACGGTGCATCCCGAGTATCTGGCGTATATCATCTACACCTCCGGTTCTACCGGTAAACCCAAGGGCGTGGGGGTGGCGCACGGGCCGCTGGCGATGCATGTGCAGTCGATCGGCGAGATGTATGGCATGACGCCTGAAGATCGTGAACTTCAGTTTGCATCGATCAATTTTGACGGTGCGCACGAACGCTGGCTGGTGCCGTTGGCTTTTGGTGCGACGCTGATGCCACGAGACAACGAATTGTGGGCCGCCGACCGGACTGTCAATGAAATCATCAGGCACCGTATCACCATTGCTTGTTTTACTCCGGGTTATTTGCAGCAGCTGGCCGAATTTACCGGCAGCGCCGGGCGCAATTTGCCGATCCGGTCATATACGGCGGGTGGTGAGGCCATGAGCCGCAGCGCTTTTGAATATGTGCAGCAAACCCTGCAGCCGCCGCGCATCATCAACGGTTACGGTCCGACCGAAACCGTCATCACGCCACTCATTTTCAAAGCCTGGCCGGATACCCGGTTCGAATCGAGTTACTTGCCGATCGGTTCGCCGGTGGGCGACCGTACCGCCTATATTGTCGATGCCGACATGAATCCGCTTCCGGTCGGTGTACCGGGGGAGTTGTATCTGGGGGGAACCGGATTGGCGCGCGGCTACCTGAATCGTCCCGGTTTGACTGCCGAGCGTTTTGTCGCCGATCCTTTCGGTCAACAGGGTGAGCGGTTGTACCGCACCGGCGACTTGGCGCGCTGGCGGCGCGACGGACAAGTCGAATACCTCGGGCGGCTGGATCATCAAATCAAGATTCGCGGTTATCGTATCGAACTCGGCGAAATTGAAGCGCAATTGTTGCGGTTAGCGGCGGTGCGGGAAGCTGTTGCCGCGATCAAGGAGGGTCCGCAGGGTGCCAGGTTGATCGCCTATGTTGTACTGCAAAACGATCGAACAGAAGATGGAGGCACACTGCGCGAATCATTGGCCTGCGTATTGCCAGATTATATGCTGCCGTCCGCGATCATAACCTTGGAAAGCTTGCCGCTGAACGCCAACGGCAAGGTTGATCGCGATCGCTTGCCACAAGCGGAATTTGCACGCGACAAGGAATATGATGCGCCGCAAGCCGGAGTCGAAACAACTTTGGCTGACATCTGGGCACAAGTGCTGGGTCTTCCCCGTGTTGGTCGTCATGATAATTTTTTTGAAATAGGCGGCGATTCGATCCTGAGTTTGCAAATTGTCACCAAAGTCCGCCGTGCCGGATGGAAAATCACACCACGGCAATTGTTCGAACGGCAAACCGTTGCGGCGCTAGCACCAGTGACCCTGCCGCTGGAAGAAACAGCACCGGTCAGTACAGCACTTTCCGGTAGCGCGGACAACGCGGCAGTGATTCCATTGTTGCCAATCCAACAGGATTTCTTCGCGCAATCCATCCCTGTCCGGTCGCACTGGAATCAAGCGGTACTGTTGAACTGTCGCGAAAAATTACAGGCCGGTTATTTGCGGGAAGCATTAACCGCAGTGCTACAACAGCATCGCGCGTTGCGCTTCTGTTTTTACGAAGATGTTAAGGGCGAGTGGCAGCAAATGGCCGGTAGCGGATCTGAACACGATTGTTTGTGGATCCGGCAAGCTGCCGGTCAGGAGCAATTCCTGGCCATCTGCAACGCCGCGCAACGCAGTCTGAACTTGCAGCAAGGCTTGCTGCTGCGTGTGGTGTTGATTGATTGGGCTGACGATACTCAGCGTTTGTTGCTGGTAATTCACCACACCGTGATCGACGGGGTGTCGTGGCGCATTGTGGTGGAAGATCTCGAAACCGCTTACCGTCAGGCTGCACGGCAGCAAGACATCGATCTGCCCGCGGTGACCGCCGATTATGCCGTGTGGTCTCGTCGCTTGATACAGTATCCGCTGCAACATGCAAGCGAATTTGACTATTGGCAAAGCTTGAAAGGCATATCGGCTGCGCTGCCGTGTGATTTTCCGCACGGTGCCAACGACGCGGCGAATCGCACGAGCATTGCGGTAACGTTAGATCAGCAGCAAACCCGTGCATTACTGAAGGATGCGCCGTCTGCTTACCGCACTCAGGTCAACGACTTGCTATTGACCGCATTGGCTGGCGCGTTTTGTCATGAGTGCGGGCAGCAGGGTATCGTCATCGATCTCGAGGGGCACGGACGCGAAGATCTTTTTCCGGATATCGATTTGTCGCATTCGGTCGGCTGGCATACGACGGTATTTCCGGTGGTGCTGAGTACCGACGGCGATCTACCGCAGCGAATCAAGCAAACCAAAGAACAGTTGCGCCAAATACCGAATAAAGGAATAGGATACGGTTTGTTCAAATATCACGGCTCAGCGGAGCAACGGCAGATCATCGCCGCGCCGCCGCAAGCGCAAGTGGTATTCAATTACCTCGGACAGTTGGATGCCAGTTTCATGGCGGATTCGCTGTGGCAACTCGCCGATGAACCGGTCGGCGATCTGATCGATCCGGGTATGCCGCAGACCCATGAATTGGCCATCAACTGTCATGTCTCCCGGGGCGAGCTGTGTATCGATATCAACTTCAGTTCGGCGCGCTATACGCACGCCACGATGACTGCATTCGGACAGCGTTTGCTGAACGAGCTCGATGCGATCATCACGCATTGCACCAGCGGCGTCAGTACTGTCACTCCTGCGGACTTTCCGCTGGTGCGCATCTCCCAGGACGAACTGAACGGCTTGTCAGTTGCCGCCGGGCGGATTGAGGATTTGTATCCGCTGTCACCGTTACAAACCGGCATTTTATTTCACAGCGTTTTTCAAACCGATAGCCATGCCTATGTGAATCAGCTGCGTGCGGATATCGCGCAGCTCTCGGTTGCACGATTCAGGGTGGCCTGGCAAACCGTGGTGGAGCGGCATTCAATTTTGCGCACCGGTTTTTTGCCGGAAGGGAGGGTACCGCTGCAGTGGGTGGCAAAAACCGCGACCTTGCCGTTTTCCGAGTACGACTGGCGCCACCGGGTTTTTGCATCGCAGCATGACATGGATCAAGCGCTGGATACGCTGGCGCAATCCGAATTGATGGCGGGATTCCGTCTGGATCAGCCGCCGCTGATTAAGATCGCTCTGGTGCATTGTTCCGCACAGCAATTGCACATGATACTGACGCTTCATCATCTTTTGCTGGACGGCTGGAGCACTTCGCAACTGCTGGGCGAAGTCCTGCGGATTTATGGCGGGGAAAAACCTTCGCTACCGGCTAGCCGTTATCGCGATTTCATTGCCTGGCTTGCCGGCCGGGATGCAGTCGCGGCGGAACGCTACTGGAAAACACTGCTGCAACCGGTAACCGAACCTACAAGGCTGGTTTCATCCAACAACATGTTGCACGCTGATTCCGGTTTTGATGAATACACCCGTGTGCTTGATCCCGGGCTGGTCTCGGCAGCGTCGCAATTTGCGATGCGGCAGCGCATCACTCTGAATACGCTCATGCAGGCTGCCTGGGCGCTGGTGTTGAAACAGCGAAGCGGGCAAGCGCAGGTAACCTTCGGTGTCACGGTGGCGGGCAGACCGGCGGAATTATCCGGTGCCGACCAGATTCTCGGCTTGTTTATCAACACACTGCCGGTCGTGGCCGCTTTCAGGCCCGAATGGACTATCGGAGAGTGGTTGCACGACTTGCAACTGCAAAACCTGGCTTCGCGCGAGCACGAACATGCTGCGCTGTACGAGATTCAACGCTGGGCCGGTTATCAACGTGCAGGTTTGTTCGACAGCATCCTGGTTTTCGAGAATTATCCGGTTGATGCAACACTGCAACAGCATGCGCCGGGAGGGCTGACTTTCTCTGCGGTCAAGGTTCATGAAACGACTCATTATCCGCTGACGGTGTCGGTGCTGGAAAACGATGGATTGGTTCTGCATTTCGGCTATGCACGCGCGGAATTCGAGCTCCAGACCGTAACCGGTATCGCTGCAAAGATTGAGCAATTGCTGGGCAAGTTGATTACGGATGCAAACTTGCGTCTAAGCGAATTGACGCTGTTAAGCGATGCGGAATGGCAACAGCTGCGCGACTGGGGTGTGAATGCACAACGCCACGATGCGACGCAACCGGTGCATCGGCTGATCGAACGGCAAACTGCACTGCATCCGGATGCGACGGCGCTGGTTCTGGGCGCCCGGGAACTCAGCTATCGGGAGCTGAATGCGGCGGCAAACCGTTTGGCGCATCATCTGATTGCGCTTGGGATCAGACCCGAACAACGGGTCGGTATCGCGCTGGATCGTTCGTTCGAAATGATTATCGCGCTGTTGGCTACGTTGAAAGCCGGTGCAGCTTATGTGCCCCTGGATCCGGATTATCCGCGCGAACGCCTGACGCACATCGCGCAAGATAGCGCTATCGCGCTGTTGCTGACGCACAGTGGGGGACGCGCAAAAATCGCACAGGCGGTGACCTGTCCGGCAGTGGAACTGGATACGCTGGATTTGCGTACCCTGCCGGCACATGCTCCGGATGTGATGTTACACCCGGAGCATTTGGCGTATATCATCTATACCTCCGGCTCAACCGGAAAGCCGAAGGGCGTCGGCGTGGCGCATCATGCACTTGCTGAACATGCACAAGTTGCGGCATTCAGTTATGGCTTGAAGCGCGACGACCGCATACTGCAATTTTCTACCATCAATTTTGATGCGTTTATCGATCAGCTCTTTCCGGCATTATGCAGCGGAGCTGCAGTCGTGCTGCGCGATTCGCAATTGTGGGATGTAGCAACTTTCTATCGTGAGTTGCACGACAAGCGCATCACCGTTGCCGATCTGACCACGGCTTACTGGTCTGTTCTGCTTAATCAGTGCGAGCAGCTCCGGCACGGCCGTTATTCCGCGCTGCGTCATATCAATGTCGGCGGCGAAAGCATGCCGCCGGAATCGCTGGAAAAATGGCATACCGCCGGTTTGGATCACATCCGGTTGCTCAATGTATATGGGCCTACCGAAGCGGTGGTTACCGCAACCGCGTTCGATTGCAGCCGCTACCGGCAAGACGGCCGGCAGCAGTGGCAGCCGGTCGCCATTGGAAAACCGCTGCCTGCGCGGCGCATTTACTTGCTGGATGACGATCTGCTCCCGGTTGGTCGAGACCAAATCGGAGAACTGTGCATCGGCGGAGACTTGCTGGCGCGTGGTTATCTGGAGCAGGCGGGTTTAACCGCAATGCGCTTCGTCGCCGACCCATTCGACGGCAACGGCGGCAGGCTCTACCGTACCGGTGATTTGGCGCGCTGGCGTGAGGACGGGCAACTCGAGTACCTGGGGCGACGGGACCATCAAGTCAAAATTCGCGGCTATCGGGTCGAATTGGGCGAGATTGAAACACACTTGTTATCGCTGCCGCAAATTTGCCAGGCAGTCGTGCTGGCGCAAACTGCGGCCAGCGGTACACGGCTGGCGGCGTATGTGGCGTTGCATCCGGGAGAAACAGCGACCTCTGCTGAAATCCGCGCAGCCCTGGTGGCCGCGTTGCCCGACTATATGATACCGGCGGCATTTGTCATGCTGGATCAGCTACCGCTAGATGCCAATGGTAAGCTGGATCGTAAACAGTTGCCGCAAGCGGAATTTGCCGGTACCGATGGATACGAGGCGGCGCAGGGTGAGATCGAGGTCATGTTGGCCGGAATCTGGCAGGAAGTGCTGGGCGTTGCAACTGTGGGCCGGCACGATAACTTCTTCGAGCTGGGTGGGGATTCGATTCTGAGTTTGCAGATTGTTTCGAAAGCGCAGCAGGATGGCTGGAAAATTACACCGCGACAATTGTTCGAACAGCAGACCGTGGCGGCGTTGGCGCTGATGGTGGAGACTGCCGCAGCAACCGGCATTGCCGAAGCGGAAGTGGAGCGCGCCCGGCTGGACGATTATCTCGATGCGGCAACGATCGCTTCCATGGGAATCGGAAATGACCGGATCGACGATGTGTATGTGCTGTCGCCGACTCAGGAAGGCATGTTGTTTCATACGTTGGAAGCACCGGGCACGGGGCTGTATGTCAACCAGATCAGCGTGACGGTCGACGGACTCGATGCCGATCGCATGGCGCACGCCTGGCAGCATATGATAGACCGGCATGCGGTGTTGCGCACCGGGTTTTTGTGGCGTTCGGGGCTTGCACGGCCGCTGCAAATGGTATTCAGAAACGCTGTTGCTGAGGTGGTGCAATTGGATTGGCAGTACAAGTCCGATTTGCAGCAACGGATTGCAGCGTATGCCGAAGCCGAATTGAAGCAGGAATTCGATTTCCTTCGTCCGCCATTGGCGCGGTTGTGTTTGATTCGAACCGGGGAATATCGCCACCAATTGATCTGGACGCATCATCATATTCTGTTCGACGGCTGGAGTCATACCCTGCTGATCCGGGACTGGCTGGATGATTATTACGGCAAATCGTTACGCCAAACCGGTCCGGATTATGGGGTTTATGTGCGCTGGCTGGAAAAACAGCCGAACCAGGAAGCGCAGCAGTTCTGGCAAACCGAGCTAGGCCGGTTGGAAGGGCCGACACTGCTGGCACAAGCCGCCAGGCGGACAATGCCCCGGGAGGGATCAGCGGATTTCGCGTTGTTGTATACCCGCTGGGATGCGGAAGAAACTGGCCGTTTGCAGGATTTTGCGCAACGTCAGCATATTACGCTGAACACCTTCGTTCAGGCTGCCTGGGCGTTGCTGTTGCAACGCTACTGCGGCAAGGAAACCATCGTATTCGGTGCCACGGTGGCGGGGCGCCCGTTGGGTCTCGCGCGTTCGGACGAGATGGTCGGTCTGTTCATCAATACCATTCCGGTACCGGTGCAGCGCCGCAACGACTGGACTGTGGCGGAATATCTGCGAGGACTGCAAGAAACGAATGTGCGGTTGCGCGATTTCGAGCATACCGCTCTGGCAAACATTCAGCGCTGGGCCGGTTATTCCGGGCAACCGTTATTCGATAGCATTGTCGTTTTTGAAAATTATCCGGTCGATGCCGCATTGCGCGAATCGGAAAGCAGCGGATTGCAATTCGGCGCCTTGCATAGCAAGGGCATGACTGGCTATGCCATGGATTTGCAGGTTGTCGCCAGAGAGACACTGGAGATCGAATATGCCTACAGTTGCAATGATTTCAGCGAAACTTTTGTGGAAAACCTGCGCTTGCACATGGAATCATTGATGCGTGAAATGATGGCCGATGCGCTTCGCCCCGTCGGTGAATTATCCTGGGTCAGTCAGCCGGAGCGTGCCAGGTTACTGTCGCTGCGCGGTACTGGCGCGACTTCGCCGCAAACAAAAGTGTATCAACCGGTGCACTGCCTGATCGAGCGCAATGCACGAGTGCAGCCTGATGCGATTGCCTTGCTGATGGGTGAGCAGGAAATGTCGTACGCGCAACTGAATGCGCGAGCCAATGGTTTGGCACATAAACTGATGCAGTTTGGCGCTGCGCGTGAAATGCGCATCGGTGTTGCCCTGGAACGGTCGCTCGATGTCATCGTGACCTTCCTGGCGATTCTGAAAACGGGCGCTGCTTATGTGCCGCTGGATATCGATTATCCGGTCGAGCGCTTGCAATTCATGATCAAGGACAGCGGATTATCGTTGTTGATCACGCAACAAGCGGTACTGGCCCGGCATGCCTTTGACAGTAGCGTACCGCAACTTGTGCTGGACGGCATTGAGTGGAGTTTTGAGCACACGGCGAATCCGGCAGTCGCAGTGCATCAACAGCAATTGGCATATGTCATCTACACATCGGGATCAACCGGTGTTCCCAAAGGGGTCGGCGTTACCCACGGTCCGTTATCGATGCATTGCCAGGCGACCGCGCAAATATACGAGATGCATCCCGGTTCTTGCGAGTTGCTGTTCATGTCGTTTTCTTTCGATGGCGCGCACGAGCGCTGGTTGACTGCGTTGACGGTCGGCGCAGGACTGGCGGTGCGCGATCAGGAATTATGGACGGCGGAAAGAACCTACGATGCCTTGCGGCACTACCGGATTACCAATGCCGCTTTTCCACCCGCGTACTTGGGGCAGATTGCCGAATGGGCTTCATCCCGTAACGATCCGCCGCCGGTGGAGTTGTATGTTTTCGGTGGCGAAGCGATGCCAAAAGCTTCGTATGATTTGATCCGCCAGATATTGCAACCGGACAGACTGATCAATGGCTATGGGCCGACCGAGACCGTGGTGACGCCGCTGATATGGAAAACCGTTGCCACTGATAGCTTTGATTGTGCTTATGCCCCTATCGGCCATCCGGTCGGGGAGCGCACGGTCTATGTTCTGGATACCGATATGCAACCGGTGCCGTTTGGTATTGTCGGCGAGCTGTATATTGGCGGATACGGATTGGCCAGAGGTTATCTGGGGCGGGCGGGATTAACCGCGGAGCGGTTTGTGGCCGATCCGTTTGACCCTGCGGGGGGACGTTTATACCGTACCGGCGACCTGGTGCGCTGGCTGGACGACGGCAACATCGAATACGTCGGCCGTGCCGACGATCAGGTGAAGATACGCGGATTTCGTATCGAACTGGGGGAGATCGAGGCGCACATCCGTGCCGAGGATGGCGTAGCCGATGTGGCTGTGGTCGTGCATGCGGGGTCGAGCGGTGCGCAACTGGCAGCTTACATCCTGCCGGAAAACCGGGCCATGAAGCAATCTTTATTGACCCGGTTGAAACAAACACTGACCCGGCAGTTACCGGAATACATGGTGCCGTCATACTGGATTGCAGTCGACGAATTGCCCCGGATGCTGAGCGGTAAACTGGATCGTAAGCGCCTGCCCGAGCCGGAAGCGGCCGGTGACAACTATCGTGCGCCATCGACCTCGCAAGCACGGGCGCTGGCGGAGATTTGGCAGGAAGTACTGGGTGTGGAGCGGGTCGGTGAAACGGATAATTTTTTCGCGCTGGGGGGCGATTCGTTGTCCAGTCTTAAAGTCATTGCCCGTATCCGCAATCAGAAACAACTGAATCTGAATTTCAAACTGCGGGATTTAATGCAAAAACCTACCATTGCCAGTCTGCTGGGATTGGATAATCCGGTTGCAAGCGGGTTGTTGCTGTTGAATCAAGCGATTGACGATCCCGGTAAACCGCCCTTGTTTTGTATCCATGCCGGGTTGGGTACGGTGTTCGACTATCAGCCGCTGGCGAGGCAGTTGCAAGGGATACGCATGGTGTATGGTTTGCCTTGCCGCATGCTGGCCGATCCAGCGCATCGGGATACATCGTTGCGTCAAATGGCGCAAGACTATTGCGCCATGATTCGCGCGGTTCAGCCGGAAGGGCCGGTGCATCTTGCTGGTTGGTCGCTGGGAGGAACCCTAGCGGCGCTGATGGCGGAAATATTCGAAGCCGATGGGCGATCCGTGGCTTTCCTGGGGCTGATTGATCCTTATATACCCGGTGTGGAATCGCCGCAAGTGGATGACTGGCGGCAGGATTTGGCGGATTTTGTGACCGTTGCCGCTCTTGGTGCAATTTCTGATGCTGTATTACCGGCCGTGCCGTCCCCGTCAGCGGAAGAACATGAAATCGTGCAAACGGTAGCCATGGTTCTCACGTCTCTTTTTGAGAGTACGGCGGGTGTTTGTAAGGCCTCCGGCTACGCCGCGATGGGAACAGATGAATTGGCGCAAGTTTTTTTAGTGGCACGGCGCTTGAAAATGTTGTCGATACAGACAACGGAATTGAGAGCACTGCGCGTAAATCCCATGTGCTGGTGGGCGTCGGATCGCGAACCCGATCATCAAGAGGCCCTTGAACAGCAGACTGCTCCCGCAGAGGTTCATTCGATTGAAATTGATACTGATCATTTCGGGATCATTCGCGCCGAAGTTTTGCTTCAGAGCATATCTGCAGGATTGATGCAATTAACTCATAATCCAAATGATTCCGGCCTAACTACTTTTGCACCATGAATTTGGTCAATGTTAATGGGGTGATAGAGAATAATTTCAGTATCCGGCAGTTTTGATTGTGATACGAATTAGGGGAGAATTGAGCTGCAATTTGTATCGTGAGTAGCCAAGGAATCAGTTTGTTTGCAGATTCTTACATTAGGGAGTGCTGATTAATTCGACGAACGTGATGAAGGGCGAGGCACGCGGAACGCAACAACCGGGATTATCAATTTGATAGGCGAGGGAGCGAGTACCGCGCAACGAAGCAATTCGCTCGTGCAGACAATTAATCAGCGTTTCCTTAGCTTCGATCGAGTTAATTGACTAATGCCCGCGCCTTGCGTTTGCGGTACCAGATGATTACGCCGGTAACCGATAGGGCTGCAACCAGTAAACCTAACATCGAAACCATGATGCGCCCCGGTAATCCCAGGATTCTGCCGGAATGCAAAGGAAACTGCGCGTCCAGAAAAATGTCACCGGCGCTGCCGCTGCCGGGAATCTTATCGCCAAGAAAGCGGCCGTCCTGGCCATCGAAGTATAACCAGGGATTGCCGAGTCCACGATTCGCATGATCTTCGCCGGGCTCGTGAAACGTCACACCGTAAATACTATATTCCGGGTCGTAAAACATCCCACCCAGCGGCGTTTTCCAACCTAGCCGATGTGCTTCAGCTTGTGCCAGCCTAACGATTTCATGCCGGTTGATACCGGGCTCGATCGGTTCGTCATGCGGATTGGGCGATCGAATGGCAAAAGGATCGGGACTTAGCGTGGAAAATACCGAAACAATGGGACGCATTACTTCCCGATTCAGATTCATCGATACAGCCGTTACAGACAGAATCAGCAACAAACCCCATAACCAGACACCACCGGAGCGGTGTAAGTCGAAATTCAATTTATAGCCGCCTTGTTGCCAGCGGAAAGTAAACGATTTGCGCCAGGTTTGCCAATTGGGAAAAGACAATAGCAAGGCGACGAAACAATCGATGACCCAAACAATCGCTAGTATGCCCATGAACAGAATGCCGAATTCGATATCGAAAAAATCCGGCAGGTGCATGCTGTAGTGCAGCTTATACAGAAATGGCACAAAATTTTCCCGTGTCAGCGCAATTTTCCCCCACATGCGTGATCCCCGGATTTCTGCAGTGACCGGATCAAGCGCGATTTGATTTATCTCAATTTCGATCGCTTTTCCAGTTTGCGGATTAGGGCGGCCAATGACCGCCAATCCGAGGTTCTGATCGGGCTCGATGGAAAGCGGCAGCCAGGTGATCAGGATGCGGGAGTCGGCTTTTTCCAGATGATCGGCGAGCATGAGCGGAGGCAACGTTTCACCTTGGTTTTGCCGCTCAAACAGCTGTGGATTCAGCCATTCATCCAGCTCGTGATCCCATGAAATGATGGCGCCGGTAAATCCGGCAATAAACAGAAAAACTGCCAGCGAGAGTCCTGCCCAGCGATGGAGTACAGTCAGGATGTGACGTGTTGCTCGTATTTTTGTAATGTTTTTTTCGGATTGCTGAGGTTGATCAGACAATTCTGTGACGAGAGGCTTTTTCATGATGTCAGGTGATGCTATTGAGAGCAAACAGTGGGGCTGCGACCGGTTTGGATTGATCGGAATGGTCGTGATTTTGATCGACTGTCAACCGGCCACTTTCCATGCGCAGCAAGCGATCGGCCAAATGAAAGTAACGATCATCGTGCGAAATCACCAGCATGGTTTTGCCCATTGCGCGCAATTCCGGCAGCAGTTCATGGTAAAAAATATCCTTGAATAACGGATCCTGATCGGCGGCCCATTCGTCAAACACCAGAAATGGGCGGCTCTCGAGATAAGCCACCACCAGTGCAAGCCGTTTGCGTTGACCTTGCGATAACGACAAGGTAGTGAAGGCGCCATCACGTACCTTCACCTTGTGCTGCAAATGCAGTTTCGTCAGCAGCTGATTTCCCTTTTGATCCAAATCGGTGTTGTGACCGGTTTCCAGAATCCGGTCGAAGAGATGAAAATCAGAGAAGACGGTCGTAAAGAATTGACGGTAATAATCGCGATTGAGGTCGGTGATCGGGATCTGATTCAGCGTGATGGTACCGGTTTCCGGAGGGTACAAGCCGACGAGCAGCTTTGCTAGTGTGGTTTTGCCGCTGCCGTTGCCGCCTACCAGAAAAGTGATTTCACCGGGACGGAACGATAAATCGACCGGACCGAGTGTGAACATTTCATCTTTTTGTTCATGATAGTAGCGATGAAGCACATCTTTAAGCACGATCGACTGTAACGGCGGTATCGCCGTGTCGGTGACCGGTTGTTCTGTGGAAGCCATAGCTTGCGTTATTTCCTCGATCCTGTCCGCGGAAACTTGCGCTAAATTTGCGCGAGGAATATTCAGTAGCAATGCTTCTAACGGTCCCACCATGTAAACGAAAATCAGTGCGTAGCCAGTCATGATCAAAGTGCGATCAGGCACATCACCCACCAGAACGAATAGCACCAGGCCGATGAAGGCATAAATCAGAAAGTTTGCCCAACCTGCAGATGCGACAAAGACAGACATGCCGAAGGTGCGCTCCTTGCGTACTTTCTCAATGGAGCGCCGCAATACATCGTCAAAAAAAATAATCCGTTTGTCATGATTAAGGCGCAATTCTTTGGCGCCATCCGTCAAGGAACGGAAGTGCCCGAACAATTGGTCTTGTTCCTGTGCGGCTGCATCGAGATGCCGGATTGCGCGTAAATGAGCAAGATGATAGCCGATGCATCCCAAGCCAATAATGAGAACGGCCAGCAAAAACACTTGCCAGGATAGGAAAGCCATATAAGCCAGACAACCGATTACGACCACGGCATTGGTCAGAATGACCGGGAAGCTGACGAAAAATTCGGCAACCCGGCTACAGTGGTCGGATAAGGCGGATTGCACTCGGGCTGCACCCAAAACTTCCAGTTGCCGGTAGTCCGCGCTTATAACGCGCTTTGCTACAAAGCTGCGCAACTCGGCATGCGCCTGTTGACCGAGCCGTTCGAAAAGAATGGCTGCGATGACGTAAGTGAACATCACACCGAGTGCGGTAACGGCAAATAACCATGCCATCTGCTCACGCTCCGTATTTTCCGAGGTCAACGCGGAATTGATCTGCGCCAATAACATAACACTGCCGATGCCGTGCAGGACGCTTGCAAGCGATGCGCCAAGCAATAAGGATTTTGATTGTTTAACAAGAAATTTCAGCATGCTCCACCTGATTTATTCCGATACGTCTTTTGAGACGAATGGCAATAAGAATTATTTACAGAATTTTACCCGGATTGTGTTGCGGCAATATCGATTGAAGAAGTTGTTTTAATCGCTATCTGCAAAATAAAAACATTAATAATCATTTTGTTGATCTTGATTAATTGAATCGTACATTATCGGAAATAATGATTATTTATAAATAAAAATAATTCTCATTCGTCTTCAGTGTTTAGAAAGTATATTGCAAAAATAAAATTGCGTTGGAGATAAATGAAATCGAATTTGCTCAGTGATTCATCCATGACTCTGATCGACGAAAGCATAGTTGCGCAAGTGAACCTGCTGTCATATCCCGATCGGGTTTGCTGCACCATCTGTCATGATGACCAGAAGCTACACGTTCGGTATCGAGACAATGAACAACCATCGATTTGGTCATTGCGAAATACCGATGGGCAACTGACTTTGGGACCGATCGATGCAATCAGTCAACAACCGTCCACAACGGAACTGTTGGCGGTTATCGAAGCAGCTCTGCTTTGCTACCCGGCACAAAAGGAAGTGACGCTGACTGTTGCGCAGTCGCGGTTTCCCGAGTTGTTTGCGACAGGGGTTCTGACTGCCGATGGCAGCCGAGTGATTGTTTATGCCGAAGCATTCTGGCAACTGCCCAGACTATGGCATCAACGCGGCAGTGACGCACCATATCCCATCCGCTATGGATTCAGTCAAGGACAGCGCCATCCATTGCGCCCGCCCAAACCTTCCGGTCTGGTTTATCGACGCTATATTCCTTGGCTCGGATCCACATTGAATTTTCGCCGGGTGGACATCGATAACGATCTACCGCGATTCAATCGCTGGATGAATGACCCTGTGGTTGCTGCTTTCTGGCAGGAAACTGGGGACATGCAAAAACATCGGGCTTATCTCGAAATGATCGATGCGGATCCTCACATGCTGAATCTCATTGCGTGTTTGAACAATGAGCCATTCGGCTACTTCGAGGTTTATTGGGCAAAAGAAGATCGCATCGCACCATTTTACGACGCGCATGAATTTGATCGCGGTTGGCATGTGCTGATCGGCGAGCCGCAAACGCGCGGCAAACCTTTCGTGACAGCTTGGTTACCGTCGATTTCGCATTACTTATTCCTGGATGATTGCCGAACGCAGCGCATTGTCATCGAGCCTCGCATCGATAATCTCAAGATGATGCGGAATCTCGCATATGGCGGCTACGCCAATCTCAAGGAATTCGACTTTCCGCATAAACGTGCCGCACTGCACATGCTGCTGCGCGAGCGTTTCTTTTCCGAACAACTGTGGGTGCCGCGCAGTGCCGTCACCGCACATTCCTTATCGCTATCTTGAGGGTTAGTCATGCAAATTTATGATTTGATTGGTATTGGCTTTGGTCCATCGAATATCGCCCTGGCCATAACAATGGAAGAAAAAAAGCAAGCCGGCTATCACATCAACGCTTTTTTTATCGAGAAACAACCGGAGTTCGCGTGGCACGCCAATATGATGTTGAACAACGCCCACATGCAGGTTTCATTTCTCAAAGATCTGGCTACGCTGCGCAATCCTGCCAGCTACTTCACATTTATTAACTATCTGCATCAGAAAAACCGGTTGCAGGATTTCATCAATTTGAAGACCTTTTTCCCTAGCCGGCACGAGTTTAATGATTATCTGGCATGGGCTGCCTCGCATTTCGATGACAGTTGCGCATATGGAGAAGAGGTGATCGAGGTCTTGCCGGAAAAAAGCGGCAATGAAGTAATGTATTTGCGCGTCAGGTCACTCGACCGGAATAACACCGTACATGAACGATTGACGCGTAGCCTGGCGGTGGGTATCGGCGGAAAACCGAGAATTCCGGACTGTTTCTTGGCGTTGAAGGACGACAACCGTATTTTCCATTCCAATGATTATTTAACAAGAATCAAGGAATTCTCAAATGTCGAGAAAATTGCTGTCGTGGGAGGCGGACAGAGTGCTGCGGAGATCTTCATGGATTTGCACGGCCGTTTCGATCGCGCAAAAGTTGATTTGATCATGCGTGCCCGGTCGATCAGGCCTTCCGATGATAGCCCTTTTGTCAATGAAATTTTCAATGCCGATTTCACCGATTTTGTTTTCAATAGCACAGAACAGGAGCGCAGTAATCTGCTTGGAGAATTCTGGCATACCAATTATGCCGCACCGGATCTGGTGCTGATCGAGCAGATATTCAATGTGCTCTACCAACAGAAGGTGGCAGGTGCGAAACGACATCGGTTTTTACGCAGACACGAAGTGCGGCGAGCCGACTCGTTATCGCAGGGAATTCAGTTCACACTTTGCGACTTGAATGCTGATTGCGATTTCTCGGAAACCTATGATGCCGTCGTACTTGCGACCGGATATCACCGTGACCATTTTCAAACACTATTCTCACCGCTAATGCCCTTCTTCAAAACCTTGTCGGTAGATCGCAGTTACCGGTTGAGTGCTGCTCCGCAATTCAAACCGGCCATTTTTTTACAAGGAGCCTGCGAATCCAGTCATGGGCTGAGCGACACCTTGCTATCGGTTACTGCAATTCGTGCCAGTGAAATTACTCAAGCTCTGATTAATTCTTTGGATCAGATCAGAGCTCCGCTACCGGCGCGAACCATTTCATCAGTAATCGCCTGAACAGTATTCCAGTCGATTTATTTTTTATTCATAGCTTTTTTATTATTTAGTCATGTACAAAAAAACAACAATATCACCTGGCCTATCGAAGCATCTAGCATTTTCTGCAGTTTTGACCATTGTATTAACTACAATCGCCAGCAGCAGCTTTGCGCAAACGAATCAGATAGATAAGAAAAATTCAACCGCAACATCCGATGGTAAAATGGATTCTCCAGAAAATAATTCCGGGGAATCGGATACAAAAAAAACCGCCGATTCGACGTTGCCGACCGTGGTAATCGAAGCCAAAAATACCGGCGAGGCGATAGGAAATGTTGCTAAACGTAGTATCACCGCAACCAAAACCGATACACCGATCATCGAGATACCACAATCGATATCGGTGGTGACTCGAAATGAGATGGATATGCGCAGCGTGCAGAATTTTACCGAGGCGTTGCGTTATGTTCCTGGTGTCACCGTCGACCAGTTTGGATTTCAGGGTCAGGGTTTTGAATACTTGATGATGCGTGGTTTCAATGCATTGAACACTGCAAATTTCAGGGATGGCTTGAGTAACTCAGCGGTCGGTTTTTTTTCTCAGTTCATTACCGAAACCTATGGAGTGGAGCGCGTGGACGTGCTGCGCGGTCCTTCTTCGGTAGTATTTGGACGAGGCGACGCAGGGGGTATTGTTAATCGCGTGACTAAACGGCCGAGTGCTACGCCTATTCGTGAAATTGAGTTTCAATATGGCAATTTTGATCGTAAAAGAATTGCTGCCGATATAGGAGCCGTCAGCAAGGACGGGACAATCATGTTCCGGTTGGTGACGACTGCGCTTGAGAGCGATACGCAAACCCGATATCCCAATACCGGCGGCGATCGTGCACATAATGAGCGTTTTTATATTGCGCCGTCCATCACCTGGCGCCCCACGGTCGACACAACCATTACGTTGATGGGTGACGTGCTCAATAATCGCAGCGGATCGTCACCATTCTATATTGCCTCACCCAGTGGTGGTTTTACCAACGTACTGCAAAGCGATCCGAAATTTACAAAATACAACACGAATCAATCTTCATTTAGCTATCAATTAGAGCATCATTTCAATGACATTTTCACCGTACGGCAAAACTTTCGCTTTGCGCAACAAGTGGGACGATTCCAGGATTTATTCCAGACTTTCAATTCACTCGATCGGCCCACATTGATCGAACGTAGTGCCTACGCTACCAACGAGCGGCTGAACCAGATCGTTCTGGATACGCATGCACAGGCTAAGTTCAATACCGGACCGGTAAATCATACGGTGCTAGTGGGCGCCGATTGGAATCAAACCAATCTCTCGATGAAATATTTTGAAGGATATAACAATGGATTTACTGTACCCAATATTGATCTGTTAAATCCGGTTTATGGCACGCCAATTCCAAGACCAGATGTATTATTGCAGAATGCGAAACAGACAATTGATCAATTAGGTTTTTATATCCAAGATCAACTGCGTTATGACAATTGGATTCTGACCCTGAGCGGGCGCTATGACAGAATCAATACAAGTAATGCCGATCGCTTGGATCCTACACTCTCAACCAAAAGTAATGACAGCGCCTTTACCGGACGGGGTGGCTTAACCTATTTATTTTCAAATGGCATTGCGCCTTATTTCAGTTATGCACAGTCGTTTTTGCCGCAAACCGGTTTTAGCAGCACAGGCACCCCATTTGATCCAACGCGCGGCTCTCAGTTTGAAGCGGGTATTAAGTATCAACCCGTAGGGGGAAAAGGTTTGTATACCGTGGCTTTTTTCGATCTAACCAAAAACAATACGTTAACGCGTGATCCCACAAATTTGAATGGTTTTGGTTTTGTTCAGACAGGTGAAATCAGATCACGCGGTGTCGAACTGGAAGCTCGTACGGAATTGTTGCGCGGGTTAAATGCGATCGGTTCTTTTACTTATATGGACGTAGACAATTTAAAAGATACTGAATTTAAAGGTAAGAGACCTCTCCAGGTGCCGTCTACCATGACTTCGGGGTGGTTGGATTATTCGTTTGGTGCTTTGGGAATCGATTGGTTACGCGGTTTTGGTTTGGGTGGCGGGGTACGTTACGTCGGTAAAACATTTAACGAAGAAACAAACACTACAACCACACCGTCATTCACCTTATTCGATGCCTCGCTCCGCTATGAGAAAGGGCCGGTATTGTTTAACATCAATGCCAGCAATATTTTTAATAATCATTATATTGCCTCGACAAATTTTGGCAGGCCTTATTTGGGTGCGGAACGCACGATTATTGGTACCTTAACGTTCCGTTTCTAGCTTGAATTGTTGCGAGGAGGATATCTGATGTCACTGAATCCCGATCTGTCGGCTTTTCTTGAGCTCGTTAAAGCAAATGCAATGAGCGGGGAAAAGCCGGCGATGTATATGATGACGCCTGAGCAGGCGCGGTTAGATTATGATGCGTCAACACACATACTGGATGTTCCCGGACCATCGGTTGCAAGTGTGACGGAGATCACCATTCCTTGCCGCGATGGGCAATCGATTAATGCGCGATTATATAAACCGGTTGAACTTGCAGCAACGGCGGCATTGTGCCCGGTATTGCTATATTTTCACGGCGGCGGTTATTGCCTAGGTACTCTGGATTCACACGATTCACTGTGTCGTTCTCTGGCTGCGTTGACACCTTGTTATGTACTGCATGTTGCTTACCGGCTGGCACCGGAGTACCGTTTCCCCAATGCAGTAAACGATGCGCACGATGCGTATCGTTGGCTCCTGTTGCAAGGATTTGCTCATGGTCTTGACACTACCCGCATCGCGGTTGGAGGCGATAGTGCCGGTGGTACATTGGCAACTGGGATCGCGATCATGGCTAGAGCCGAAGGTTGGCAACCACCGGTTTTTCAGGTTTTGCTCTACCCATGTACGAGTGTATGGCAGGATACGGATTCGCATCAGCGCCTTGCTAAGGGATATCTATTGGAAGCGGATACCTTGCAATGGATGTTTAAGCTTTATCTTCGCAGCGATGCTGATCGAACTGATTGGCGCTTTGCGCCGCTGGAAACGCCGGATTTGTCGAAGCTGGCACCGGTCAGTCTTGTTTTAGCCGAGTACGATCCATTGCTAGATGAAGGAATGGCTTATGCCGAGCGGCTGAAAGCTAGCGGCGTGGATACACAAGTCAACGTATACCCGGGTATGGTTCATGATTTTGCCCGGCTGGGCAATATTGTCGAAGAGGCCGGGCAAGTTCGCCAGGATTTGGCGGATACCTTGGCGAAAGCTTTTTATCCTGAAAATAATCGTATTTGAGAACAACAGGGAAATGTGCATGCAGTTTATACGTGCTTCACTATGAAACCATTCCATTTGTTTTGCTTCCTGCTGCCTTTGTTCGCCCTAAGCGCCTGCAGCCTGTTGTCCGAGCGGCATACCGGTGATGTTGGTGCAGACATCCCGCAGCAATGGAGCGAACACGCTGTGGAGCAATCCGTCGCTGTGAGCTGGGTGGAAACATTTCAGGATGCAACGCTAAAACAATTTGTGGATCGCGCACTGGAAAATAATTACGAATTGAAGGCCGCAGCCGCGAGAATTCAAGCCGCTGCGGCTCAGGCACGCATTGATGGATCCCCACGCTGGCCGCAGGTTTTTTTCTCGGCGGATTATGAAGAAGTGCAAATCCGCGACGCTGGCTTCGGTTCCGCCCGCTTTAACGTCTTCGAGGCTCTGTTTGGTGTCAGCTGGGAAGTGGATTTGTGGGGAAGAATCCGCGACTCACACTTGGCGGCCCTAACAGAAGCCACTGCCGTGCATGCGGATTTTCAAGGAACCCGTTTATCGTTGGCGGCGCGCGTTGCACAAAGTTATTTCGAATTGATCGAGGCCGAATTGCAATCGGCCATCATTGAACAGTCAATCAAAGAACGGGGGGTGATCGCCGACCTGGTGCGTGGCCGCTTTCAGCGTGGCTTGGTTCGTGGCTTGGATTTGCGTCTGGCTTTAAATGATCTGACGAATGCCGAAGCGCAACTGAAGCAAGCACGCAACCGGGTGCAGCAAATTTCCAAAAGACTGGAAATCTTGCTGGGTAATTATCCCGAAGATAAAGTGTGGAGCATCACCCAACTACCGTTATTACCGGCCGCGGTACCGGCAGGATTGCCGTCGGAATTACTGGATCGCAGGCCCGATCTGATAGCCGCATTCAAGCGCTTGCAAACAGCCGATTTGCGGACAGCCAGCGCGCAAAAATTGCGCTTGCCGCGAATTACGCTGACAGCAACCGGCGGGAGCCGCAGTGTCGATCTGACCGAGTTGATCGACCCTAGGGCCGCGGCTTGGAATGTGTTTGCCGGATTGGTGCAACCCTTGTTTACCGGATGGCGTATTCAAGGTGAGATTTTTCGCAATCAGGCGCGTGCCGAGGAAGCCCTGAATCAATACAAAAATACGGCATTGAATGCTTTTCGCGAGGTGGAACAGGCGCTGGCAGCCGAGGAGTGGTTACGGCAGCAGGAAATTGCTTTACGTAAAGCTGTTGAGCATACCGGGTCCAGCCAGAAACTGGCTATTTATTCGTATCGAAACGGCACCATTGAAATTTTGACGTTGCTGGACAGTTATCGCAGCATGTTAAATGCACAGACGGCGCATCTTTCCGTAACGCGGCAATTGCTGAGTAACCGTATCAACCTTTACCTGGCTCTGGGTGGCAATGCTTGATCGAACTTTTACAGTCATCTTTTCATTCATGCAAAAATTTGTTTGTTGATGAAAGCGCGTAAACAACTATTCATCGCTTTATTCGTGATAATGGCGGGAGTTGTTGCCGCCATGATTATCGTCCAAATGCCGCCACAAGCCGATCAGCAACCGCAAGTTGCCGAGCCACCGGTAGTGCAAACGATCACGGCACAACCGCAACGGTTGCAAATGACAGTGCAAACACGAGGGCGTGTCAAAGCGCAAACCGAAATCGAGGTCATAACAGGTGTTTCGGGCAATATCACCCATGTGGCGCCAGCATTTGTCAGTGGCGGTTTTTTTAAAAAGGGGGATTTGCTGGTCTCCATCGATCCGGCCGAATACGATTTGCGCGTGGCGCAAGCGCAAGCCAGGATGATGGAAGCGCAATATCAACTCACCCGCGAGGAAGCCGAAGCGGAGCAGGCGCGACAGGAGTGGCGGCAATTGGGTGAGGGCGACCCCAGTCCGTTGAATTTGAGAATTCCGCAATTAAAGGAAAAAAAAGCAAAACTCGCCGCCGAACAGGAAGAACTGAAAAATGCCCGATTGCTGCGGCAGCGGACGGAAATACGGGCACCCTTTAGTGGCCGGGTGCGCACCATAAGCATTGGGATGGGGCAGTACCTGAATACCGGAGACGTGCTGGGTAGCATCTACAGCAGCGATCTGGCGGAAGTGCGTTTGCCTGTCAACACCGAGGAGTTGTCTTGGGTTGATGTGCCGGACTGGCCATCACGCTCAGCTACAGCCAAAGGTGCTGAAGTCATTTTGTCAGCGAACTATCGCGGAGAATTACAAGCCTGGCGAGGCCGGATTGTGCGTAGTGAAGGCGCTATTGATGAGAAGACCGGTATGGTAATGCTTGTGGCTCAGGTCAACGATCCGTTCGGGTTGCGAGGGAAGGAACGGGATCGTGCGGTCACGGTGTTGCCGGTAGGGTTGTATGTCGAAGCGAGTATCGCAGGCCGCTGGCTGGAAGGTGTGTATGTGCTTCCTGCGAGTGCGTTGCTGAAAGACGATCGGATTGCGGTCGTTGATCAGAACAACCGTTTGCGCTTGCGTCACGTTGCCGTTCTGAAAAAGGAGCGTGAGCAGGTCATTCTGAAGGAGGGCTTGATACCGGGCGAACGGATCATGGTTTCCGGCATACTGCATCCGCTTGAAGGCATGTCTGTGGTGGCGAAGGAAAGGCCATGAAACTGATTGTCTGGTTTGCCAGGAATCCGATTGCGGCAAACTTCCTGATGCTACTCATTATTGCGGGCGGAATTCTGGGATTGACAATCGCTAAACACTATACCATTCCCCCGGCGCCGCAAAATCAACTGCAAATCGAGATCGAATATCCGGGTGCCGGTCCGGCGGAAGTGGAACGTGCATTGTGCATTCCGATTGAAACAGCGATGCATGATCTGGAAGGTATCCGGCAACTCAATGCAACCGCTCATCAGGCGCAATGCGAGGTGATCGTCGAGTTCGATCCGAAAATCGATGCGGCGCGTTTCCAGGCTAATGTGCAGGCTAGAATGGATCGCATCACGGTTTTTCCAAAAGAAGCCGAGAAACTGAAGATCACGGAATTGAAAACCGGCACCACCGCTGTGACCGTGATGGTGCACGGAGACGTAGACTTGTTGACCTTAATGCGTCAACGCGACCGATTGCAAGCTCTGCTGAGCCGGCACCCGGATATCGGTAAACTCACACCTTGGCCCGAGATTCCCTATGAAATCTCGATTGAAGTCACGGAGTCTGAGTTGCACCGTTACGATTTGAGTTTTGAGGAAATAGCTGCGGCGATTCAGGCAGTCTCGCAAAACATTCCGGCCGGGGAACTCAGAAAGCCAGACGGCAAACTTCTGTTGAGAAGCAAGCATCAGGCCATGACGGTATCGGATTATGCAGCAATCCCCCTGCGCTCGGATGTCAATGGCGCACGTTTGTTACTGGGGGATGTCGCGCAGATCCGTGAAACAGTCAATGACAAGGATATGCGGGCCAGGATTGATGGCAAGCCGGCCGTGCAAATCTTCGTGATGTCCAAGGACCGGATTTCGACATCGGTTGAAGCGGTCAATGCCGTGATCGACGCATTCCGTCCCGAATTGCCGGCCGGTGTCGGTATTTCGACGTGGGATGATTGGTCGAAATACTATGCGGAAAATATGAGTATGTTGAAGGAAAACGCCATTTCCGGTTTTTTCCTGGTTTTTCTGGTGTTGATGTTTACACTGCGATTCCGTCTTGCGGTTTGGGTTAGCAGCGGCATCCTGGTGTCGTTGTTCGGCGCATTATGGATGATGCCGATGCTGGGTATTTCGTTAAACACCTACTCAATTTCTGCATTGATTCTGATCATTGGCGTTCTGGCTGACGATGCCATCGTCGTAGGGGAAAATATCTACACCCACCAGGAACGGGGGAATCCGGGATTGGCCGGCGCTATCAGTGGTACGCTAGAAGTGGCACCGCTGATTGTCATGATGGTGCTATCCACCATGATTGCCTTCGTGCCCGGCCTGTTCTTGCCGGGGCTCAGCGGCCACTTGATGTATAACGTTTCCGCCGTGGTGATTCTGGCGTTGGCATTCTCAATGCTGGAAGCGTTATTCATTCTGCCTTCTCATTTGTCGTCGTATGATCGCCCGGTATCGGCACAGAGCAAAATCGAGATCGCATTCGAGCAGGTCAGAGCAAAGGTCGATGCGACGCTGCAGTGGTTCGTCAATAGCGTGTACATACCGCTACTGAAGCGATTGCTATACTTTCGTTACATTACGCTGTCGATTTTTGCGATGATTTTGCTGGTAGCAATTGCACTTGTTTCATCCGGGCGGATCCAAAGCGCTATGGATGCGCCGGTCAATGATTATTATCTGTTCGCCATCCTGCAGTTTGTTCCGGGCACACCATTCGAAGAAGTCAATGACTATGTATTTCGCTTGGAGCGTGCCGCCAATGATATCCGGATGGAATTGAATACCGAGCTCGGATTGGGCGCGACAGATAGGTTACAGGATAGTTTTCAACATATCATTTCGGTGAGCGAGGATAGCGCCGCGTTTGTGGATATTGAGATTGCCATTGATGAGCGAATCCGCTCGCGCATGGACAGCATTAAGCAGCAATGGGAAGAGCGCCTGGGTGAATTACCGCCCGGTGCAACGCTGTCGTTCCAAACCTTCTGGCCAAGAAACTTGGGCGTCACTGTCGCGCAATCGGCCAAGGCCATCGAATTGAAGTTGATTGCTCAGGATATCGAGCAACAGAGCATAGTTAGCGAAATACTCAAGACCAGGCTGGCTGGTTACACGGGTGTACATAGCGTCACCGGTGCGATGCAGATGGGTAAGCCCGAACTGCATCTCAAGCTCAAACCGGAAGCTGTAACGCAGGGGTTGACCATGAACAGTTTGGGAGAACAGGTACGCAACGGTTTTCTCGGTCTGGAAGTGCAGCGATTCTTTCTGGATCGTGACGAGGTTCGTGTCGTTGTTCGTTTGCCTGCGCAACAGCGCCGTTCCTTGGATGATATTCATAGCTTGCCGATCCGGTTGCCCAATGGCGATAGCGCACCTTTTGCCGCAGTGGCGGAAGCCGAGCTTATGCCAGGTTTTGCCAGCATCGTTCGGCAGAATCGCGAGCGGGTTCAATTGATCAGCGCAGAAGTGTATAAGGAACAAGCCAGTATCGAAACTATCCTGGCCGATTTGCGAACCCATGTGATTCCCGCATTGGAAGCACAGTTTCCGGGGATAAAGATCGAATCGGGGCAAGTCCGCCAGAAACAGGAAGCCGCCATGTCCGATCTGTGGCGCTATGGAGCGCTCTCGTTGCTGGGTATTTATGCGTTGCTGGCGATTCCGTTGCGGTCCTATCTGCAACCGTTGATGATCATGCTGGCGATTCCGTTCGGTTTCATCGGCGCGATATTAGGTCATTTGTTACTGGCCATACCGTTATCGCTGGAATCCTATGTGGCTTTGTTTGCGGTCGGAGGAATCGTAATTAACGACAGCCTGATACTGGTGGCCCAAATCAACAAAGCCGCAAAAGAGCGTTTTACTCGCTATCAAACCGTGATCCGGGCTTGCAAGGCGCGATTCCGTGCGATTTTTCTGACTAGCACGACTACATTTGTCGGCTTGTTACCGTTCATCAATGTGCAAAGTTCGGATGCGGAGAAAATTCTGCCGATGGCGGTGACACTGGCCTTCGGCATTCTGTTTTCGGTGCTGGTCACTTTGGTGCTGGTGCCCGTCAGTTGCGTGGTATTGCGTGAAATAACGGAGCGTATGAAGGTTTCCGCACGCGCCGGGGAAGCATACTGACCAGAGTACATTTTTACCGGGTTTTTTCTTGACATGACTGCAAACTATCCATTGCTTCTTAAGCAACTCTGGCATACGCCACTGGCTAACGCAGCAGACCGGACCATCGTTTATCGCGACCGGTATTGCTCAAATTATCGTGAAACTTATGCACGCATCAACCGGTTTGCTGCTGCGCTGGCGTCGTCAGGTGTCAAGCGCGGAGACGTCATTGCGGTGATGGATCACGACAGTCATCGCTATTTCGAGTGTTATTTTGCGATTCCGATGTACGGAGCCGTCATGATGACTGTCAACAGCCGGTTGACACCGGCCCAGATCGCCCACACACTGAATCATTCGCAAGCCTCATTGCTGTTGTTGCATACCGATTTCATACCGGTGATCGAAAGCATCCGGAAACAATTAGCCGGGATACGGCGCATCATCGTGCTGACCGATGACGATGCATTACCGTCTACTGTGCTGAACTTGGATGACGAATACGAAACTTGGTTGAAAGACCGGTCCGATCATTTCAGTTTTGCCGATTTCGATGAAAATACGCTGGCCACGGTTTTTTACACGACCGGCACGACCGGTTTGCCGAAGGGCGTTTTTTATACTCATAGACAGTTGATGCTGCATACTCTGGCGGCGGGGATGGCGTTAGCGGCGCCGGCAAGGCAGCAACGATTTCACGCCGGGGATGTGTATATGCCGCTGACGCCGATGTTTCATGTGCACGCCTGGGGGATTCCCTACATCGCCACGTTACTGGGTGTTAAGCAGGTTTATCCGGGCCGCTATACTGCGGAATCGTTGTTGCAGTTGATCGTCCAGGAACGCGTGACTTTCTCGCATTGCGTGCCGACATTATTGAAAATGATCCTGGTAGCGGCGCAAGCGACTGGCACCGATCTGCGTGGCTGGAAATTGGTGGTGGGCGGTTCGGCGTTGCCGCAAGCTTTGGCCAAGCAAGCATTGGACATGGGTATTGATTGTTTTGCCGGTTATGGATTATCGGAAACCGCACCGATTCTGACGTTGGCGCAATCGATCGAGAAGTCGGACGGTGCGTTCCCGCAAGCGGATGGAGATGCGTCGATGATGCAACGCTGTAGCGCCGGGCGTGCGATTCCGTTGGTGGATGTGCAAATCGTCGATGCGGCGATGCAACTCCAGGCTCGCGACGGTAGCAGCGGCGGCGAGATTGCCGTGCGCGCGCCGTGGCTGACGCAAGGTTACCTGAATGATTCCGAAGCCAGTGCGGCGCTTTGGCATGATGGATATTTGCATACACAGGATATTGGTGTGATGAATGCGGATGGTTATCTGCGTATTACCGACCGGCTCAAGGATGTGATCAAGGTGGCAGGGGAGTGGGTATCGTCGCTGGAAGTGGAAAATGTCCTGGCTTCCGTGATCGGCGTCAGGGAAGTTGCGGTGATCGGCATACCGGATGCACGCTGGGGGGAACGGCCGTTGGCTTTGCTGGCAGTGGATCCGGAGCTATTCGATGAATCTGCGGCAAAGCAGCACATTCGCACATCGGTTTCACAAGGCTTGATTTCCAAACATGCCCTGCTGACCCAGTTCAGACAGGTGCAAGGCATCGCCAAAACCAGCGTCGGCAAGGTCGATAAAAAAGCATTACGGTCCGAGCATGGGGCTGCTGCATTACTAAGCCCGGAATGAAAATGATGAGATCCTTTTTTATCCGTTGTGTACTGCTGTCTGTTTTGGCGTTGAGTGCGTGCCAAACAGCCGAACCGTTGCCAAGCAAGCGTGGGAATCCCGAGATTTTGTGGGATAACTGGGGCGTTCCGCATATCGTCGCAACTCATGAACACGATGCGTTCTATGCGTTTGGTTGGGCGCAAATGCGCAGCCACGCCGATTTGCTGCTTAAACTGTATGCGATGGCACGGGGGCGCGGCGCCGAATACTTTGGAGAAGATTATCTGGCTGCTGATCGCTCGGTACGTCTGCTTGGTATTCCAGCTCTAGCTGAACAGTGGCACCGGCAGCAGGAACCTGAGTTTAAAGACAATTTGGCGGCGTTTGCAGCGGGTATCAACGATTTTGCGCAGCGCCATCCCGAGGCGATTTCCGATCGGATCAAAGCGGTACTGCCAGTTACACCGCAAGACATCATTGCACATACTACGCGAGTCATGACCGTTTTTACCGCCGGCATTTCGGAATGCGGCGCGGTATTACCCGGATTTGATTTCAATAACCAGCCTCCAGGCTCGAACGGCTGGGCCTTGGGTGCCAAATTCTCCAGCAGTGGCAATACGATGTTGCTTGCCAATCCCCATTTGAGCTGGCACGGTATGGAAATACTGTTTGAAGCGCATCTTCTGATGCCCAATTTGAATCTTTATGGCGCTGCTCTGGTTGGATCCCCCGTGTTACAAATTGCATTCAACGATCATCTGGGCTGGACACATACGGTAAATCCCATCGATGGCTGTGATCTATACCGGTTAAAGTTGGCCGGTAACCACTTAAGTGATGGTTATTGGCTCGACGGTGTTGTGCATGATTTTACGTTAAGCAGTGAGACTATACGGATTCGCCGGGCGGATGGCCGCATCGATAGTGAGGTGTTGACAATTCGCCATGCTGTGCAGGGACCGGTAATTGATCATGCGGGAGAAATTTTGTCGGTACGTCTGGCGCTACTTGAAACACAACTACTAATTGGCATGAATCGGCAATGGTGGGAAATGGGGCGCGCCACTAATCTGGAGAAATTCCAGGAAATTTTGTCGGGTGGTCATTTACCTTTATTCAATGTGATTTATGCCGATGCGGACAAGCATATTATGCTGGCGTTTAACGGTATTATTCCGCAACGCTCAACCGGTGATGCGTTCTTTTGGCGAAAAACCGTGGCTGGCGATGATTCCCGGTTGATCTGGAAGCAAGCGCACCACTATCAAGATCTGCCTAAAGTTATTAATCCGGATTCCGGCTGGGTGCAAAATAGTAACGGCGCGCCATGGTATATGACCTTACCCAAGCTTGACAAAAATCAGTATCCGGAAAATATTGCGGTTGATGTGACTAATAATCGCGAATTGCAAAGCTTAAGGATGCTAGCGGCACAGCAAAAAATGAGTTTCGAAGCAGTGATCGCCGCCAAGCATTCGACGCATTCGCTGGCGGCTGATCAATTGCTCGATGATTTGTTGTCAGCTGCGCGAGTCAGCAACGATCCGCTATTACATCAAGCTGCTGCAGTAATGGACCAGTGGGACCGGCAATATTTGGCGGAAAGCCGTGGCGCCAGGCTTTTTAGTTTGTGGTTTGCAAAATGGATTGAATTAACAATCGCTAAGGCGACGGGAGCAAATCCCAGTTATGTTTTTACCCCCGATCAGTTGCTGGGCAGTCGTTTTTATTTACGGCCATTTGATTCTTCAGAGCCGCTAATTACACCATCTGGTCTGGCCAACAAGGCGCTCGCACTTACAGCCTTACGGGAATCGATCAGCCAATTACTTGCCGAGACGGGAGAGCTCGATGTGTCGTGGGGTGAGGTTGCCCGGCTGCGCCGCGATGGGATCGATTTACCTGGCAATGGCGCTGACACGGATTTGGGGGTTTTTAGAGAAATTGTCTACGAGCCGGATGTCGATGGAAAATTGAGATCGTCTTATGGGGATTCTTTTATTGCAGTCGTTGAATTTTCCAAGCCAATGCGTGCGCAAGTACTGGTGACATACGGTAATGCTACGCAACCGCAGGTTTTTGAAACTTCTAGTCAATTGCATTTATCTGCAAAGCAGCAATTACGATCTGTCTGGCGCAGTCGAAATGAGATTGAAAGTAATGTGCAATTCCGTGAATTTCTGTCTTACGATACGCTGGGTATTTATGAAAATAGAACACGATAGTCAGTTTTTGCAGCTTGAATTTACCTGAAAAGCTATTATTGAATAGTTAGATTGACACTAAGTCCGATAAGCAGACTTTGATTACTTAGTTGTAAGAATTTCTAGCGTTGTTTACAGTATTCAGGAGGATACTGTAGATGAACATACATAAACGTACACGATTAACTTTATTGGATCGCCAGGAGATTTGGCGGCTATATCAAACCCGGCTGTGGAAGGTAGCGCATTTGGCGGAATGCTCCTATGTCAGCAGTTCAACGATTTATGACGTGCTGAAACGCACGAGACCGCAGGAATTTACTCCGCGCGACAGCACTAACCAGCAGTTAGAACATTGCAGTACGGTCTCAAGCGAGAAGCCAAGCGGTATAACAAGTCTTACCCGGGCGAGCTTGTTCACTTCGATACCA
>MSXT01000017.1:275-619 GCA_002083595.1 Proteobacteria bacterium ST_bin16 | reverse complement strand
TCGATGATTTCTCCAGGGAGCTCTGAATGCTGAGATCTTTACTGATAAAACCCAACACAAGCGCCGCTTGCTTCCTTCTAAGTACTGCTGCTCAATGTCTTTACCAGATCGACTACGCTTATTCCGATAACGGCAAGGAATTTAAAGGAACTAACGCTCATACTTTCGTCAAAGCTTGCAGGCAATACTGTATCGAGCAGAAGTTTACCCGCATTAATCGCCCTCAAACCAACGGCAAAGCGAACGAGTCATCCGTCCCTGATAGATATGTGGCACAGCAAAACTTGCTTTAAAGACAGCACCGGTCGCTGCATTCAGCTTTTCCGTTTCATTAACTTCTACAA
>MSXT01000017.1:0-227 GCA_002083595.1 Proteobacteria bacterium ST_bin16 | reverse complement strand
ATGAAATACTCAACGCTTATTTCAATCAACTTCTGTGTAAACAACCCTGATATTTCAAGTTTTTATGGTCAATTAGGACTGGGTCAACAACAATGCTTGCTCCAGATTTATCCGGCAGTATCCGCTACTAACCAGTTACAAAAGATGGGTAAAAAGATGTGTACATTATAATAAAATATATAATTATTATTATAATTCAATTGATTATATGTAATGTTTGGCGGAGA
>MSXT01000094.1:5000-5240 GCA_002083595.1 Proteobacteria bacterium ST_bin16 | reverse complement strand
AATTGAATACCTGAGAAATCCGAACCTAAAGCAGCAATAGGCCAGGTATACTCAGTTTCCTCATCCGTACCGGAAATATCTTGCCATGCGCCGTGGGTTGAAAAGTTATATGGCGCCCCAAGAAAAACTCCAGGACCAAAATTTGATTTAAAAAGCAGGGTCGCAGCATGCGTGGTAGGAGCAATCAGGCTAAGGAAGATGAGTAATATTAGAATCTTCGCGAAACCTCGTTTTCTCTTT
>MSXT01000094.1:0-4978 GCA_002083595.1 Proteobacteria bacterium ST_bin16 | reverse complement strand
CATAATTTCTGATTCTTTATGAATGGAAAAATATTTTTTAGTGATTCTTTCACAAAACTCTGGAAATCGTCTATTTTGAACCACTAAACGCTGGACTATCAGAGGCTTCCTATTTAATGTGCATAGTAATCTAATCATTATGGCGTGCTCATCGGCATTATCCGGACACTGTACGCTTCTTTCGCCTTTTCCAAGCGGAAACCCGCCGTCATGCGCAAAAAAATCATCGCTTTCACTAGCATAGTGAGCCTTGGACTCGTGGCCTACAATACCGCCAGCCCAGTTAACGAACCGATCACCGCGAAAATTACCCATCACAACATCCACTACAAACACCACGTCAGTAGCCACCAGTTGGTTATTACTTTATATCTGCTAGCTACTTGCGCACCGTTCATTTTTTCCAGCTATAAACATTTATATTTTGCCGATATCATCACCATCGGGTTCTTCGTCGCATATTTCACTTACTTCGAAACTTTTGCCTCGGTTTGGTGTTTCTTTGTGGCGATCGCCAGTGCGCTTATTTATTTTTATTTTGCACATCGCATTAAAAAGCCGCTGATTCTCATATCCTAGTATGCACTCCTATATACAGAGCCGTGGCTTTTACATAAAAAACAATTGCTTCACATTCCAGTCTATCAGTAAAATCCAGATTTAAATCCAATAATCTTTATCATCATGCGCATCTCTCGAATTTATTATAAAGCCGCGTTCATCTGCCTGCTGTTCTTATCACCTACGGCACAAGCGAATTCCGTGGCTTGTTTTACTAGCAGCATGGGGCAATTTTGTATCGAACTTTTTGAAACACAAACACCGATTACCACAGCCAATTTTATCAAGTACATCGATAGCGATGCCTACACAAAAGGAATTTTTCATCGCAGCATTCCGGGTTTTGTTATTCAAGGCGGCGGTTTCAAGGTTGTCGATAGCACCAGCGGAGATTCCCTTGTGCCCGTTACTACATTTTCTCCGATCGTCAACGAATTCAAAATTTCTAATACACGCGGGACCGTTGCCATGGCAAAGCTGGGCGGTAACCCCAACAGTGCCACCAGCCAATGGTTCGTCAATCTGGCTGACAATTCCGTCAATTTGGACAATCAAAACGGTGGCTTTACGGTATTTGGGCGCGTTATTTTCGATGGCATGACTGTTTTTGATGCGATTGCAAAGCTGCCCGTGAGAAACCTGGGAGGTAGTCTCACCAATGCGCCACTCAAAGATTTTGACGGTGTTCACGCCGCACTGAGCAATCTGGTAAAGATCGATCGCGTCGAAGTTACGGATGCGACCGGTATATTCAGTGACAGTATTTTAAGTTTCGCCGTGGATATCGGAACCGGTCAGATGTATCACGTCAGTCTGCGGTTGATTAGCGACAACCCCTCTTACGAGTTTCAACTCGATCTGGCTAGTGTTGTGCCTCTGTCCACCACTCCCGGCAATATCGCAACACTCTCAAACAGCACTAACCAGCTGCAGATCCCATCGGTTATGATCGGCGCTTCTTCCGTGGTCAAAAATGTTGTGATGCAATTGACGGATGCTGAATTATACAAATTCACTTTGTTAAGCTTTGAATAAAAAAATCCGGTTGCTGTGTCGTCATTCGAATCCAGCTGGCTCAATCCGGTAGATCGCATTGCATAAACCAGTCAGCCGGATCTTGCTCATCAACGATGAGAAATTGATTCTGAAAGAATTCATCAAAGGGCTGAATGCTGCCGTAAAATCGATGAAAAATTCCCTGGGCATGGTTTTCTCCGGCGTCACCACGGTACAGAAGCACTCCAATTCATTGAGCAATGATGGCGATATTCAGGGGTTGGTGGTCGATGACCGGCTCTATACCTTAAAACAACAAGGGAAACACGCACGCGATCTCGATCTGCAAATGACCGCACTTGAACTGGCGCAGAAAATCACGCATTTTCGTCCTGAGTTGAATATTTACATCCTAATCGCGCAAGAACAAGAGGATGAAGTTGTCGACGCACTTTTCTCAGAAACAGTCGATGGGTATTTTTACCGCGAAGAACGGGATTACCACATTCTCAATGCTCAGCTGCAAGAAAAAGCGCGCACGCCTTTCTATGATCAACTCAAGCATATGTGCTGATGGCCAAGGATGCTTAGCATACGCCGGGCCACTCCTCCGGTGATTCCTTGCGCAATAGTCCATAGGCCCTTGATTTTTATGAATTCATCGGTGAGCCTATCTTCCGCGCGGATCTATCGGTTTCGGTGCCGATGCTCGATTCCTTGATAGAACCCGCCGGGGTAATCGCGGAGGCGGAGGCGGAGGCGCAGGCGCAGGCGCAGGCGCAGGCGCAGGCGCAGGCGCAGGCACTGATCTTAACCAACTGCACCTACGATGGTTTACGTTATGACTTGCTGCCCATTATTGCAGCGACACACGCCAAAGGAATTAAGGTGATCATTGATGAAGCCTAGTATGGCTTTGCCCGATTCCACCTGGCTTTCCGTCCTACCGCGTTGGAAGTCGGTGCGGATTATGCTACGCAAAGCACGCATAAAGTACTTTCGGCGTTTTCACAATCCAGAATGATTCATGTCAATGATCCCAATTTCAATGAACATTTGTTCCGCGAAAACTTCAAGATGCATACTTCTACGAGTCCGCAGTTCAGCATGATTGCGAGTCTCGACATGGCGCGAAAGCAGGCTATGCTAGAAGGGTATAAGTTCCTGTCACGCACATTGGATCTGGCGCAAGAAATACGCGCGCCGCAACGGCTTTATCAAATGGCAGAGATTCCACGGTTCACCGAGTTGAAGTATCTCCCGCATGACGCATTTTATTGCGGGGGCAAACTGATGCCGCTATTGGATGAACAAGATAAGGTCAATTCAAGTCTTAACGGCCGGGTATGCGCGGATCAGATCACGCCTTAGCCGCCCGGTATTCCTGTGCTGGTTCCCGGGCAAGTGATTACTCAGGCTATCACACAATATTTGATCAGTATGTTACGTTCGCAAAAGCACATCGAAGTGCATGGAATTGTCTTCGATGGCTATTTGCCGTGCTTGAGACTATTGACTAACTCTGAAGAAAAAACGCTAAAAGAATTGGACAAATAACTTATTAGCGCATATAAGAAAACAAGCTCGATTAATGCTCTTTCCGGCCATAAATATCTTCAAACCGGACGATATCGTCTTCCCCCAGATACGAGCCGGATTGAATTTCAATCATTTCCAGCGGCACGCAACCAGGATTTTCTAAGCGATGACTCGTACCCAATGGAATATAAGTCGACTCATTTTCCGAAACTAAATACACATCTTTGTTTCGCGTGACCCGGGCCGTACCGCGTACGACAACCCAATGTTCGGCGCGATGATGGTGCATTTGCAGGGATAAGGCCGCACCGGGTTTAACCACAATACGTTTCACTTGAAAACGTTCACCAACATCTATTCCGTCATACCAGCCCCATGGACGGAAAACTTTACGGTGCAATTTTCCTTCCGAACGGCCTTGCTGTTTCAGCATATCGACAACCAATTTCACGTCTTGTGTTTTGTCTTTATGTACAACCAATATGGCATCCGGAGTTTCAACAACGATTACATTTTCGATACCGACACAGGTAACTAAACGGCTTTCGGAAATGGCCAGTGTATTTTTGCAATCATTTAATAATACATCCCCTTTCGCTACGTTGCCCGCATCATCTTTGGGAAGCACTTGCCACAATGAGCTCCACGCACCGATATCAGACCATCCAGCTGTCAACGGAATGACTACACCGCCTGGTAAGTCACTTTCCTGCCGAGCAATTCTCTCCATCACAGCATAATCGATCGAATCGCTTGGGCATTGCTCAAAAGCTTTCTTATCGACACGGAGAAAATCACCATCCGCCGATCCCTGATCCCAAGCAGCTTGGCAGGCTGTTAAAATATCTGGCCGGCACTTGCCAATGGCGGACAACCATACCGAGGCCCGCATCATGAACAGTCCGCTGTTCCAAAGATAGTTACCCGCATCCAGATAAGTTTGCGCGGTTGACAGATCCGGTTTCTCGACAAAACGTGCAATTTGATAAGCGGTTTTGCCCTGCTCGATTAACTCGCCCGATTGGATATAACCGTACCCGGTTTCAGGAGCGTCAGGCGTTATCCCGAAAGTGACAATCCTGCCATCCATTGCTTGTGACATACCTGCCACAACAGCAGCCTGGAATGATTCCACATCCATAATTACATGATCGGACGGCATGACCAATAAAATGGAATCATCCCCTTCCCGTAGTGCTGCAAGCGCAGCTAACGTTAAAGCAGGAGCAGTATTGCGTCCGAAGGGTTCAAGCAGAATACTTCCTTTTCTATCCATGATTCGCAATTGCTCAGCAATAACGAAACGGTATTCTTCATTGCAAACAATCATCGGCGCGCTTAATTGCACACCTTTTAACCCATCCATACGCCGGACCGTGGCTTGCAGCAAAGAATCCTCGTTTATTAATGGCAATAGCTGTTTGGGATATTTCTCACGTGACAGAGGCCAAAGACGCGTGCCTGAGCCTCCGGATAAGATGATAGGTGTTAATGTGTTCATTTAACTATTCAATTGGAAAAACTGCCCAAAGCCGTGCAACTCAAGGTCAAAGGGGCCATGCACAATACTCTAACAGGCAGAAACCTGAAAAAAGCTTATAAAGCATTTGGCTGCCGTATTGAGTGATTCAACTCGAATATCTAAAAGCAATGGAGTTTCCGGCTAAAGACAAAGCTTCCAAACTGACCTTCTATAATTATCCTGCCAGAAGCTCTCAGCATATCAGAACAACCAATCCATTTGAATTGGTCTTCGCTGCTGTCAGATTAAAAACAACCAAAACAAAGAATGACCAGCTCATAGATGCACGTCAAACTTAAATTGGCATGATTGTTGCTTTTTTCTCATTGCAGTATGAAAAAGGCAAACCCTGTGAAAGCA
>MSXT01000016.1 GCA_002083595.1 Proteobacteria bacterium ST_bin16 | reverse complement strand
AACCTCTGATAGTCTAGAGCCATGGGATTTATAAAACGCTATGCCAGAAACAGAACAGCTATTCACAGAAACATCGCAATATCTCAAGCCGGAGGATATTGCTCAACTTAAAAATGCCTATTCTTTTGGCCGAGGGGCGCATTCCGGTCAATTCCGCAAATCCGGAGAGCCCTACATCTCCCACCCGGTTGCGGTCGCGAGAATCCTGAGCAAGCTCCATCTTGACGCCCCTACGCTGACTGCCGCCTTATTGCATGATGTGGTCGAAGACACCAATATCTCCAAAGCCGAAATCAGCGAAAGATTTGGTGAACCCGTAGCAGAATTGGTCGACGGTGTTTCCAAACTGACCAAAATCGAATTCCAGACGCAAGAAGAAGCGCAAGCCGAGAATTTCCGTAAGATGCTGCTGGCCATGGCGCGCGATGTGCGGGTCATACTCATCAAGCTGGCGGATCGATTGCATAATATGCAAACGCTCGACGTCATGCTACCGGCAAAACAACGCCGCATTGCCCGCGAAACCCTGGAAATTTATGCCCCAATCGCGCATCGGCTGGGACTCAATAATATTTACCAGGAACTGCAAGAATTGGGTTTCCGTTATTCTTACCCATTGCGTTACCGTGTTTTGCAAAAAGCCACTAAGGCCGCGCGAGGCAACCGGCGTGAAGTTGTGAGCAAGATTCTCGATGCCATCAATCTGAAATTAAAAGAAGCAGGACTCGATGCTGACGTGACCGGGCGGGAAAAGCATTTGTTCAGTATTTATATGAAGATGGTAGAGAAACATTTATCATTTTCCGAAGTGCTGGATATATACGGATTCCGTGTGATTGTAAAAGACATTCCGTCCTGTTATGTCGCACTAGGGATGCTGCACAGCTTATACAAGCCCATTCCCGGCAAGTTCAAGGACTATATTGCCATCCCCAAAACCAATGGCTATCAATCGCTGCACAGCACATTATTGGGCCCGTTCGGCATACCGATTGAAATTCAAATCCGCACCGCCAGTATGCACCGGATCGCCGAAAACGGCGTCGCTTCGCATTGGCTCTACAAAAGCTCGGATGGCGATTTTAATGATTTGCGCTTAAAAACCAGCCAATGGTTGCAAAGCCTGCTGGAAACGCTCAGCGATTCAACAGACTCCATGGAATTCCTGGAACATCTCAAAATTGATTTATTCCCAGGCGATGTTTTCGTTTTCACGCCGCAAGGAAAAATTCTTTCCCTGCCACGAGGTTCGACTGCTGTCGATTTTGCTTACGCCGTGCATTCCGATGTGGGCAATTGCTGTGTTGCGGTAAAAATTAACAGTGAAAATGCGCCATTGCGCACCAAACTGAAAAGCGGCGATCGGGTTGAAATCGTCACCGCCCCATATGCCAACCCCAATCCTGCTTGGCTCAGTTATGTCGCAACCGGCAGGGCGCGCTCGCATATTCGTCATTTCCTCAAAACCATTCAATACGATGAGTCGGTCAAATTGGGCGAACGCATGCTAAACCAAGCACTGCTATCCTTTAACATGAATCCGGATACGATCACCGAAGCGCAGTGGGAAAAATTAGTACGCGACAGTGGCGTCAAATCGAAAGAGGAATTGCTGGCCGAAATGGCGCTGGGCAAACAGCTCCCGGCTGTCGTGGCGAAACGCTTGGCTTCTCCCGCGGAGTCCATCTCACCTGCTCAGAAAGCAGGTCCGATCACGATATTGGGAACCGAAGGAATTACCGTTCAGTTCGCCAAATGTTGCCGCCCTATTCCCGGAGACGCCATTCTCGGCGTGATCAAAAAGGATTCCGGATTGATCATCCACACGCACGATTGCGGTAATGTCACGAGCAATCAGAAGAATCCGGAAAATTATTTGGATGTAACCTGGGGTAAAGACATCACTCGGACTTTTGAAGCCGCCATCAAGGTCACAACAGCGAATAAACAAGGCGTACTGGCACGGGTAGCGGCTGAAATTGCCAAAGCCGAATCCAATATTGACGATATCGCCATGGAAAGCGAAGACGACTTCATGCACATGCGCTTTATTCTGCAAGTCAACAACAGGCATCACCTCGCCCGGGTTATGCGTAGTCTGAGACACCTGCGGGAAGTTGCAAAAATCAGCCGCACGAAAGGCTGATATTGTTTACACAGCAGCAATAAATCTATCCGCGGCAATCCACGCCGCCGTGTGTCAATCCTGCTAATAACGGCTCAGGATAATCTCCAGCACGAACTTGCTGCCAATATAGGCCAGTAATAAGGTGACAAATCCCGCCAGCGTCCAGCGAATTGCAATTCGCCCCCGCCAACCGTAAAATTGCCTTCCGGCAAGCAGAGCAGCGAACACGCCCCAAGAAATAAAACCGAACAATGTCTTGTGTGAAAAAGTCAAAGGCTGACCAAACACTTCTTTTGAAAATACCACACCGCTTAAAAGCGTCAGCGTTAATAAAATAAAACCAACCCAAATAATGTGAAACAACAATTTTTCCATCGCCAGCAATGGCGGTAGGTTCGTCAGCACCGAACGGGCGGCCGGATGATGCAATTGGCGCTCCACCACGGTCATCAGCAAGGCATGCAATGCGGCGATGGTCAATAAGCTGTAAGCCATCATGGCAACCAGCAAATGCGCTTTAAATGCTGGCAATTCGGTATTCTCGAGTGTCCGCAGCGATGGGAAAAACAGTGGTAATAAAACCGCAACAGCGGAAGCTGCCGCAACAGGCGCAACCAGTGTTTGCAACCCTTGCAACCGTTGAAAAAACCCCGAGAACCAGTAAATGAAGGCAGTCAACCAGACAATTACTGAAATCGCATTGCTTAACCCGAAACTCAATCCTGCACCGGCAAACATCGATTGATAAAGTGTGATGGCGTGCAATGACAAAGGAATAAGCATGGCATAATGCATTCCTGTGATCGATACAGGGTTGCGATCATTTGCGGGCACTGAAGGTTGACCCCAGGTATTGCGCCAGAAATACCAACCAATCAGTATATAAAGCAAAAAAGCTGCGGGATAAGTTAAAATGCTGGTCATTGAGGGCATCAGTTTTAAAAGGCAGAAATAACTGTTAAGTCTACATGGCACGTTAACAAATTCAAAGCACTCGCGCGGAATTTGTTAATCCCGGACACGCCCATTGTTTTAAATTCATCTTATTTTATGAGGTCTACAGTATGTTTGACAACCTGACAAGCCGGCTCAGCGGCGTCATTAAAACAATACGCGGCGAAGCCAGGCTTACCGAAAGCAACATTCAGGATGCTTTGCGTGAAATTCGTCTGGCGCTGCTGGAAGCCGATGTCGCTTTACCGGTTGTCAAGGATTTCATTGCCCGCGTTAAAGAAAAGGCTGTCGGTCAAGAAGTATTGAATAGCCTTACTCCCGGGCAGGCCTTGGTTGGCGTGGTCTATCAGGAGTTGATGGCCATTATGGGTGGCGATAAAGCCGAGATTAACCTCTCAACCGTGCCGCCTGCGGTCATTCTCATGGCGGGATTGCAAGGCGCCGGTAAAACCACGAGCAGCGGCAAGCTAGCCAAGTGGTTAATGGAACACAAGAAAAAGAAAGTGCTGTTAGTATCTTGTGACATCTATCGTCCAGCCGCGATTCACCAGCTGGAATTGCTGGCTCAACAAACTGGCGCCGACTTTTTCCCTGTCAAAGATGGGCAGAAACCCGGTGAAATCGGTGCAGCCGCATTGGATTTTGCGCGCAAGCATCACCATGAAGTCATGATCGTCGATACGGCCGGCCGGTTAGGTATCGACGAAGCCATGATGCAGGAAATCAGCGAGCTGGAAGCATTGCTGAAACCGATCGAAACCCTATTCGTCGTGGATGCGATGCAGGGGCAGGATGCTGTCAATACCGCCAAGGCATTTTCCGATGCGTTGCCGCTGACAGGTGTCATTCTCACCAAGCTCGATGGTGATGCGCGTGGCGGTGCGGCCTTATCGGTCAAGCACATCACGGGCAAACCGATTAAATTCGCCGGTGTCGCGGAAAAATTAACCGGACTCGAAATCTTCCATCCGGACCGGATGGCATCGCGTATTCTGGGCATGGGTGACGTGCTAGGACTGATTGAAGAAGCACAGCGCAATGCCGATCAGGAAGAAGCTGAAAAACTGATGAAAAAAATGAAATCAGGCAAGTCGTTTGACTTGAATGATTTCAAAGCGCAATTTCAGCAAATGCACAAGATGGGCGGCATGAGCGCGCTGATGGACAAACTGCCGGCACAATTCAGCCAGGCCGCGCAAAACGTTAAAGTGGATGACAAAATAATTCACCGCACAGTGGGCATTATCAATTCCATGACTCAGCAGGAACGCAAAAAACCGGAAATTCTCAAAGCTTCGCGCAAGCGCCGCATCGCAGCGGGGGCTGGAGTTACCGTGCAGGAAGTCAACCGCCTGCTGGCGCAATTCGAGCAAGCCCAGAAAATGATGAAGATGATGAATAAGGGCGGGATCTCTAAAATGATGCGCGGACTCAAAGGTATGATGCCACGCATGCATTAACTTATTAATCAGCGGCAGGTGCCCGTTCCAACCCGGTGACTTGGGTGCCTGCCGTTATCTTTCTTGCCGCAAACCATCCCTTGTTCATTTCCAGCGCATATTTCGCCATTCCCGCCGCATCGTGCGACGTCAACGTCTCCGGCTGCATCTCGGCAATATTCAGAATGACGCCGCGCACATCGATAAAAGCGACACTCAACGGAATATAAGTATTTTTCATCCACATGTTGTAATAGCCGCTGCCCGGAAAAACAAACAGCATGCCGGTATTCTCTTCCAGCGATTCCCGGTACATCAGCCCCTGCGAGCGTGATAGCTGGGTATGCGCCACTTCCGCGGCAATTTCATAGCCGGATATTGTCAATGGAATAACGTTGGCTTCAGAGGAATAAGCACCGGCAGGCAGCAATCCCAAAACAACCAGCTGTATTGCAAACCAGCGCATCAATGCTTGCCGGTGCTGCCAAACCCATCTTCACCCCGGTGACTTTGATCGAAACTGTCCACCTGGTTGAATTCAACCTGAATCACGGGAACGATCACTAGCTGCGCGATGCGTTCCAGCGGATTCAGCTGGAATAACGTCTGCCCCCGGTTCCAACAGGAGACCAGAATTTGTCCTTGATAATCCGAATCAATCAGTCCAACCAGATTTCCCAAGACGATGCCATGTTTATGACCAAGCCCTGAGCGCGGCAGTACCAACGCCGCCAACCCGGTATCGGCCAAATGAATCGCGATACCGGTTGGAATCAAGCTGGTTTCCCCCGGATTAATCGTCATCGGTTGCTCAATGCAGGCGCGCAAATCCAATCCAGCTGAACCTGGTGTGGCATAAGCTGGAAGCTGTTCATGCAAACGCGCGTCCAGAATTTTAATATCGATTTTTTTCATTCTTTTTTATTCAGTGGGTTGTACAGCAGGTGGATATGTTTGATCAAACGCCGTGCTTGCTCTATTTTAGATGCTTTGGGAAGAACGTGCTTGCCAGCATCATCCAATAAAATCAATTCGCTTTCATCGGAACCGATCACATCCTGCGCTAAATTCGCGACCACTAGCGGCACATTCTTTTTACGCCGTTTTATTACCGCATTTTTTTCAAGATTCTCTGTTTCCGCGGCAAAACCAACGCAGAAAGGCGGTTTAGGTAAGCTTGATACGATCTTCAGAATATCCGGATTAGGAACTAATTCGAGCGCTAATTTACTGGCAGACTTCTTGATTTTTTGCTGACTGAATTGGGCTGGACGATAATCCGCAACAGCGGCAACACTGATAAAAATATCGGCTTGCGCAATTTCCGCTTGCACGGCACGCATCATATCTTCTGCGCTGATCACCGGAATAAATTTACCGATGGCGGGCGGCGCCAAACAAACCGGTCCGGAAATCAGCGTAACGCTTGCACCGGCTTCGGCTGCCGCTTGTGCAATAGCGTAGCCCATCTTTCCGGAACTTCTATTGGATATGCCTCGCACCGCATCGATCGCTTCAAATGTAGGACCTGCGGTCAGTAAAACTTTTTTGCCCTGCAACAACCGAGTGGTTCGAAAAACTATTTGGACTGCTTCGGCCAGCTCATCGGCTTCCAGCATGCGGCCCATCCCTATTTCACCACAAGCTTGCGCACCACTGGCTGGACCAACTATTTTTATACCATCTTGCCGCAGCAGGGATAAATTGCGCTGGGTCGCCGGATTCTCCCACATTTGCCGGTTCATTGCGGGCGCTATCATCAACGGACAATCTCGCGCCAGACACAGTGTCGTTAGCAAGTCATCGGCCATACCATGAGCCAGTTTGGCGATAAAATCCGCACTGGCCGGTGCTATCAAAATCATATCCGCATCGCGAGACAGGTTGATATGCGCCATGTTATGCAGAGCATTGGCATCCCATAGATCGGTATAGACAGGATTGCCGGTTAAAGACTGGAAAGTGACGGGACCGACAAAACGGCAAGCAGCTTGCGTCATCACCGTTTGCACATCAATCCCACCCTGCGTTAGCAGCCGGGCCAATTCCGCCGCTTTGTAAGCGGCTACACCACCGGTTACACCCAGCACCACACGTTTTTTCGATGCAGAAGACGCGTACGCGGCCATCATAAGCAAAATTCCAAAATAAACTTAATCCGATCAATATACTAAAATCAAGAAATAATAGGCAACCCGGTACATGACTTATCTATTCTACTCAATACGGCTGCATGCGGTGCCGCTATCAGTTATCACTCAAGCTGTTCCGGGTCAGGTCGCAGACGATCTGTGAATACCGGCAGCGGTTCTTATTTTACATGACTCAGCAATTCACTATGGCAATTACAAATTGGCCGGTATCCGAACGGCCGCGCGAAAAATTACTGCAAAAAGGCGCTACCGCCCTTTCGGACACCGAGCTACTGGCGATTTTCCTGCGTACCGGGATCACCGGTAAAAGCGCCGTGGATCTCGCACGGGAATTACTTTCACATTTTGGCAGCTTAACCAATGTATTCGCTGCCAGCCAAACCAGTTTCTGCCAAATACCGGGAATGGGTATTGCAAAATACGCACAGTTGCAAGCCGTATTAGAAATGGCCCGGCGCTCACTCGGCGAGGAGTTGAAAAGCGGCAATGCAATGAATTCCCCCGGCTTAGTCCGGGATTTCCTGCGCTTAAGTCTGGCAAACAAACAGCACGAAGTATTTCTCGGCATTTTTCTCGACGCCAAGAACCATACGATTGCCAGTGAAGAATTGTTCAGTGGCACACTGACGCAAGCCAGCGTTTACCCGCGCGAAGTGGTCAAGCGCGCTTTATATCATAACGCCGCCGCAATAATCTTCGCACACAATCATCCATCCGGAGTTGCTGAGCCCAGTCATGCAGACAAAGTATTAACTCAATCCTTAAAACAGGCGTTGGCCATGATCGATGTTAAAGTATTGGATCACTTCATCGTAGGCAATGGCACTGCTTTCTCATTTGCAGAGAATGATTTAATTTGAGTTAACCACGCGAATCAGGATATAATCCTCGTTTTTAAGAATTCTGGAGTGCGCTAACATGGCACGAGTATGTGAAATAACTGGCAAAAAGCCAATGTCAGGTCATAATGTTTCTCACGCAAACAATAAAACCAAAAGGCGTTTTCTGCCCAATTTGCAACGCCGCAGATTTTGGGTTGAAAGTGAAAGCCGCTGGATTAGTTTACGATTAACTAATGCCGCATTACGTACTATCGATAAGAACGGTATTGATGCGGTATTGGCAAAATTACGTGCTGAAGGTAAAGGCATTTAAGAAACTCACCCAAGGTTAGTTAAGGAGTTATATTATGCGTGAAAAAATAAAACTGGAATCCTCCGCAGGTACGGGACATTTTTATACAACGACCAAGAACAAACGTGCAAAACCTGAAAAATTGGAGTTGATGAAATTTGACCCTGTTGCAAGGAAACACGTTAAATATAAAGAAACAAAGCTCAAATAATATCAGTAACAACGAGCACAATAAAAAACCCGCCGAAGCGGGTTTTTTATTGTGCAACTTTTACTTACTATGCATAACACCGTAAGCGCTGGGAAAAAGTTCTTAGCACTTCGATACCGCTTTCTTCCGCGCGCCGACACCAATCTTCCAACTCTTTAACCAATTCTTCGGTTGATGCAGTAGAGCGTTGCCAGATTTTGGCCAGTTCTTCACGCATGGTATACACTTTATCCAGTGTTTTTGCATTACTAAGCACTTGGCTCAATTTCTCGCGCTCGTGCTCTTGCAATGTTTTGGAATCGGCAAGAATCCAATGTTTCAAGGTATTGTTATCCACACCGTATTGCGCAGCCGCTTCTTTCAAATGAATCATTTCATTTGCAAAAGTTACTTTCAGCGATTTCGTATATTTGGCGAGAACCTCATAGCGATGAGATATCACAGCTTGCAATGTATCCGAATCGCATTGGGTTTTTGCTTTATCAATGCGCAGTTTCGGAGCAATTTTTTTAACTTTTGCAAGTCCGAGTATTTCCAGAGTCCGGATATACAACCAACCGATATCGAATTCATACCATTTGTTGGATAATCGTGCAGAGGTTGCATAAGCGTGATGATTGTTATGCAATTCTTCACCACCAATTAGAATACCCCAAGGAACGATGTTGGTGCTGGCGTCTTCCGCGCGAAAATTGCGATAACCCCAATAATGACCGACACCGTTGATAATACCGGCAGCAAAAATCGGCGCCCAAATCATTTGCACCGCCCAAATCGTAATACCTATAGGACCGAACAGAATCACATTAATAATCAACATTAGTGCCACACCTTTCGCACTATGCTTGGTATAAACATTACGTTCCAGCCAATCATCCGGTGTACCGTAGCCATATCTTTTCAAGGTTTCTTCATTCTTTGCCTCTGCTCTGTACAGTTCCGAGCCTTCGGCTAAAACTTTCTTGATACCATAAATGACCGGACTGTGCGGATCATCCTTACTTTCGCATTTCGCATGATGCTTACGATGAACCGCCGTCCATTGCTTGGTAACCATTCCCGTCGTCAACCACAACCAGAAGCGAAAAAAATGACTCGGTATCGGATGCAGCTCAAGCGCTCTATGAGCTGAATGACGATGCAGATAAATCGTGATAGAGGCAATTGTGATATGCGTCAATACTAAAGTGACGACCACATATCCCCACCACGGCATATCAAATACACCTGAAATCAATGTCAGAAAATCAGAAATCATATAAATTACCATCCTTTTAGGGGCTTACTAAAGCGCAAGCCGATATATAAAAACAAACCACCTGCCTACTTCAATTGCCTGCTTGGCATTACCAACGGCAATTGCATCTTTCTTTACTCTCTATGAAATACTAAATTTTTATTACACTCTCATACAAAATTCTATACTACACCGGATAGAAATGAAATATTAATCTGAATTCATTATCTGCTTTAAATTTACGGTTTTAGCAAAACTAAGCCACACGCTGTTTCCTCACTTCTCATTAAAAATTTTTCCCCATTCACCGGAAAAAATTCAACAGTTGTCATTTATTCCATTGGATATTTTCCACTAAGCGCCATTCACCCGGCGCCAAACCTTGCACAGTATATGTGCCGATGGCATAACGGATCAATCGCAATGTAGGAAATGCTACCGCTGCTGTCATCCGCCTCACTTGGCGATTCTTGCCTTCATTCAGAATCAATGATATCCAGGTAGTTGCAATATTTTTACGGTATCGGATAGGCGGCACCCGCTGCCAGAGGTGATTGGGCTCATCCATTAGAAAAGCTTGCGCAGGCCGGGTTTTGTAATCTTTCAGAGTGACGCCCTGGCGCAACTGATTTAATACCATTTCATCCGGTTTGCCTTCAACTTGAACCCAATAGGTTTTGGGCAATTTAAACTTCGGATCGCTGATTTGCTGCTGCAACTTACCATTATCCGTCAACAACACTAAGCCTTCGCTATCCGCATCCAATCGGCCAGCCGGATAAAAATCCGGTAACGGAATGAAATCTTTCAACGATTGATGCCCGCTTTCCGGTGTGAATTGGCAAATCACGCCATAAGGTTTATTAAATAGAATTAATCGAGACATAATGTCCGAATTGAACTGGACAGCTCATAACATTTCAGGATAGATCACCGCATGCAGCACTGGTTCAACTATATTTTCCTTCTCTTCACACCGGATCCACCACACCGAACCTTTTTTAACACGCAATCCGGGAGGAATAGACGGAATCAGGTAATTGGCAATTTCACCCAAAGTAGGCTGATGTCCGACTATCACTACTGTACCTTCCGCATCAGGCCAGTTAGCCGCAGCAAGTACGACACGCGCACTGGCACCAGGTCCTATCGCTGCATCCGTGACAAAATCGAGCTGCAATGCCATCGCCGTCTGCTGCGTCCGGCGGGCCGGGCTGACAATTATCCGCGTCTCTTCCGGCAATTTTGGTTTAAGCCAATCTGCCATGCGTCTTGCCTGATCCAATCCTTTCCCGGTCAATTGACGCGCCATATCGGGAAAACCCTCTTCCGCTTCGGCATGACGCCACAGAATCAATTCCATCACTACTCCCTTAAGATCCTAAAATTAGGGCGATTTAAAACGTAATGTGTAAGAATTGCACATCAAAGATTAGCATGCAGGCGATTAAAGCGGCATTCAATTTCTTATGACGTGACCAGTACCGTAATTCATCCAGTTAAAACCGGTATCTTTTACTAATTGCTACTGTCAGACTCAGAACCGTCAAAACGAAAGATTTGACTATAATTCCATTGACTATCGCAAGTAGTTCAAGAACCAATCGGCGGCAAACTGTGCAGCCTGTTCCAAAGCGCCCGGTTCTTCAAATAAGTGCCTCGCTCCGGGCACCAGCACGAGCTTTTTCATGCATATCATCAGCGCATAAGCCTGTTCGTTTAACTCGATCACACCATGATCCGCGCTGCCCACGATTAGCAGTGTCGGCGCAGTCACCTGATTTAACGCAACTGCTCCCGCCAAATCAGGGCGGCCGCCACGCGATACCACGGCAGCAACGGCATCTTGCATTTTGGCAGCCGCTTGCAGAGCTGCGGCTGCACCCGTGCTGGCGCCGAAATAACCGGTTTTAAGCGTTTTCGTGGCGGCATTCTTCTGCAACCAAAGCGTGGCGGCAAGCAAGCGTTGCGTCAACAAATCGATATCGAAGCGCAGGGCATAATCCTGATCTTCCGCGCGCGTCAGCAAGTCGAACAGCAATGTGCCAATGCCCTGTTGTTGCAATACTTTGGCAACATAAGTGTTGCGCGGACTGAAACGGCTGCTGCCGCTACCATGCACAAACAGCACAATACCCGTAGCCGCAGGCGGCAATATCAGGTCACCACTCAGCTCAACGGCATCGGCCGGAATTTTTACCGCTGTCATGCCAGCGCTCCGATCCTGACCGGAATGCGTTGCCTGCCGAACTGACCGGAAAATGCTGCAAAACGGCCCGCGATGGTGGCATTGCAGCTTTCGCAGCGGCCCTCCGCAGTTACGTGATACTGCTTGATTTCATACCAATCGCGCACGATGACAGCACTGCCGCACCCGGGACAATAAGTGGTATCGCCTTCGATATGATGGACATTGCCGGTATACACATAACGCAACCCGGCATCCAGCGCGATCCGGCGCGCCCGGATCAATGTTTCCGGTGGTGTGGGCGGCATATCGTTCAGTTTGTAATCCGGATGAAAGGCACTGAAGTGCAGCGGCACGTCCGGTCCCAGCTCTTTCATGATCCAATGGCTCATGGCGGTGATTTCCTCGTTGGAATCGTTCAACCCCGGAATCAATAATGTGGTCAACTCAAGCCACACATCGGTTTCGTGCTTCAGGTAGCACAATGTATCCAGCACGGGTTGCAAATGCGAGCCGGTTTGCTTGACGTAGAACGCCTCGGTAAACGCCTTCAAGTCCACGTTAGCGGCATCCATTTTGGCGAAAAAATCGCGTCGCGGCTGTGCATGGATATAACCCGCCGTCACGGCAACCGTCTTGATGCCTTTGGCATGACAGGCATCCGCCACTTCCATTGCATACTCGGCGAAAATCACCGGATCGTTGTATGTGAACGCCACACTCTTGCAGCGATATTGTTCCGCACAACGCGCAATCGCTTCCGGGCTGGCTTGATCGAGCAATTTGTCAAAGCTGCGCGATTTGGAAATATCCCAGTTCTGGCAAAATTTACAGGCGAGGTTGCAGCCCGCCGTGCCAAACGACAACACGCTGCTGCCGGGGTAAAACTGGTTGAGTGGCTTTTTCTCGATGGGATCGACACAAAAACCGGACGAGCGCCCGTACGTTGTCAACACCATTGCATCACCCGTGCGTCCTCGCACAAAGCAGGCGCCGCGTTGTCCTTCGTGCAATTTGCAATCGCGCGGACACAAATCGCATTGAATCCGCCCATCCTCCAACAAGTGCCAGTATTTTGCTGGAAATTGCTCGGCGCTACTAATGGGCTCATCCATGCGCAACCTCCCGGGCATAATCGGTTTCACGCCATTTGCTGACGGTATAGCGCGATAGCTTGATATCATCCGTCCAGAAATCCTCCGGCAAGCGGGCTTTTGATTTCAGTTTGGCGAGAAACTGTTCCGGTTGCGGCAAACTTTCCCATACCTGCGGCAGAAATGTGCTGCGATAAGGCCCGCACTCAAACACAATACCGTCAATATCCGGGCGCAACTGCGCGAGCGCATCGGCTTCACTGCGAAAGCTGAGCGCTTGCAGCTCGGAAAGCAATGATACTTCCACACTCACTTTGTCCAATTCGTCCGCCGCCAAGGGCATGAAGCGCGGATCGTGCAATGCGGCCGATATGGCATTGTTACTCACATCGTCAATCAGCGGATCGCACGCTTGCAAGGAGCCGATGCAACCGCGCAATTCGCCCCGCTGCGTCAGCGTAACGAACGTTGCGCCCGGTCGGGAAAGCCAAGTCATATTGCCGTCCAGCCTCGCAGGTGCGCAAGGCACGCGCAAAGCATCCGCAATCGCTGCTCGTGCGATGTGCAGCAATACCCTGCCGTGCTCATTTTTTTCCATCGAATTCACCATAGCCCGCCTCGCTCAATTAAATGCAATCGCTGCATAACCCACCACCCGGTCGCGCGATCCCGCGGTATCGCCGGAATTCCGCACATCCAGCAAATGCGGTGTCAGATGATGCTGCTGCGCTGCGATGATCAATCCGCTGATCGATACACTGCCACATGCATGATCGTGCGCAATCGGTTGCCGCAACTGCAATATGGCTTGAACGGTCTCATTGTCCATGCGTTGCGCGGTTGCATACGGTAAATAATGCGACAGATCGGAACTGATCACGATCAAAGTTTCTTCACCGCCCCACAGTTGCTCCAGCACTTCGGCCACGTCTTCCGCCGATGTCCAGCCAACCGCCAGTGGCAGCAAAGTAAAATCACCCAGCACATTTTGCAAAAAGGGCAGCTGCACTTCCAATGAATGCTCCAACGCGTGCGCTTCCCTGCTGACCGTCACCTGCGGCAAATGCGCAATCGCACCGGCCAGGCCCGCATCCAGCTTCACGCTGCCCAACGGGGTGTCAAAAACATCCACTCCCGGTAACGCCAAACCATGCACCGCAACACGATGCGCCGGACCCAGCAGCACCACACGCCGGATCGTTGCCGCGGCGGCCCGCAAACTGGCATACGCCGAAGCGGCAACCGCGCCCGAGTACAGATAGCCAGCATGCGGAACAATCAATGCTTTGGGTTTGCAATCATTGAATTTTGCTTCCGCCAGCAGATCGTTTACATCCTGCGAAAGCTGCCGTGCATCGGCGGAATAAAACAATCCTGCGACCGCAGGCGAACGACTCGTTGTCATGGCGCTTCTTCTCCAGTTGTAGCGTGAACATAAGCTTAAGACACACAATCCTGTGGAAGATTGCAAACGGGCACCGTCAGCGTAGCGGTATTTTCTCTAAGCCACGGCACGAACTCTGGAGAATACTGGGGGTTAATCTATTGAAGAATTGCGGAGGAACAACCGGTTAAAGCAAACAGCCCCTCATCCGTAGCGAATGACAGGGCTTTATTTGTGGGAGTTTTGGCTTACCAGCCATCCCGGTAGATATTCAGAAGGTTGATTGCGTTATTGGTCAAGTCGGTAATGCTATGCCGGTCGAAACGCAAATCAAGCAGATCCACCTTACGGCTGGATAACATTTCCTTCAGCTTGAAATTGAATTGAATCAGCGGCGTTACATGATGAGAATCCAGATATATTTTGCCGGTCTTATCGGTATTGGAAACCGGATCGTGCACATCGGCAATCACGTAAATTAAATCTTCGAGTGCTTCGGCGGGCAGCGTAATCCGGTAAGTATCAAAGAAATGATCGGGAACTGGCGAAGAATTGAACGCAAATGTTTCCAATCCCAGTGTCGCGCCAACCGCCTGCGCCAGTCCACCGCCTAACGAATGTCCCGCGACGGTAATTTTAGCGCCGGGATAGCGGCTGATGACACTTTGAGCGAACCGGAACGCATCCTTGAATTGATCGCTGACGGTACCGATCCCGATGGCCGCATCCGCAAGGGCATCGCTCGCCGTATCTTCCAGCTCCTTGAATGAGCAAGGAAAATCGCAAGTTTCGGTACCGCGGAACACCAGCGCCAACTCATTGGTTTCGCGATTTCTAAAGACACCGCCATCCATCCCGGAGCTTTTCCCATTGGATTCAATCAGATCCCAGGAGCCCACCGTTACATTATCATAATCGTAAATCGCATCGGCCAGCTGCGCATACGGAATCGACCGCGCCAGCAAATCGACCGCCCGCCGCTCATTGGGTAGCAACATGCCATAGGGCTTCCACGTGACATTCGGCACATAATTGGGATTGACATACAGTGCAACCGTGGCCAGTTCAAACACTGACACGGCATCGTCCGTATCCGCATCGCTATCCGTCACCCAATTCAAGCCGACGTTATAGCGTTCCGTGCCGTTCGGCTTGGGCACATCGACTTTTGGCAGCGTCAGCTGGCCATTGATAAACGAGAAGATCGGGCTATCCGGCTCGGCAGCATCGTCCAATTCCGTGCCTAACAATATAAACCGGTTCGGATTGTCCGCACCCAGCCATTGCAACGCAGCTTTGTACAATTGCTCGCCGGAGTCGTCTTTTACAATCACTTTCTGCAAGCAGACGAGTCCGTTCGACTCAAAAAAAGTGACCGGAGCGGTCAAAGGCGCGCAATCATCCGGTAGCGCCTTGAGCATTGGCGCAACCAACATCAGAGCAGCAAAACTGATGAATCTGAATGAAAATAAATACCAATTTTTCATGAATTACTTTCTTGTTTGGTTTAGTCGGGTGCCCATTATTTAATCATCATCAACAGCATATGAACACAGCGGCATTGTATCTGAAAAGTGAAATCAATCCGTTGCTTCCAGCAACGATCCCCCGGATTCCCCCTGCACATTCACCCACACATGCGGCAGACCCAACGCACTCAGCCATTCGGGACCACTTTCTTCTTTCAGCATGCCGATGGTCGACGCACTACCGGCAACCACACAGAAATCACCGATCACGCTGACTGCCGCCATGTAATGAACCGGCCAGCCGGTTTTGGGATTCAGCACATGGCCGTAGCGGATGCCATTCAGCGTGATGCAACGCTCATAATCCCCGCTGCTCGCCAGTGCGCCGGAGTGCAGCAGCAATGTGTGCAATATACCGCCGGGGATGCGCGGATGGCGAATGGCGACGCGCCAGGGACTGCCATCGTCGTGCGGACCGATAATTTTGATGTCGCCGCCCAAATTGATGAGACCATGATCGATTCCGCCATCCCGGCATAGCGATGCCGCGCGGTCGACGGCGTATTCCTTGACCACGCCGCCAAAATCGATTTCCATGCCCGCAACCGTAAATGCCAGAACCGGACGCTGCCAGCTGATTTTATGCCAGCCAATTTTTTCCAGCAGCGACTGAACGGCCTCCTGTTCCGGTATTGCTCCCGACTTAAAATCCCAGGCGCGGCGTAAAATTCCGGAAGTGATATCAAACAAACCATCGCTTTGCTGATGGCAAGTCGCCGCATAATCAAGCAATCCGGCGGTTTCATCGTCCACTTCTATGCAACCGCCTTGAGCCGCGACGCGATTCATTTGGGATAAAAAACTGTCCGCCCGGTAGCGGGAGTATTTTGCTTCCAGTCGATACACATCATCCATGACAATCTTGGCGGCACGCTGCGCCTTTTTTGCACTGCTCGCGTACAACTGAATCGAGCAAGGAGAACCCATTGCTTTAAAGTCGTAGTGGTAATAATTCAGATGCGCCATGTGATTTCACCCGGAAAGCTGCGCGCGCCGGGGATTTTGAAAAGGAATATATCCTAACTTAAAACTGATAGCTCCAGGTGGCGGACAACATACCCTGGCGATCCAGCTGATAGCCGTTAAAATCACTGCGAATCGGCTGCACCCATTCGATTCCGAGACGATTTCCGGCAAAACGGCCGCCCGGAATTTGCGCATTGACGCCAAACCCCATATCCCAGAATTGTCCGCCGTAATTACGCGGAAAATCCATCGGGCCGATACGCGCATTATATTGATTGAAGTCGCGATGTATCGCATCCTGCCAGGTATAAACGCCACGCACGGAGGCCGTCAGCCATCGGGTCAGGTCCAGACCGCCCCAGCCGGTTGCCTGAAACATATCGCCCAGGCGGTAACCGGATTGATTCCGGTCTTCCATGCGCTTAATGCCGCTGATTTGCGTACCCCACGACCAGCGGTTGTACTCGCCCAGATATGTCAGACTCGGCGTGAAGTCCCAGGTGCCGCTGCCCAACTGCATGCCGAAATGAATCAGTCCGCCATCCGCGTTAAACGAACGGCGTATTTTGATATCCGTTTTTCCGGTTGGCGCGCTGAACCCCAGATTCACATGCATACGATGACCTGGAATATCCAACAACTTGATCAACGATGAAAAATAGGTATCGCCCACAGCGCCGCTTTCATGACCAGCCGCACCATGATGTCCATGAGCGCCGGAAGCGTCTACCCTTGCCCCGGCCAGCTGGCGTAAATTCATATCCATATCCATGAAGGTGGGCATCAGCATCACGTTGAGCCACTTGGTCGGCGCATACATCAGATCGACCATATGCATGCGCATATCCATGAATTGCGGCGCAAATTGGCAGTCTTTATTGCCGCAACCTTGATCGACGATCGTTTGATCGCTCACTTTATGCGCGCCATGCATCATATGGCCACCCGTCCATTGATACATGAATCGATAGCCTGCCATGAAATCGCCGGGCTTATCGAGCATATGGCCAGACATGACCGTAGCGGGCGGTATCTTATGATGGTGCAGGGAGGAATGTGTGTGCGCGGCGGAGGATCCGCTTGAAGTTGCGATTGGCATGGATGAAACCGGCTCAATATCAAACTTAATCGCCGCATTCGCCACATAGTAATCAAAATCGGCAAAACTGTTATTCCCGCCGCCGCCAATTTGCATGGAGCTGGCGCGCGTATAGTATTCAAACCCCGCTTCCAGCGCGACGCCTTTACCGAGTATTTTACTCAATACCACACCGCCGCTTAACGAACCAAAGCCCGCCAGACGATGATCGCTGGAAAAATGGGTGGGCAGTTTCCCGGCGTCGAATAAGGTTAATTTCGGCTGTGCATCCACTGAAAACGCATCAACCGCATTCCCACTCTGATCGACCAGATTAAATTGATCGCTCCCGTAGTACTGTACAGTAGGATCCTTTTTATCGATCCATATTTGCCGGCCGAAACTATCGACTGCCTGATTTATGTAATTTTGTTGAGAAAATAAGTAGGGCCGGTAAAAGCTCGCGGCATCCTGGGAATAGTAGCGAATTCGCGGCGTCAGCGTCCATCCGCCACCCAGCGGCTGCACCCAGCTCGCATCGAAGGTATGCGTATTGACGCCCCAGTCATCGACCGACAAGCGGTAACCCAAATGCATCGCGGCATTAAACGGGCTAATATAATGCACGTACTTCGTGCTGAGGGCGACTTGATTGCGGATGTTCGGACGCTGCTCAATCAGCGCGCGCACATCGCCTCTAATTACATTCTTGTTCAAATCTGCCGGATCAATGAAGATAACCGACGTGGCTTTGTAAGGATTCTCCAGAAATCCGTTGCTATGCGTGTAACCGATACTGGCGTCGATCAATGCATTCTTGCTGAGAACCTGCGTCAGACCGGTATTCGCCACCCAATCCTGCCGGTCACCCTTTAGAATCTCAGAGCCGCGCCGGTTGACAATTTGCTGGGCATACGCCGTTTTGGTGATATACGGCGATGAATCAGGATCCAGAATCGCACTGACCTGACTGTCCGTATAGCCACCGCCGAATTTAACGCTGGTCAGCTTTTGATTGAAATCCAACCGCCCGCCGATACTACCGAAACTCGAGTGATAGTCACGCTCCCGGGAAAAACCGCCGCCTACATTCAACGCCGCTTCGTTCCATTCGTAGCTCAAACCGAAATTGGCTTGACGGCGTGTTTCCGGAGAAGCCGATGACATCACCAGCACCGACCGGGTATCGACGACGCCGGTCGATTGCTTGGTAATCGGGTCTCTGCCAATCGGATTCAGGTCGTGATCTAAAAGTATGCTGCTCCTTAGAAGCGGCGAAGCACCGGCCACGACCCCATTAACGGTATAGGGACGATTACCGCCACTGGTAGCCAGCGGCGTTGTCGATACCGGAGTTGCGCCCGACCAGGTGTCTTGTGTATAACCAAACGTAAATTTGGCGCGGTCGGTTAACGAGAAAATACCGCTACCGTGTAACACATCGGCCGAAATTGGTTTATAGCTATGGGGAACACCATAGAGATTACGTTCGCCTTCCTGGTAGCGGCTATATTGAAAGTTAATCCGGTCCGTTACGGCAGCGTGTCCGGGTGATATCAGTAAGCCGGGCAACATCAGTGCCGCCGATGTCAGCGCTTGTAAGGTGTGACTGCTTGGCTTTACAGAATGTGACTCAGGATGGTTGTATCGCTGCTTGCTGCCCTGGAACCGGGGTCTTTTATTCTGCTGCAAATTTACTTACCTTTAAAACAACTCCGGTCGGGAGTCAGTTTAATAACATCCACAGCCGCCGCCACCTGCAGACGATTTGTGACTGGGCGCCGCTTCACGGCTGCTGTAATTGTGGGATTGCATTTCAGTTTGCAAAGGATTGGGATCGATGTCCATTTGCGGTTTAGCCAAATTGCCACGCTCCCAAGGAGCGACATGCACACACCCCGTCACACCAAACCACAGGGTGAACGCAACTGCAATGGCAATATTTCGAGTCCGCTTCATACCGGCCGGGGCGAACATTGAAAATCCCCGATCAGGGATTCTCCATGACAAGTTGTGTCAGTAAAGCACGCAATTGTTCTGTTTCACCGGGCCGGAATCCTTGATGAACATGACGAATATTACCCTTCTTGTCAATGATATAGGACGTTGGCATCGCCATCACCTCAAGAACCTTGGCGCATGTCTTGGCTGGATCCGCGACAATGGAAAAGTGAGCCGGGTGCTTGGTGAGAAATTCTTCCGCATCCTTAACCTTTTCATCAAGGTTGACACCGATCACATGTAATCCCTGCTCTTTCATATCGTGCTCAAGTTGATTCAAGAATGGAAAGGATTTGACACAGGGCGGACACCAGGACGCCCAGAAATCCATGTACACCACTTTCCCTCTCAGTTCCTGCAAGGCCAAAGCCGGTTTGCCATCCAGTGTTTTTAAATCACAAGCCGAGGATATCTGTTCAAGATGGTCCGCTGATGCATTTTTGCTGCACAACAGTAGTAACGCGATAATAAAAAACGACTGTTTGATTTTTTTCATAGTTCTACTCACGTATCCAGTTTAACACATCGCCATAGCAATCAATTCCTGAAAGTCATCACTCAAATTGCTGAACGACGATATCCGTTCCGGTATGCGCACCGCTCTCGGTGATGCAATGATACGATACAAGAAACGATCGCGCACCTGCACTCGTTTTATTTACCAGCAATAGATAGACACCGTTTCCGCCGTGTACCCTGACTTCAGGGCTAAAGCTTCCATCTCCGGAAACCGGGTCGGTCGTACTAATGGCGCGATTTCCTTTAATAATTTGCAAATTAACTAGTAGATTCTCATGCGGCAACGAAGTGTCTTTAACACTTGCCGTCAGATTATCCGCAGGACCGTTTCCATCGTCAAAGCAAGTCACCAGTGCATAGCCGGTAAAAGTTGCAACCGTGCCATTTGGATCCATGGTGGCACCTGCATCATCGGCAACACTTACATTTACATAGCCCAGCATAGCTATGCGGAAAACAATGGCTGCTACCTTTCGAAAGAATTTATATCGCATGATGGTACTCCTCAT
>MSXT01000093.1 GCA_002083595.1 Proteobacteria bacterium ST_bin16 | reverse complement strand
AGCTCATTTTTCTGCTCGATGAGCATTCTTGTCCGCGTGGATACTTCCTGTTCCAGTTTTTCCAGTTGCAATGACAAGGAAACAGCCGCTTCCGAAAGTGTGTCGACCTCATCCCTAAAACGCTGCGCCCGGTCCGTCGAGGCCACCGATAAGCGGAATCTCTCAAACTGTCCGTTAGCCAGAAGCGGCAGGACAAACACGACATCTTTCAGCTTCGCCAGCAACCGGGTAAAAATCAGAAACAGCAATATTTCCGCGCAAATGAGCCCCAGTAAACCGATCAGCGCAATCTTCCAGATCGAATCATGAATATTCTTCACCGCAGCGGTCACATCGGTCATTACGATCAGATGCGCTTTATCGGGTTCGTACGAATCAAGCGGAAATAATTTTATTTGCAAATACTGATCGTTCCAGCGGATCTGAGCGCCGTTCTGTAATACCGGCATCTCCGGGTATATCCGGGCGATCTTTTTCAGCACTTCAAGATTTTTTTCTTTGTCGGTCAGCGCCGAGATATGAATATTCCAACGCAAAAAATCGAAATCATTCTGCAACAGGCTATTCTGTTCCTTGATCAGCAAACCGATATCGGCACCGGCTATCCGTTTGAACGCCAGAAATACATCCGCCAGCGATATTCCCATCACCACGACGCCCACTTTCTTACCTTCCACAAGCAGCGGCGCAACAATGTACTGTATGCAGCTTTCCCGGCATAGTAGCGGATTGATGGGTCTTTCCGATTGATTGACATGACTGACCCAGGTCGACAGCAGAATATTGCCATCCATGTGAGTATCCAGACTATCCCAGCTGGCGTTCAACTGATTCTGCGGATTATAAAAGTGAACGAACTCAACGCCGTTATGGAATTGCAACAGTGCCCAGTGCAGATCAAAAACTTTGCTGATGCTTTCGCCATCGTTAGTCAGCAAAGCTTTCTTCATACCGTCCAGAAACGGAATCATTTCAGCCAGCTGGTATAAATTCTGTGAGGTATTTTTGATTAAACTATTGATTTCCCTGGAATAGCGATGGTATTCGACTTCCCGTTGGTTGTCGAAATTGGCCATTAAACCCAAATAGCTGACGAAACAAAATAGCATCACCACCGCCAGCAGGATCATGCTGCTGCTCAGCGAGATTTTCCATCTCAGACTGCGGAACCGGCGCCCCTTGGGGTTTGAAACAATAGGCGCTTTTTCCACTTTAATCCTGGAACTATTTTCCATCAGAATTTCCGCTTAGAAACGATAAGAAGCCTGAATCGCGAAAAGATCCCAATGCTGATGTGTATCTATGGGTCGGCCCGTTCTTAGATCGATTGGATTATCCAATCCGGATAACCAGCCTGTTCCATTGACATGATGATATTCGGCACGCAGCATGAATGCCGGTGTGACATTCCAACGTATACCCACGGCAATATCCTTGGCAAAACGACTATGTCCCAAACCGCTTCGTCCACCGGGATTTTTTGCAACCCAATCGCTTCCATCTCGATCTGATCGATCAATAAAGAGAGCATCATACCGCAAAAAACCTTCCCAATTCGGAGTAAAGCGATATTCACCTTGAAAGTAATAGCTCTCGCCAACGAAATGCTGACCATCTAACCTTGTACTTTTAAAATTTCTATCATAGCTAAAAGGCCGTATGGCATATTCCGAAGTCAGCGTCCAACGTTCCGAGTTATATTGGGCGGAAAAAATTACCGGTGTAAATTCTAAGGCACCAGGGCCCAATTCTAACGGAGAGCTCAATTTTTTGGGATCATACGATGTATTCAGCCATATCCCGCTGATACCCAAGCGCAGGCGTTTGTCATTGGTTTCAAATATTCCGCGGCCAATATAGGAAATTTCGCGATTCAATTCCCCCGGCCGTACCAATCCCAGTAATGAACTCTCAGTATCCCTGTTATTCACGACTGGTAGTGTCACGCCAAACTGGGTAGACAACGTACCCCAATCGGATACTGCCGTATCGCCATAGAGTTGCACCGAATCACTGGAAAGCCCCAAATTACGGGTACGGTCAAAATAAATTGATTGCGGCAGCATAATACTGGGACGCGTAAACGCCACATCCCGGGTTTCATTATAGAACCCGAAAGGATTCTTCAACCGGCCCACGCGGATACCGAATTGGTTTACCTCCTGGGAATACAAGCGGTAATCGAAGATGGCATAATCAAGACGCGGCATGCCCGAATTTCCCTCACCGGCACGGCGCGACAACACCTGCGCCGAGAGTTGCAGCCTCGGCAATGGCCGCAAGGAAGCATTCAGTCCGGCTTCGGTCAAACCAAAGCTGCCGCCTTTATCACTATTGCCAAAAACATCATTATCCGAAGTTGATATGTAAGCCTGACTGACAAAACCGTGAATCTGCAAATCGCCGGGGCGCTCGGTTGAATGCCACCATTTGAGCACAGTGCTGACCACACCGGGTTTTTCTTTGCTATTGCCCGCTTCTGTCGCTTCGGCGGGTAAATCTTTCGCTTGCACCCATTTGACCGGCGCTTGAGCGGGTTCAGGCTGTTTTTGTGATTGATCAAGCTGTTGCGCCTGAGTGGAAACAGCGCCAATCATCCATAGCACGGCAATACCCTTGCCCAGCCACCGGACGGAGCTGATGAAATAGCTACTTAATCTCGAGCACGTTAACATTTTCATTAATATTGGCTCTCCATAAATAACCTATTGCGCCAGGTGTGGTGGCAATCCTGGTAAGCATTTCTTCACTTGAGTTGACTTTAATCGGCGCTTGGCCTGTGCCCGAGAATACTAATCGATCCCAGGTGGATCTTAATTGATAAGGAAATACGTTTAACTTCTCCTTGGAAACGATTTGATGCAGTTGATCTTCATCGGATAGCACGAAAACCCTGATCTTGGTTCCGTCAGACCAGGTTTTCAAACGCATACTGAAAATTGAGCGTAACGAATTGACCGAGAGGGTTTTCTCGGTCACGCCCGGATTGGTGACAATTTCATAATGATCATTTGCTCTTACTTCCGCTGCCACAATCCAAAGGCATACAGTTAGCGCAAAACACAAGCAAGCTCTAGTTTTTAACAAACAGTGCCTGGAGAATTGGGCCTGTAAAGAGAAATGAAATAAATTCAAGAAACAGATTCCTGATTCAGGGTTATTCCATTAGTTAATATGAATGGGATTATAGGTACCGCAGTCGGTTACGACTTCCCAGGCATCGCGATGCTCTTGGTACATTTTATTGAGCGCGTCTTCCACTTTCACGTAATAGGGACGGCGCATGCCATGATAGTCTACCGGTGGTCCGATCGGATTAAAATTCAAGCCGTAAAAACCCATCAGCTTATTCAGCGCGGGATCGGCAACCGATAGCCAGTGCTTGATATTGTATTTGACGGACATGCGTAAAACGCCCGCCATCAACACCAGTCCAATGCTGAGCGCGGAACGGCGATCGGTGGAACGGCGATCCTGCGTATTTCTTTTATCGCTGTCAGTCTCGGCGGTTTCCTTGCGGCGCTCTTCCCTGCGCCGTTCGTCTTTACGCCGGTCAAACCGGCTGATCACCAGAAAGCGGGAAATCTCAGCCGTCTGCTGGCGCGGTAATGCTTTGATATCGCACAGCGCTGGATCTGTCTGACTATACAATTCAACCGGCAATAGCTTTTCAGGCCGCGCTGAATCCGGCAGAATTAACCGCACAGTGCCGATAAATTCTCCCGATGGGCGATAGCGCAAAAGCACATGGCAGGAATGGCTGTCGTAGCTGTCTTTTTCCTTTTCATCCGGACAAAGCGCAGGGTCGAATCCGGGTAAACGCTGTTCCACGCATAGCACCTGATAGCGGATTCTATAAACATGTTCAAGCAGCTCGGCTGTATCAGCCACTACAATTTCAAAGAACTTCTGAAAATTTTGATACAAATCATTCATAGAATCACCCAATTTAATAAGCAGCTCGTTACATTCATTTTTAGCACTCCTCCGGATATTCGTTGATATCAAGAGAAAG
>MSXT01000015.1 GCA_002083595.1 Proteobacteria bacterium ST_bin16 | reverse complement strand
TCGTGCCATAAGTTGTTGCCATTTTATTTTCCTCCTATTAAATAAATAATAATAAGTCAGTTAGTTAATAGAATTAGTTACTTAGCACGAGAAATCATATTCCCATGTTAAGTACCTGGTTAGACGGGTACTATCGTCATGAAAGTTCCCGTCAATCCAAGAAAATCAAATTATGCATTGCGCAACGTCATTGTTACTTTTGCGTTGAATGCATCCGGTATTTTAGGAATTAATAATTACCATTTCAAGTATTTAACTATCCAGCACTGCTATTCAGGATAACGGGCTGTGTCATAAAAGCGTAAAAAAAATGTAACTGTCATAAAACTGTAACATTGATTCTATATAACGGTTGCCACCGTAGATGACTCACTTTTTCAACCCTGGATCAACGACAGATGATGAAATTATTCAGACTTACCCTGGCAACCACAGCGTTAATCAATTTAGGCGTTCTATCCAGCGCCTATGCACTCGATTTATATGTCGATACAAAAACCAAGCAAATTTTTGCGGAACCCGGTCCCGGCCGCGTTCATATGGGTACCTATGAAAAATCAGAGAAATCGGCCAAAACAAAGGCTCCCCAAAGCGTATTGGCAGCGCCTGCACAAACTCCAGCCCATGAGGACCGGACAGCGGAAACGGAGAACAAACCTGCGGGCGACCGCTTGGTAAGATTGCGGGAAAAAGCTGAGAAAGAACAACTTAAGAATCAAGTTTCGGTACTCGAAGAACGCGTCAAGGAAGTTGAAAAAATACACGGGAATTTTGATGACCGTGGCTTACATTGGTCAACCAAGGATGGCAATTTCTCGGCATCGATGAATGGACGGATTCAACCAGCCTCGCAATACAATTTTATCAATGACCCTGACCCCGCTTTCGGAGCGAGTACCGCAAACGAATTGAATAGCGGCATGAATATCCGCCGTGCGCGTTTGGGCATCGAAGGTACATTTTATAAAATCTGGGATTACAAGTTTGAATATGACTTCAGCCGAGGCAACGGTACCGTCGGATCGGGAATTACCGATGCATTCGTGCGTTTGAACCATACCGATGCGCTCTCTTACAAACTCGGTTCGTTCAAAGAGCCGTTCAGCTTGGAAGAAGCCGCCAGTAACCGCTATCTGACTTTTATCGAACGGCATATGTCCGTCAATTCGTTCGTCGATAATCCCAATACGTATAAAACGGGTATCGGTGCCAATTATGCGGTTAAAAGATTTCAAACCGGTATTGCATTCCAAACCGAGCCCATCGGCGGATGGTCTTCCGCATCGACTTCCGTCAATGCCAACGGTAACCAGAACCGTAACAATGGCTCCGGCGACACCGGCTGGCAAGGTATTGGCCGTGTCAGCGGCAGACCTTGGATGATTGATGACACCAAGTTTTTCCATGTCGGTGTTTCTGCCGGACATACCGATGTCAACACACAATATCGCGCCGATGGCACCATGGTCGGAGAAGGCCAGATCGGTGGCGGCGGTGGTATGTCATTCTTCGCCTTTCCGGGCACCAACGTGGATCGCACCAATATCCTGAATACCGGCAATCTGAGCACCGGTGCGTTGAGTGATCCGAATCGCCGTCAAGTCACCAGCTACGATCGTTATGGGGCGGAAAGCTGGTTTGTCTACGGCCCATTCTCGGCGCAAGCTGAATATTTGCGCACCAATATCAACGGTGTCGGTTATGACAGCGAACACTTAACCGGTTATTATGGCTTTGTAAGCTACTTCCTGACCGGTGAGTCGAAGGCCTATCACGTCAGAAACGGTGCGGCAAACCGTATCAAGCCTAACCGGCCCTTCCATTGGAACGGCACCGGCTGGGGCGCATGGGAAGTCGCATTCGGCTATGATTACATTGACATGAATTCAGGTGTCATCAAAGGAGGCCGCGCCGACATGGTCAGATTCGGCTTAAACTGGTACCCGCATTCCAATGTTAAGTTTCAGGCCAATGTCATCCATATGCTGGATATCAACACGGCAGCAACGCCAACCACGAATACCAATGGTTACTCGGGCGGTGCCGGAGCACGTACGCATGGATGGAATAATGGTGATCTGAGCGCATTCCTGACACAGTGGACGATTGATTTCTAAAAATCCGCCACTAAAAAGTTGAGCAAAAATCGAGTATTCAGTGTGATTTCCTGAATGCTCGATTTAAAAAACCTGCGATCTATCAGTACTTAAGTTTTTACCCGCATGACATTGTTGGGAAACATGCGTTAACATTTTCGTGCCCGGCATTTTGAATGCCGTCATTTACGCCGCATCATCTCAAACAGGAGAATGAAATGTCGCAACCTAATCACTTCAATCAACTCGCTGTAGCAATCTCATTGGCAATACTGACTGGCTCCGCCACTGTCGCCAATGCACAAACAGTTATTAAAATAGACGGCTCCAGCACCGTCTATCCGATCACCAAAGCCGTGGCGGACAATTTCCAAGCCGCAAAAAAGAACGCCATTAATGTTACGGTCGGCATATCGGGCAGCGGCGGCGGTTTCAAGAAATTTTGCCGCGGCGAGATCGATATCGTGAATGCTTCCCGCCCGATTCTGAATAGTGAAATGAAGGATTGTAAAGGCGCCCGCGTGCAATATGTCGAAATACCCGTGGCGTTTGACGCTCTGACGGTGGCGATAAATCCGGAAAACTCCTGGAGCACGTCAATGACTATCGCCCAGTTGAAGAAAATCTGGGAACCTGCTGCGCAGGGTAAAATCACTCAATGGAATCAAATCAACCCGGCATGGCCGGATGAAGCGATGAAGTTATCCGGCGCTGACGAGGATTCCGGCACCTATGATTACTTTACCGAAGCCATTGTCGGCAAAGCTAAATCCAGTCGACATGATTTCACTGAATCCGATAATGACAATGTGCTGGTGAATCATGTGGCGGGTAACAAAAACAGCTTAGCGTTTTTTGGCTTCGCCTATTACATCGAGAATCAGGACAAAGTAACCGCCGTTGCGATCGACAGTGGCAAAGGTGCGATTCTCCCTTCTGTCGAAACCGTGGAAAATGGCAGCTATCAACCGCTATCCCGTCCGGTTTTTATTTATGTCAATATCAAAGCGGCTGAAAAACCCGAGGTCAAGGCATTTGTAGAGTTTTATATGAAGAATGCGCTTCTCCTGGTCAAAGAAGTTAAGTTCTTCCCTCTTCCACCCAGAGCCTATGCCACCATGTTGGAACACTTCAACAATAAACGGGTGGGCTCGGTATTTAGCGGTAAACCAGCGGTTGGTCTTACGATTGACGAGCTGATCAGACGTGAAGGCCGATTGCAATATGAGAATTTCTAACCGGTAATATTCTAAAAAATACTTTTCACAGCAACAATAATACATCCTTTAACAACAGCTCCGGATAGAGACCTTACGGAGAAACTCTTCCGGGCTGTTGCTTCCCTCTTCATCAACGGATTTTCCATCATCACGCGACCTTAACCGTTATCAATGTTAGACTGTATCCTGCCTTAATACATTGATCGGTTTACCGGTATTGATAAATTTTCAAAAAATCCCAGCATTCATTTATGATATGAATGATTATGTGTAATTAAACCGGCCTCATCGCCGCAGAGCCATCCATCCTGACCATGTCTTTTAGCCCGATTATTTTGTGGACCGATGCGCTGATCTATTTGTTTGTCGCCATTGTATTCTTTATCGTCTGGTATATCCGCCGCCATGAACATCTGCTAGCGCAATGGAAACGCGTGGGACATAGCGCCAGTGGCATGTCCGCACTCACCGTGCTGATCTTTTTCCTGCTGGTTGGCTTATTGGACACAGTGCATTTCCGCCCCGCGCTGGATCACAAGAACAATCAGGGCGAGACGATTTATAGCGTCGAAGTGCTGAGTCTGCTGGATTTACTGGTAGCACCCTTACGCACGCAAGTCGAGAAAACCTACTCCGCACCGCTGGCAGCGCATTTGTATGCTAAAGAAACCATCGAGCAGGATGGCAAGCAAGTGCGGACTTTTGCCCGGCTCCAGTTTGGCGGCGCGCATTTGCAAGATCCTGACAAGGAACACAGCGCCGACATCACGCAGCTTGTATTAAAAGGCTTGGCCTGCGGTTTGCTGATCTGGAGCGTACTGTCCGTTGGCTTAATCGCCCGGCTATCTCATCGCAGCCGGCAGAATTTTGCGCCATACCTGATGGCCATTTGGCGCCGCAACACTGAAATTCCCTGGCGCGCCATCTTAATCACCCTGCTCATTTTGTTGCTCGTCATCGGCTGTATCATTTCGCTGGCTGCATATTATCATGTGCTAGGCACCGACAAGGTCGGGCAGGATATTTTGTATCAGTCGCTGAAAAGCATACGCGTCGCCCTGGTGATCGGCACGCTAACCACGCTCATCATGCTGCCGTTCGCATTATTGCTGGGCATTATGGCCGGTTATTTCCGCGGCTGGGTCGATGACGTCATTCAATATATTTACACGACGCTGAATTCCATCCCCAGTGTTTTACTGATCGCCGCCGCGGTATTGATGATGCAGGTGTATATCGAAACCCATCCGGAATTATTCGACACCATTGCATCGCGCGCCGATCTGCGGCTGCTGTTTCTCTGCATGATCCTGGGCATTACCAGTTGGACTGGATTATGCCGGTTGTTGCGCGGTGAAACGCTGAAACTGCGTGAACTGGAATATATCCAGGCAGCGCATGCATTCGGCGTTTCGCATTGGCGCGTCATCAGCCGTCACATACTGCCTAACGTGATGCACATCGTGTTGATTGCCACGGTGATGGATTTCAGCGGATTGGTACTGGCCGAAGCGGTGTTATCGTACGTCGGTGTCGGTGTCGATCCATCGATGATCAGTTTCGGCACCATGATCAACGCAGCGCGGCTGGAAATGGCGCGTGAACCAATGGTGTGGTGGGCCTTGCTGGCGGCGTTCAGTTTCATGTTTACTTTGGTATTAAGCGCCAACTTGTTTGCCGATGCGGTCCAAAATGCATTGGATCCACGCATCCGGACTTTACGGCAACGCACGGTACTCTCGCGTTTTGGCAAAAAAGAAAAAAGTGTGAAAGACAACGCGCCCGAAGCAACCGCACCGGCCAAATCTTCTTCTCATCCATGAATACCTTGCTGGAAATAGAAAATCTCGAAACCGTGCTGCACACCGGCGACACACCGGTACACGCCGTCGATGGCTTGACGCTGACCATCTCACCCGGGGAAACATTTGCGCTATTGGGTGAATCCGGTTGCGGCAAATCGATGACGGCGCTGTCGATCATGCGCTTGCTGCCGGATGTCGGTGAAATCGTTGCCGGCAAAATCAGCATCGGTGGCACGGATTTGCTGCAACTGCCTGAAACCGGCATGCGTAAAATTCGCGGCAAGCGCATCAGTATGATTTTTCAGGAACCGATGCTCAGTCTCAATCCGGTTCTGACCATCGCCGAGCAAATCGAAGAAGTGCTACAGCAGCATTTGAATTTATCGCACGAAGCCATGCAAACACGTATCCGAGAATTGCTGGAACAAGTCGGCATACCCGATGCGGCACGCCGCATGCACGAGTACCCTTTCCAGTTTTCCGGTGGTATGAAGCAACGTGTCATGATCGCGATGGCGCTCGCCGGTGAACCGGAACTGCTCATTGCCGATGAGCCGACCACCGCGTTGGATGTGACGATACAAGCACAAGTGCTCGATCTGCTGAGGCATATCCAGCAGCAGAAAGGCATGGCCATTTTACTGATTACGCACGATCTGGGCGTGGTAGCGGAAATGGCGCAACGCGTCGCGGTGATGTACGCGGGAGAAATTGTCGAGCTGGCAACCCGGCACGATTTTTTTCATCGCCCGCGCCACCCCTATTCGCAGCAATTATTCGCCGCATTACCTGGGAAACAGAAACGTAATCAGGCATTAACTGTCATTCAAGGCAATGTGCCGTCTCTGGCGCAGCAATTTACCGGGTGTCGGTTCGTAGACCGCTGCAATCAGGCACTGGCACAATGCCGCGATAGCGTTCCGCAATGGCACACGATTTCCGGTCAACATCAGGTCCGCTGCCATTTATACAGCAACAACGCCGCTCAAGCGGCTACCGTTGCCAACACAGCATCACAAGAAACCGCGCATGTAACGCTATCGACTTCGCTGGCAACAGCCGAAGTGCTGTTGCAGGTCACTGACCTGAAAGTGCATTTCCCGATTCGCAAAGGCTTGTTCAAAGGTGTCGTGGGTCATGTCAAAGCAGTCGACGGCGTGTCGTTGAAAATTGCCGCAGGCAAGACGCTGGCGCTGGTGGGTGAATCCGGTTGCGGCAAAACCACGATCGGCAAAAGCATTCTGCAATTGATTCAGCCCACGGCGGGTAGCGTGCGTTTCAAGGAACAGGAATTGAATGGATTGGGGCGCAGTCAATTGCGGCCGGTACGTTCACAGCTTCAGATCATTTTTCAGGATCCTTATGCTTCCTTGAATCCGCGCATGCGCATCATTGAAATTCTGCAAGAAGGTATCAATGCCTTAAAAGCCTATCAAACCGTTTACCCCGGCAACGATACGGCTGCAGCCGCCGAGTCCCGGGAAGATGAAATCGATGCATTATTGCAACGTGTCGGTCTGCCTGCTGAGGTAAAATGGCGCTTTCCGCATGAATTTTCCGGCGGACAACGGCAACGCATCGCAATTGCCCGTGCCTTGGCGGTCAATCCAAAGCTGCTGATTTGCGATGAACCGACCAGCGCCCTGGATGTCTCGGTTCAGGCGCAGATTCTGAATCTGCTCAAATCGCTGCAAAATAATTTAGGACTTGCATTTTTGTTTATTACCCACAATATCGCGGTTGTAGAGTATCTGGCCGATGAAGTGGCGGTGATGTATCTGGGACGTATCGTTGAACACGGACGTATCGACGAGGTGATGAGCAACCCCAAGCACCCATACACGCAAGCGTTACTGTCGTCGGTTCCGCACATTGAAGCGGATCCCGCGCGGCACATCATTCCGCTCACGGGAGATTTGCCGTCACCGGCAGCACCGCCAGCGGGCTGTCATTTTAATCCGCGTTGCGCGCATGCCATGCCGGTTTGCCGTACAGCCTACCCGCCAGCCAGCTCGTTCAGCGCCACGCATACCGCCCATTGTTATCTTTATTCACAGGAACACAGAAATACCGATTATGAGCATTGATCAAGAAGTATCGCGGCGCCGCACGTTCGCCATTATTTCCCACCCGGACGCGGGCAAAACAACGCTGACGGAAAAATTACTGATGTACGCCGGTGCGATTCACATCGCGGGTAGTGTCAAAGCGCGCAAAGCCAGCCGCCACGCTACTTCCGATTGGATGGAAATCGAAAAGCAGCGCGGCATTTCGGTCGCCAGTTCGGTCATGCAAATGGAATACCGCGATTGCGTCATCAATCTGCTCGATACGCCCGGTCACCAGGATTTCTCGGAAGACACGTACCGTGTGCTGACCGCCGTCGATGCGGCGTTAATGGTGATCGATGCCGCCAACGGGGTCGAAGCGCAAACGCTGCGCCTATTGGAAGTGTGTCGCGCGCGTAACACGCCGATCGTTACTTTCGTCAACAAAATGGACCGCGAAGTGCGTGAACCGCTTGATCTGCTCGATGAAATCGAGCATACGCTCGGCATGACGACCATTCCATTCACCTGGCCGGTCGGCATGGGAAAAAATTTCCACGGCGTATGCGATTTGCAAAACAACGGCATGCGCGTGTTTCAGCCGGGATCGGACCGCGTCGACAATGAAAACGAAGTGATCGCCAGTTTTGACGATCCGAAAATCCAGCAACGCTTCGGTGCAGGATTATCCACCGCGATGCAGGAAATCGATTTGATCAAAGGCGCGTCTCCGCCTTTCGACCATGCCGCATTCCTCGCCGGTAAACAAACCCCGGTTTTCTTCGGTTCGGCGATCAATAACTTCGGCGTGCGCGAAATTCTCGATGCATTGGTCGATCTGGCGCCACCACCGGAATCGCGCAACGCCATTCAGCGCGAAGTGCAGCCGGATGAAAAGAAATTCTCCGGCATGGTGTTTAAAATCCAGGCCAACATGAATCTGGCGCACCGCGACCGCATTGCCTTCGTGCGCGTCTGTTCGGGGCATTTCAAACGCGGCATGAATTTGAAAGTCGCGCGCAATGGCAAGGATATCCGCACCAGCACGGTCGTGTCCTTTTTATCGCAGCGCCGCGATATTCTGGAAGAAGCGTACCCCGGCGACATCATCGGTATACCGAATCACGGCACGCTGCAACTGGGTGATACCTTAACCGAAGGTGAAGTGCTGCAATTTACCGGATTACCCTTTTTCGCGCCGGAAATCTTCCGCACCGTAGAAATCACCGATCCGCTGCGCAGCAAGCAATTGAAATTGGGATTAGCGCAACTGGGTGAAGAAGGCGCGATCCAGGTGTTCCGCCCGCATCTGGGCAATATGCTGTTACTCGGCGCTGTCGGCACGCTGCAATTTGAAGTGGTCGCGCACCGCCTGCAACATGAATACGGTGTGGCGGCGCGCATTACTTCGGCCAAATATCAATTGGCACGCTGGATTACCTGCGACGATCCGCGTGAATTGCAGCGCTTTATCGAAGCCAATTCGCATCGCATCGCCTACGACGCCGTCGATGCGCCGACATTTTTGGCCTCGTTTGGCGCGGAACTGAGTGTCGCCGAAGAAAACTGGCCCGCTATCCGTTTTCATAAACTGCGCGAGCACGCCGGACTGGTGTTTCAGAGCCACATGAACGGATAATAGAAACATATGACAGCATGGCTGCGGCTTTTTCTGGTATGGGCGCTCTTTACAACCGCAGCATACGCGGACGATTCAGCTCCTGTTGCCGGGAAGACCACTCAATTTGTGGTACTGGGCGATATGCCCTACACCGATGCCGAATATGCCCTGCTGGAGCAGCCCAATGGCGCAATCGCCAAAGCCATTCGCGCATTAAACCCGCCCGTGTTGATCCACTTGGGTGATTTCAAAAGAGGCCGATTGAGCTGCAGCGACGATCTGTTTCAAGACCATTACCGCCAGATTGCGCAACTGAATCCGCATAAAACGGTATACACCCCCGGCGATAACGACTGGACCGATTGCGACCGGTTCAGTACCGGCATGCGGCACGACGAACTGGAACGCCTCGGCTATCTGCGCCAACTGTTTTTTCAGCAAGACCGGCAGCAATTAGTCCGCGATATCCCGGGTCTTATCCGGCAGGAAGGATTTATCGAAAATGCGCAGTGGAGTGTCGGTCCGGTCGCTTTCACCACGCTGCATATTCCTGGCACCAATAATGGCCGCAGGGAAATCCTGCGCAGCAACATTGACGATGCCTTGAACGAAGCGGATCGCCGCGATCAAGCCAACACCGGATGGCTGCACCAACGCTTCGCCACAGCGGAATCCGCGCGAGCAGTTGTCATCGCTTTCCAAGCGGATATGTTCGACTTTGATCACGAAAAACCGGTCTGCACTGCGAGCAATCGCACCGATTGCGATGGCTTCCGCTCGCTGCGCGATCTGATCAAGCAAAAAGCCGAACAATTCAAGAAGCCGGTCCTGATTATTCACGGCGACACCGCGGCGTATTGCCTGCACCAGCCCTACCCCGGCATTCCCAATCTTTGGCGTCTGAATGCGCCGGGCGATTACAAATACATCGATGCAAGTCTGGTGGTATTCGATCCGGAAAACAAAGACACACCCTTTACCGTAACCGGTCTACTGGACGGCAAACCCGCTCCGGCGATCTGTGACGACAACTTGCTCAGCTTATCCCGGTATATTCCCCTTCAAACTTTAAAAACACTTTTATCATGATTGTCAGCATGACCGGCTACGCCGCCGCTACGCAAGAAATGCCCTATGGATCGCTCAATCTGGAAATCCGTTCGGTCAATAACCGCTATCTCGATATCCAGCTCCGTCTGCCGGATGATTTTCGCAAGCTGGAACCGGCCATGCGCGAACTGCTGACGAAACAACTCAGCCGCGGCAAAGTCGAATGCCGCTTGAATTTTTCCCCGTCGGCGAACACGGAAAATTCTCAACAGCTCGATCAGGCTTTGCTGGAAAAATTGTTGCAACTGGAACAAACCGTCAAAACACGCCACCCCGCCGCACCCTCATTAACGGTAGCGGAAATCCTGAAATGGCCCGGCATGCTCGGAAGCGACACGGCACCCGGCGAGGAATCCAATGAAATCGGCATGACCTTGCTACAAACCGCATTGAATGACTTAAAAGCTGCGCGGATACGCGAAGGCGACAAACTGAAATCCGTTTTACTGGAACGCATCAAGCAAATGCGCCAATTACTGCAATCCGCTGCTCCGCGCATCCCGGCATTGATCGCCGCCTTCGAGGAAAAACTGCGCACCCGCCTGGAAGAAATTCTTGGCACACAGGAAAACGAACGCATCCACCAGGAAATCACCCTGTTCGCCAGTAAAATCGACGTCGACGAAGAACTCTCGCGCCTGCAAGCGCACATCGATGAAGTCGAACGCATCATCAACAAAGGCGGGGCCGTCGGCAAACAACTCGATTTCATGATGCAGGAACTGCACCGCGAAGCCAACACCATCGGCTCAAAATCGGTCGATCTGGAAATTACGCGGATTTCAATGGAATTGAAGGTGATTATCGAGCAGATGCGCGAGCAGGTGCAGAATATTGAGTGAGAGGATTCGATTTAGTCTGATTTACATTTAAACCGAAACATACATTGATAAACGATATTTCTGCCATCACAGATTGCACTATTCTGAAAGTAATTCTAATTAAACCTCAAATTGAGATATCTCATGGCTCTTACTATTAAGGAAGTCATCGATGCATTTGATCTGCTTTTTTCTTCATTGCATCGAAAGGAATTCAAGAAAACACTTAACCTGAACGAATGGGGTGAAAGAGAACTGCTCCCTTTAGTTCGTACATATTTACTCGGCTATTTTGGCGAATTACTTGTTCCAGAAGCAAAATCAAAATTGCCAGGAACTTTGAGCGGAAAAGGTTATATTGATTTTGTCATTGATAATGTAGCAGTCGAATTTGCAGTCAGAAAACCAACAGCAGCCAAATCCAATGTTTCTGCCACAGTCAATACGACAGAAGTGAAAAAATTGATGAAATACGACGGGCTAGCAGTATTAATTCTATTTGATTTCTCTAAAACGCCTTACACAGAGGATCAAATTGAGAATTTCCGCGATTGGCCATCACTTGGTAAAGGAAATCACAAAAAATCACCATTTAATATCGCTTATTTTTATCTTAAGAAACCAAAAACACCGGATTATTTTACAAAGAATATACGCGTAAGGTGACTTAATCTACTTAACTCGCGTAGATAACAGTCCCTATTGCGTCGAATAAAAGACCGGCGCAGTACGCTTTGCTTATTAACGCCAAGTCGTTACTCTCGTATACATTCCACTCGGGAAGAACTCACACATCTTAGCAAAATTGCCACTTGAATAGCATGCATACCGTGCTATCATGCACGCATGATAGTTTCCTTCAAGAATCAAGCGACTGAAGACATTTTTAACGGAAAAAACTCCAAGCTGGCTCGTAACTTACTCCCGCAATCTTTATGGAAGGTGGCTTGCAGAAAACTCGACCAATTGGACTCAGTTTTAGTTCTGGAGGAATTGAGGATACCACCCGGTAATTACCTCGAAAGCCTGTCTGGAGACAGAAATGGGGAATTCAGTATCCGTATCAACGATCAATATCGGGTTTGCTTCAAATGGAATGATTCAGGCCCTCATGATGTTGAAATTATCGATTATCACTGATAAAGGTTTTATACCATGCGTATCCCAACCGATAGAGAACCCACACATCCCGGCGAAATGCTGCGTGCTGAATTCTTGGAACCGATGGGTATCAGCCAGCGGGAGTTGGCAGATGCTATCCATGTTCCGTATCAGCGTGTTAACGAACTGGTCAATCAGAAGCGCGGCATTACACCAAGTACGGCATTGCGATTGGCGAAGTTCTTTAATATATCAGCGGATTATTGGCTCAATCTTCAAACTCGCTGGGATTTGTATTGGGCTCAACAATCCGAAAAGGACGACATTGAATCTATCTCAGATATTAATCAAGTTAAGAAATTGGCTTAATAATATATCTCCACATTCTTCTCAATACACAGGTAATTGCAGCCTAGCTAGATATGCGTTACCGTAAGGAATTCTCACAAAAGTTAAGGAACACTGGGATGTCTCAACTTGCCAAGTTAAGTCATAAAGGCCAAATCACGGTACCTGCTGAAGTACGTAAACGGCTACAGCTCAAAGCGGGAGATACGCTGGCTTGGGAAGTGCTGGAGAACGGTAAAATATCGGTACATCGCGTGGAAGAGCCATTAGATGCGAGTTACTTGACTGCATTAAACGATGTTTTATCGGAATGGAATAGCGCCGAAGATGACGAAGCCTACCGCAATCTATAATCGCTACGATGTTGTCAAAGTTCCTTTTCCATTTACCGATCAGCAGGCCAGCAAGAGCAGACCTGCACTGATTATCTCTTCAGCAACAGCATTCAATGACTGTATGGCCATAGCGTGATGGCCATGATCACTTCAGCCCAACATGCCGCTTGGCCGCTGGATACATCCATCGTTGATTTGAATAGCGCAGGTTTACCGGTGGCGTCGATCATCCGGCTAAAGCTCTTTACCTTGGATCACCGCCTCGTCATTTGTACGCTGGGTTATTTGTCAGATCAGGATAAAACCATTGGCTCTAGACTAGCAGAGA
>MSXT01000002.1 GCA_002083595.1 Proteobacteria bacterium ST_bin16 | reverse complement strand
AACCTCTGATAGTCTAGAGCCTATCTAAATATGCGGATGATGCGATTTTTTAACTGTGTCACGAGTCAGATCGGGCAAGGTCAGTTTTAATTGCGTTAGAACAAACAGGCGCCTGGCGTACCTGGCGCGCAGTTAACAAACGGTAGCAGAAAGAAGTCGTACATCTCTTGCATCAATTGTGCGATGGTCTTGTTGGTTTTTTCCGGTGTGCCGCCTTGCACGGGTGGTTTTGGATCGTATTCCATATCCAGCATGACAGCTTGGGTATACTGTTTGCCAAACCAGTGATTGACTAATGCTAACGCCATGTCGGTGCTACCGGTCACTCCTGCTGAAGTCCAGTATTTGCCATCCGTGGTCCAACGTTTGCCGGTGTATGTTGCGCCAAATTTGGTTAGCATTTCTTCAGCACGATACCAATGCGTGGACGCTTTTCTTCCTTGAAGCAATCCGGTTGCGCCCAGGATCCACGCGCCAGTGCAAACACTGGTGGTGTACAAACTAGCTGCATCGATTTTTGTGATCCAATCCAGGGATTCCTGATCGATAGTTTGCATGGCTGTAGCAAGGGCACCTCCTGGAATTAACAATACGTCTAATTCGTTTACCTCATCGATGGACTTGTCAACCACGATGGTCAAACTGCTACTCGTTGTCACCGACCCTTTTTGCTTCGCGATCAAGAAGACATTCAAGCCCGCAGACTTGAAAACTTGCAATGGAGCCAACGCATCCTGGGAGAACATGCCATCGTATACAAAAATGCCGATGCCGCGAATATTCACATTAGGTACCGGTTGGCGGGTAATAAAATCATCCATGCCGGTGATACGATCAAATTTCGGCGGATGGCTGCTGCTCATTGTGTCCGTTTCATGCGACGGCTTAGTTTGATGAAGGTCACCGACATCAGCTAATACGTTGCATGAATATATCGCCGCAAGCACAGCCAAGCCAAAGTGATTCGCGCTATTTCTGAAAAAGCGATTAAAAGATAAGTACCAGTATTGCATATAAAAACTCCATTGATTTTTAAGTTAAGTAGCAGTATTCATTACAGTTACTGCGTCATCGGTTGCACACGAATTTTCGATCAGAGATGTCAGTGAATTTCCGGTTCGTGTGGCTATTTAGTAGTTCTTGGTTGCCTTACAAAGAATGTAATGAGGGTTGTTAGGATTTCTTTTTGATCTTTTTTATTGGAATGTGAAATACCTTTTTATCGATGAATAAGTATTTCAAATTACGCATCATTATTACTAGGATCGGAATAATTATCGCAATAGAATCGGGGGCTTATCAATGTGGCAAATTGACGCACACAATGTGTGCTTGTGGGGGCAGGTACGGAATCAGCAATGCTGACTTGGCGCATCCGTCGCCGGGTGTAGTGAGATTTGGCTAAGAGATTTGTTGCGGCAGGATAGCGTTAGGAGTGAGTATTGGGTTGGCGCATGCGCATACAAGTGGTTTACAGTATTAAGTCAGCGGGTGCTTTCGCATTGGTCTTTGATCTGACTAACCCGCCCAATAGATTACAACGTTTGCCGCTGCGTGAAGTCTTTCAGGCGGAATCCCAGCAACCAGAGCGCGGCAAAATAGCTGCTTGCCCCGGCTGCAACCACCCAGCTTAACCGCCCGGCGCGTGTCAGTGTCGAGTCGGTCAGCCATGAGGTGTCGCTTCCTGCCGCAAACCATAACACAACGCCCATCGCCGCCAATGCTAGCAATATTTTCACACAGAAGATGAGCCAGCCGGGTTGTGGCTGATAGATTTCCTGTTTGCGCAATTGGTAAAACAACAATCCGGCGTTGAGGCATGCCCCTAAGCCGATAGCCAGCGCCAATCCGGCATGTTGGAGTGAACCGATGAAGGCGAGGTTCATCAGTTGCGTTGCAGTTAACGTGATGATGGCGATTTTTACCGGTGTTTTGATGTTCTGGCGTGCGTAGAATGCCGGTGCGAGCACTTTCACCAGGATTAATCCGAGCAATCCTACACTGTAGGCAATCAGCGCCTCACGTGTCATCCAGACATCATGATCCGTGAACGCGCCATGATGAAAAAGCGTGGTGATTAAAGGGGTGGCCAGTAATGCAAACGCAAGCGCTGCCGGTAAGGTCAGCAAGATGGTCATGCGTAATCCCCAATCCAGCAGGCGAGAATATTCTTCGCGGCTGTTGCTGGTGTAATGCCGTGCCAACGATGGCAGCAGAATGGTGCCCAGTGCGACGCCGAGCAAGCCCGCGGGAAACTCCATGAGCCGGTCGGCATAATAAAGCCACGATACGCTGCCGGTCACCAGCAATGAAGCAAAAATGGTGTTGATCAGCAGACTGATTTGACTCACCGATACACCGAAAATAGCGGGCCCCAGCAATTTGAGCACGCGCCAGGCGCCGGTGTCCGGATTTTTAAAACGGATTCGTGGCATTAATTTGAGCCGTAAGAGGAAAGGGATCTGGAAAGCCAGTTGCAATATGCCGCCGATAAAAACCGCCCAAGCCAGTGCCAGAATGGGCGGATCAATCAAAGGGGTAAGCCATAGCGCGCAAGCAATAAAGGATAGATTCAATAACGCGGGGGTCAGCGCGGGAATGTTAAATTTCCCAAATGTGTTGAGTATGCTTCCCGCCAAAGCGACCAACGCAATAAACAATATGTAGGGAAATGTAATTTGCAGCAGTGTTACGGTCAAATTGAATTTGTCCTGATCGGCGGAGAATCCCGGTGCGCTGACATAAATAATCAGCGGCGCAGCGATAATACCGATAACAGTGACCACGAACAGCGAGATGCTCAGGATCATCGTGATGTGATCGATGAAATCGCGCGTTTCTTCAGCTGTGCGATTTTTTTTGTATTCGGCGAGAATGGGAACGAATGCTTGCGAAAAGGCTCCTTCTCCGAATATCCGCCGCAGCAGATTCGGAATGCGGAATGCGACAAAGAAAGCATCGGTTTCCATGCCCGCGCCAAAAATCCGCGCGATGATGATATCGCGCACAAAACCGAGAATGCGCGAGATGAAAGTCATGCTGCTGACCGCAGCGAGTGCTTTAAGAAGATTCAATGGTTTGCGATGTTTGAGCGATCAAGGCGGCGGTGAGAAGCCGGGCAAGCCGGATTTTTCAATCCAGTTTGCCCGGTTGGGAAATTCAGGCAATCGTTCTGCTGATTCAATCCTGTTACTGTAAACGGGCAGGATGACGGTTTGATGGCCGCTTAGAACATGCAGCTTACTTTTTTGATCAAGCCTTCTTCTTCCCAATTCCATTGCAGGCAGTATTCCACTCCCCGTTTTGGGTTTTTGATATCCGCTTCAATGGTTTGCCCGATGATGACAGGCGGTAGCAGCGCTTCTTCTTTGCCATTATGGATGCTGAAAAAACGGGCGGTGGAAATGGCGCGTCCTTCCGGTAATTCAACGATCAGGCGTAATCGCTGCGTGTCATCGTCGACGACATGCGACAGTATGCCTTCGTTCTGCGTGAAAGCACCTTCGCATTGATACGTGAGGGTTAAGTCGGAACCGTTAATGACTTTCAATTCCGGCGGGAATTTTATACAGACTTGGTAGCTTCCGTTTTCATGCGTTTGCTCGGCTGGGCTGTTGCCGTTAACCCGAAAATTACTGATACTGCCGGTTGAGCGGATATTTTTAAACCAGTATTCTGAATTATCGGTATGACAAGCGGTGGTCATTTGTGTCTGCGTCAAGGTCGCTTTTTTTCCGCAGGTATCGTGCACGGTCAGTACTTTTCTTAAATCCGCGATGGAAAATGCGAATTTGTTTTGCCGGATTTGCTCGTAAATCAGCAACGCGGCGCAGATTGCAACGATCAGTGCAATCACGATGAATTTCGTCAGCAGTGCAACCAATACACCAAAGACAAAGATCGCGGCATTGATGTAAAAAACAAGCTGGTTGGGTTTGTCAAACATTCGGAGCTCCTTAGTTAACTGGCATATTTTTATAATATTTTTCGAAGCGCTGAGTTTATCAGAGAGGCGCAGGCAACAAAAGTAAGATAGGTCAGATTGATGCTGGCTGCATAAAATGGGATGTGCTGGTTTACAGCCGGTATCGGCGGCGAGTGGTGTTATGCGCGGCGAGCGCCGGTCAGGTTGTGTGCAGAGAAATGAGCGACTTCGCGCCGGTTTGGCGTTATCATTGGCGTTTGCAGTTACGATCAATTTTTGTGGAGAAATATCAATGTCGAAAAAATCAATGAAACCCGTTTCACTGGCATTAAGCGCTGCGTTAGTAACCAGTCTGGCAGCCAGTAATCTGTCAGCTGACACCGTTGCCAATCCATTTGCGATGAATGAATTATCCGGCGGCTACATGCAACTGGCCGATGCCAGCGGCGCGGATAAACCGGCGCAAGACGGCGGCAAGGAAACCAAGCAGAATATGGAAGGCAAGTGCGGTGAAGGTAAATGTGGCGGTAAAAAGGAAATGAAACAAAATATGGAAGGTAAATGCGGCGGCAAGAAAGCCGAGCAAGAGGGTAAATGCGGTGAAGGTAAGTGTGGGGCCAATAAGAAGTAATCCGCGCAAGCCATGAATGGCTCGCGTTATCCAGTTCATGGTGCTGGTTTGGGTCTGCGGCGTTCATTGCTCGGTTCGCTGGCGGATCAAACCACACAGCCGGTCGATTTCTGGGAGGTTGCTCCGGAAAACTGGATCAATGTCGGCGGGCGTTACGGTAAGACGTTTCGCGAGCTGACCGAGAAATTTCCTTTTATTTGTCATGGACTATCGCTTTCAATCGGCGGGCCGTCGCCGTTGGACGAAGCTTTTCTGCAACGATTGAAACGTTTTCTGCGCGAACACCGCATCCGCTATTACAGTGAGCATCTGAGTTATTGCAGCGACGACGGGCATCTGTACGATTTGCTGCCGATCCCCTTTACCGCAGACGCGGTGCACTATGTGGCGGAGCGCATCCGGCGGGTGCAGGATATCCTGGAGCAGCGCATCGCAATGGAGAATGTTTCCTACTATGCGGCGCCCGGTCAGGAAATGAAAGAGATTGATTTCCTCAACGCCGTGCTGCACGAGGCGGATTGCGATTTGCTGTTGGACGTGAATAATATTTATGTCAACAGCGTCAATCATCGCTACGATGCCGAAATATTTCTGCAACAACTGCCCGCGGCGCGCATTCGCTATGTTCACGTTGCTGGACACTACCGGGAAGCCGAGGATCTGATTGTGGACACGCATGGTGCGGATGTCGTCGATCCGGTCTGGCAATTGCTGGAAAAAGCGTACCAGCACTTTGGTGTTATTCCGACCTTGCTGGAGCGCGATTTCAATCTTCCGCCACTGGTGGAGCTGCTGCAAGAAGTGGAAATCATTCACGCGCTGCAATCCAAATGGCAGGATCAAACCGGTGAGTACGCACAACACGGCTGATCGTCCCGGTTTTGTGCGGCAACAGTATGCTTTTGCGGCGCATATCCGCGATCCGGAAAGAAATGCTTGCCCGGAGGGGATCGAAGACCGGCGCATGAAAATCTACCGCGAATTGTTTTATAACAACGTGGAAGATTTTATCGCCAGCACGTTTCCGGTGTTGCGCCGGGTGTTGCCGGATGACCGCTGGCACGCCATGATCCGGGATTATTTCGCCCATCATCTCTCGCATACGCCGCTGTTCCCGGAAATGCCGCGCGAGTTTTTGCAGTATCTGGAATATGAACGCGAGCCGCAACCGGATGATCCGCCTTTTATGCTGGAGCTGGCGCATTATGAGTGGGTTGAATTAGCGCTTTCGCTGCTGGATGAAAAAATAGACACAACGGAAATCGATCTTCACGGCGACTTGCTCGACAGCGTTCCGGTGATTTCGCCGTTAGCTTGGCCATTGAGCTATTGCTTTCCCGTTCATAAAATCAGTCCGGCTTTTCAACCCAAGGAAGCCGATGGCAAGCAAACCCATCTGATTGTTTATCGCGATGCGGACTTTGACGTGCGTTTTATCGAGATCAATCCAGTCACTGCGCGGCTGCTGCAATTGCTTTCCGGTGATGATCCTGTGCCGGGACGGTCGGTGCTGCAACAAGTCGCTGCGGAGCTGAATCATCCCCAGCCTGACGCTGTGATTCAGGGGGGCATCGAAATATTGCGAAACTTAAGAAAATGCCATGTGATTCTAGGAACCTATCCCTAACTTGCTGATTGCGCTTCAACACTACAGGTTTAAAGTGATTTGCCGTTAGATTCCCCATTGATAACGAATCGAAAACGCATGCTATGCGGGGAATCACATGATAGGAATATCGAATAAGAAGCAGACGAATACAACCAACACCCCGGTTGTGTTCAATATGGCAAACTTTCTGGTTTCTTCCGTGCACGACATGAAAAACTCAGTCAGCATGCTCATTTGCGGTCTGGATAAGGTGCTGACCTCGGTTGAGGCGACCGAACTTTCCACGCATGCCGAATTGGTGCAAATGAATCATGAAGCAAAACGCATCAATAACCGCCTGATTCAATTACTGACACTCTATAAGCTCGGTCAAAAAATATATCCCTTTGATCCGCAATCCGTTTGCCTGGATGACTTTTTGCGTACGACCGTAGCGCAATATGCGCAGTTGCTCAAATTTCGCCAGATTCACCTGGAAGTCCGGGTAGATTCCGGACTGTACTGGTATTTTGATGAAGATCTCATCAGCGGTGTCATCGGTAATGCTCTAAATAATGCCATGCGCCATACGCATGACCATATCCTGATCAGTGCCGAAGCGTGTGAGGGTGGATTAAAGCTGCGTGTTGAAGATAATGGCGATGGTTATCCGCCCGAGTTACTGGAAGGAAATGGCAATGTCATGCAGAGTGTCGATTTCCATGGCGGTAGTACAGGTCTGGGGCTTTATTTTTCCGCCATGGTAGCAAGAATGCATCGTAATCAAGGAGCGCAGGGCGATCTTTGCCTGGAGAACGGCGGCTCACTGCAAGGCGCTTGTTTTGTACTTCATCTGCCGTAACAGTCATCCATTCTAATTTTTGAATCATGCATATTAATCCGCTAGACATCTCAACGCCTGCCACTGAGTTAAATTTTTCAGGGAAAAATGTATTGATCGTCGATGATTACATGGAGATGCGCAGTATTTTGCGCGATATGCTCAGTAGTTGCGGCGCTGAAATGAAGAAGATACATATGGCAACCAATGGCAATGAAGCGATCGCCTGGTTGAAAAAGATACCATTTGACATCGTGCTCTGCGATCTTATTCTGGGTTCCGGAAAGAATGGCCAGCAAGTACTAGAAGAAGCCAAATATCAATCGCTGGTCGGGCCTTCTTGTCTTTGGCTCATGATCACTGCGGAAAAAACTATGGAAGCGGTTACCGGGACTGCGGAGTATCAACCGGATGCCTATTTGCTGAAACCGGTCACGGAAGCGAGCTTGCGTTCACGATTAGCCAAGATTTGGACAAAAAAAGAGGCGTTTGCGGAAATATACAAGGCCATGAGACAGCAAGATTATTCTAAAGCCATGTACTTGTGCGATCAGCGCTTGGCTTCGGACAAGGCTCATGCGGCTGACTTGCTTCGCACCAAGTGTGATTTGTTGCTGGTTAGCGGTGAGTATGATCGTGCCAAACAAGTATTGGAAGATATCCTGGCTGTTCGTGATCTTCCCTGGGCCAAAGCGGCGTTGGCCAAGATATGGCTGAAGAAAAATGATTTGGATGCGGCCAAGCATTTGCTGGAAGAAACCACGGAAGCGAATCCGGCTTATCTTGAGGCGCAAGATCTGCTGGCGCATACCTTGCAAGCGATGGGTGATCTGGAAGAAGCCGGGAATGTTCTTGAGCGTACGGTGAAGCTATCGCCGAATTCAGTGACACGGCAGAGAAACCTCGGTCAGGTTGCGATGAAACTCGGTAAGCTGGAAGACGCCGAACGCGCATTTCGCAAGAGTGTGTCGCTCGGAGAAAATTCCGTGTTGCGCACGGCGGATGCCTATCTGGGTCTTGCCAAGGCATGCAGTGCCAATAAAAACGCCGAACAAGCATTGAAAGTGCTGGGGCAGCTTAATAAGAATTTCGCGGCAGACGAGGTGCGCACGAAAGCGTTGGCGGTTGAAGGACTGATTCATCATCAAAGTGGAAATACCGAAAAGGCGAAACAGATCGCCGAGGAGCTGAGTCAGTCGATCAGCAATGATAGTATACATCCGGATTCTGATGGAGCTTTGGAAATTGCCCGCTTGCTCTTGACGACCGGCGATAAAGAGAAAGCCATTCAATTACTGCAAAGTGAAATTAAGAATAATCCTGAAAGCGCTACTTTACTGCGCGATGTGGCAGAAATATTTGACCAGGCCGGTATGGGCGAAGAAGGCAGCCAGTTGATTGAAACTTCACGTCAAGAAGCCATGCTGATTATGAATCGTGGGGTATTGCTGATTAGTAAAGGGCAGTACGAAGAAGCTCTGAGTGCGATGCGCGATGCCTATAGTGCGATGCCCGCAAACATACGCGTGCTCCTCAATCTGGCGTATGTGATCATTACTTATATGCAGAAAAAAGGCCCGGCCCCGGAATTGGTTGAAGAAGCACGGCATAGTCTCCAAGCGGCCAATGAATTGTCACCCGGCGAGCCGCGTTTTATACGCTTGACGGCTTCACTGAACGAACTCATTGCTTTGAAATGATCTCCACAGATGGGTTCGTTTTCGTTTAAGGGAACGCTGAGAAACTACTGCGTCGGCCATGCTGCGTTGAAATCAGGTCCAAGATGCTCATTTACCCCTCGTAAAACCGGGCTTTTTCACCTTGCCTGACTATCGCTCGCTCGCTTTTTCAGAGTTTCTTTAAGCATTAGACTACACCAGTTACTTGACCTTGACAAAACGGCCGTCCTGCTTGACCCAGGCTTCTCCCGTAAAAGCATCGGTAATTGTGGCGGCATCGGTAGCAAAGCAATCCGCTACAATAGCGTTTTTATACGTACCTGTTGTCGTGTAGGTGATGGGCGGGGTCACTGCCACACCGGGAATGGATATGCTTCCCAGCTCTTTGGAAAATACCGTGGTGATATCAAGACAAAGATTTGAATTGACTGTTAAATTCTCAGTTCCTGTAGGTGCATTGATAGTGCAATGTTTAACATTTGCCGCTGAGTTGATGAGTTCGGAGAAAGGATCGGGCAATCCTGGGATGCTAATCGTGATTCCGCTGATTGTTGATGAGGTGATTGTGTTGCTGCCCAGCGCATGAATACCGCTTGCGGTTGTTTGTGACGGGACTGTACACAAATTGGTTGTGCTAAGATCCGGTAAGACGGCACAGCTGCTACCGGTCGTGACTGTGACAACATTGCCGCTTTGACTATAAGATACGCCGCTGAGCATATTTGACGTATCACAAGCAGCAATGCCGCCGTTACCGCCGGAACTATCGACTTGGCTGATCAAATTTGCGAGCGTGTCGATCACTGCCGGAGTGTTTCCCCAAGGTCCGCCAAGCACATAAACAGCATTGTCACTTTTATTTACACCCGCATACACGCCTGTCTCCGGATAATAGCGGAATAACCAGGGTTCGATATTTTGTGTGGCTTGAGGGCTGGGGAAGAATTGCGGGAAGGTTTTTTCAGCCCAATTGAGCAATTTTTCCGTGTCGCTGGATAAAGTGGCGAAAGCAAGCTGAATGTGAGCGATCATGATAAATGTGCAAGCCGATAGAATGAGCCGTTTCATAGTTAAATCTCCGGTAAATTGGATGGTATGGATAAGTATCCGCGATGGACTTTCTTCTTGATCATCAATGGAAAGGATAAGAAATATTGTACATTTCAAGTATTCGATCTAAAGCAGGATTTGACCGGGAAAAAGCGAACATTTCTGAGCATTGCAGTAAGGTAGTATCGATAGCGCTTACTGGTGCACTTTGGTTGCCAGCTGAAGTAGTTTTGAACTGATATCCAGTCCCGATTGGCGGACAATTCCTAAATTAATCTCGAAGATGATTTTTTCATTGACCAGACTCATATTGATCATTATCCCGTGGGATATGGCATTGGGGCCGTCGGCCAGGGTCAGGATAGGTCGATTGGGTAAATTGATCAATAAGCTCGACAGGCTGCCGCTCACCGATTTGGAGAAGAAAATTACCTGGCAATCCGTTAATTTTTCCGGATTGCCGATACGTGCGATGTTGATATGACGTTTATCGACAGACTTGTTTTGTAGTTTATCGATTTCACTGCCAAAGAAATCTTCCCCGTATACACACAGATTGATCGTGGGACCGGAGGTATCGGGCCATTGCGTGAAGGCGATAAAGTTGTAAATGAAAGCAGCCTTGACTTGGTATTCTAAAACGCCGCCCGCGTAGACCGGCAAGTGCGCGGCAGGCAAGCCATAGCCGATAAATAAAGCGAACAGGCAGGCCCGGATGCCGCGCTTCAAGCGGCTATCCGGCAGTCGCAATAGTCGATGCAGAAAGTGCATGCTCACGTTCTCGCTAGAAGCGCCACTGCACGCCTGCATAAACACCCCGTGGAATGAAAACGGGGACAATGGGAGTGAACTCGGATACCGATTCTCTATGGTTTTGACTGAATAAATTTTGCCCCACGACGAATAGCTCGGTATTTTTTGCCGGTTTGTATGCCAGCTTGGCATCCATCGTGACGTAGCCCGGGATATGATAAAACCCGATATTGCTGGTATAGCGCAGCCAAAGATTGAATTGCAGCCGTTCGGACAAGTCGTGGTTGGAACGAACCGACAATTGATGTTGCGGCGTTACTTTCTCTGCCCCTCCACCGGTAGGATCGGATTTCGTCAGGAAATTTTTCGAGGAGAAGTCGATGTGGAGAAAACTATAACTGCTTTGCAAGCGCCAGTTATCTTTGGGTTTCCAATCAACCGATGTCTCAAAACCATAAGTGAGCGCGGATCCCTGGTTGCTGATCGTGAAAGGCAACATAAACTGTCTCGGAGATCCGGCGCTCAGTGATAAAGCGCCCAGAGCTGAATCCCGCATTTGGCTGTAGTCGTTGATAAAACCTGTCATGTCGATGGAAGCCTGGGACGAAAACTGATGGCGGTATCCCAACTCATACGCGATCAGTTTCTCGGAATTGAAGCCACTGCTACCGTTTAATAATGCGGTGATAGGAAACGGCAAAAGGGGTGATCCGATAGAGCTCTGTAATTGCGGCGTGATATTGATGATGGCGTCATTTTCAGCGCGCGAAGGCGTCCTGACGGCGCGGGATACCGCCATCCAGATCGAGTTCTCCGTGTTGGGCGTCCACATCAGGCGCGCATTGGGTTGTATCTCCATACCGGTAAAATCGTTATGCTCAAACCGGCTGCCTACTGTAAACAACAAGCGATCCGGTATCAGCGTGATGTCATCGCGGATAAACGTGCCGATTAATTGATTCGTTTGTTCGCGTGGAGAAAGCGTGAGTAGATTGGTATCGGGAACTTTGTTGTGATACAGCCGGTAATTGGCGCCCCACGTCAGATTATGCCGCTCGAACAAAGGGAACCGGTATTGCATATCCACATCGAAGCTTTCGGCATCGAATTTCCCGATCGGCAATAATTGCGACCGGCTGCGGTCGTAGTAGGCTTGCAACATAAAAGCGGATTGCTCGGAGAACGTCCGGTCCCAGCGAAAGCGGATATTGCCGCCTTCATTATGTCCGCGCATATCACCGGAGCGGTTGGCCGATAGATTGGAAGCGCTTTTATCCAGTGTCCCGCCATCAAAATTGGAAAAGAAATCGCTTTGCAAGGTAAATTGGTCAATGCCACGGTTATGGTCGAGGCGGAATCCACCCCTGGCCGAATGCCATTGATCGTTGGCGCTTTCCCCGGAAAGCGATTGGGTCTGGCCGCGGGTGAATCCTTTGGCATAGACACGGAAAGGGGTGTCTTCATTGATCATGCCGCCATAACGGGCGCCTACAAAACCGTTCTCGAAACTCCCGCCGCCGGCGGTAAAGAGTGCGCCCTGGGTATCGGCGGCTTTCTTGGTGATAATATTGATGACGCCGTTGACTGCATTGGATCCCCACGATGTGGCGGCAGGCCCGCGGATTACTTCGATGCGTTCGATATCCTCCATCAGCGTATCTTGCTGTTCCCATAATACGCCGGAGAAAATCGGTGAATAGACGCTGCGGCCGTCCATCAGCACTTGCAGCTTGTTGGCATAAAGACCGTTAAAACCGCGTACGCTGATGGCCCATTTATCCGTGCCGACGCGCTCGACTTGCACACCGGGCGCCATGCGCAGCGCATCGGGAATACTGGTGGCGCCGGAGCGGCGGATGTCGTCCTGGGTAATGACAAAAACTGCAGATGCTACTTGAGTAAGCCGTTGCGGATTTCTCGAGACCGTGGTTACCTTGACGTTCATCAGTTCTTCAATGCTCAGATTCAGAAACTGATTATTGATTGATTTGTTCTCCGCCATCGCCGGATTCGCAAGGTATCCAAGCAAAAACAAGCTTGCAAGCCGCAGCGTCAGGGTTTTTCCATGCTGCTGCTTTGGTTGCCGATGAATGGAATGCAATTGAGTAAATGGACAAAATATCTTCATAGGGATGTTTTCATTTACAACGGTCTCTTTGCGCTGATTCGGGTACTACAAAGGTTTTCAGGGTTGAGCTGAACAAGCTTCAACACACTCTCGAACGATGCTGGTTAGATCGAATGTGGCGAAGCAATCGCTTGAGATGGCTGCAACGGCTTCGCAATTCAACCAATATTCAGATGAAATTTTCGCATGTCATGGGTCAGCACTAAGGCAGGAATTGGCTGATAAAAAAGGACTATTTCTTGTAGAAAGCAGGAGCTTTCATGAAGGGATAATCGCCGTGGCCATTCGGGGACGACTCCGGCAATCGAGTGCCGGGGACTATTGATACACTTTGACAGCGAGTTGCAGTAACTTTGAACTGATATCCAATCCGGACTTGCGTGCAATTTCCAGATTGATTTCAAATACAATTTTCTCATTGACCAGACTCATGTTGATGATCACCCCTTGCGCTATGGCATTGGGGCTGTCGGCCAAGGTCAGGATAGGTTGCGCCGGTAAGTTGCTTAATAAGCTGGATAGCGAGCTACCGGCCGATTTGGAGAAAAATACCACCTGGCAATCCGCCAATTTTTCCGGATTATCGATGCGCATGATCTTGATATTGCGCTTATCCACCGGTTTGCTCTGTAGTTTATCGATTTCACTGCCGAAATAGTCTTCGCCGTAGACACAAAGATGGATGGTTTGTCCGGTAGTGTCCGGCCATTGCGTGAATGCGACAAAGTTATAGATAAAAGCCGCTTTGACCTGATATTCGGTGATACCGCCCGTTTGAGCAATTGAGTGCTTAACCGGCAGACCATAACCTAACCCTAGGGCCAAAATGAAGCCGTAGACACATCGTTTCACGATGGTGCCTGAGCGTCTGATGAGCTGGTTAAGTGTGGGCATATTCATTGTTCTGATTAGAAGCGCCACTGCGCTCCGCCGTAGATTCCACGCGGAATAAAGGCTGGTGATGAGGGCAGGAAATCAGCTACGAATTCCCGGTGATTCTGACTGAACAGGTTTTGCCCGACAACGAACAGCTCAAGGTTTCTGACCGGTTTATACGTCATTTTGGCGTCCATCGTGACATAGCCGGGGATGTTGTAATACGAGATATCACTGATGTAGCGCAACCAGAGATTGGCTTCCAATTTATCCGATAAATCGTAGTTGGAACGGAGCGACAATTGATGTTGAGGATTGACTTTGTCAGCTCCGCTGGTAATGGGATCAAACCGTTTTGTCAGTGAACTCGCGGAGATATCCATATGCAGAAAACTGTAATTGCCTTGCAAGCGCCATTTGTCGGTAGGCTTCCAATCAGCGGAAATCTCAAATCCGTAAGTTAATGCGGATGCATTATTATTGCCCATGACCGGTAATAACAATTGAATGGGCATCCCCGTACTCAGCGACAATGCGCCAAAGCTGGCATCGCGCAGCTGACTATAATCGTTAACGAATCCGGCAATATCGACGGATGCGCGCGGAGAGAATTGATGGCGATAGCCTAATTCATAAGCGATGAGTTTTTCCGAATTAAAACCGTGCGAACCCTGAATTACCGCCAATAGCGGGAAAGGTAATATCGACAATCCCGGAAAATCACGGATTTGTGCCGCATTGATGCGGATGTCGTTTTCAGCCCGGGAGGGGGTGCGAACTGCGCGTGAAACCGCCATCCAGACCGAGTTCTCGGCATTGGGAGTCCACATGAGGCGTGCATTGGGCTGTACTTCCAATCCGCTAAAATCATTGTGATCCAAACGAGTGCCGATTAAGAGCCGCAAGTAATCGGGTATGAGCGCGATTTCGTCGCGAATAAAACCGCTGAAGAGCTGATTGGTCCGAGTGCGCGGATTAAAATTAATGATGTCAGTATCGAAGAACGTATTGTGATAAAGCCGGTAATTCGCACCCCAGGTTAAGTCATGCCGATCGCGCCAGGAAAAACGATGCTGAAAATCAAGATCAAAGCTTTCAGCGTCATAATCTACCACCGGTAATATTTTTTGACGGATACGGTCATAGTAGGTTTGAAACATGATGGAAGAACGATCGGATATTGTCCGGTCCCAACGGAAACGGATATTTCCACCCTCTTCATAGCCACGGTAGCCGTTGACTGGGATTGTTGGCAAATCGAGTACCGCTCTATTAATCCGATCGCCATTGGAATTGAAAAAGACATCGCCTTGCAGAGTGAATTGATCGATTCCACGGCTATGATCTACGCGAAATCCTCCCCTGGATGAATGCCATTGGTCGCGATTGTTTTCTCCGGATAACGATGCGGTGTTGTCCCGGGTGAAGCCTTTGGCATAAACACGGAACGGTGTGTCTTCATTAATTTTCCCGCCATAACGCGCACCGGCGAAGGCGTGCTCAAAACTTCCACCACCCGCGCTGAGCAGTGTTCCCTGAGTATCGGCGGCTTTTTTGGTGATGATGTTAATCACGCCATTCACTGCATTCGCTCCCCATACCGCAGCAGCAGGTCCACGGATCACTTCGATACGTTCGATATCTTCCATCAACGTATCCTGGTGTTCCCACAACGTACCTGAGAATAAGGGTGAGTACACGCTGCGTCCATCCATCAGGACTTGCAATTTATTGGCGAAGCGGCCGTTAAAACCGCGCACACTGACGGCCCATTTATTCGTATCGATACGCTCTACTTGCACCCCCGGTGCCATGCGTAACGCATCCGGAATACTCGTCGCGCCGGAACGGCGGATATCGTCCTGGGTGATCACAAACACAGCCGATGCGACTTCAGTCAGTTTTTGCGGACGTCGCGATACCGTGGTCACTTTGACGTTCATCAATTCTTCGATGCTTAAATTCAGAAACTGGTTATCAGCCGGTTTGTTTTCCGCTATCGCAAGCTTTGCGGGACTGCCGAGAATGATGCACGCTGAAAGCGCCAGAATCCGAGTCTGCAATGGATTACGCTTCCGAACCGAGTGTGCGAGTTGCATTCTGCAATCTATTTGCATGATGTTTTTCATCGTTAAAAGCGCCATTCCGCTCCGGCATACACGCCGCGAGGTATAGTAACCGGCAGCGAAGGAATGAAATCTCCGACGAATTCCCGGTGATTCTGGCTGAACAAGTTTTGCCCGACAACAAATAGCTCGACATTTTTTACCGGTCTGTGCACCAGCTTGGCATCCATCGTGACATAGCCGGGAATGCGATAAAAATCGACACTGCTGACGTAGCGCAGCCAGAGATTCAGTTGCAGTTTTTCCGAGAAGTCGTAGTTGGAGCGCAGTGAGATTTGATGGTGCGGACTGACTTTGTTCGCGCTGCCGGTTGTTGGGTCGAGTTGTCTCAGTGCCGAATCGGAGTGAATCTTCAGATTCAGAAAACTGTAATTACCTTGTAAGCGCCATTTTTCGGTAGGCTTCCACTCGACCGATGTTTCCACCCCGTAAGCTTCACCGGAGGCTTTGTTGGTCAATTCGATCGGTAATATCAGATAAGGCGGGAAGCCTGCATGAAAGTACGGTAATCCGGAGGTGGGGCTGCGTAATTGACTATAATCGTTGTAAAAACCCGAGATATCAATGGATGCCTTAGGCGTAAACTGATGCCGGTATCCCATTTCGTAAGCGATTAATTTCTCGGAATTGAAGCTGGACGAGCCCATGAGTTGCGCCAGGACCGGAAATGGCAGCAACGCTGATAAGCCGGGAACCCCATTTAATGTCCGGGTATTGAGCTGAACATCATTTTCCGCCCGGGAAGGGGTGCGGACTGCCCGTGAAACCGCCATCCAGATCGAGTTCTGGTTATCCGGTGTCCACATCAAGCGTGCATTAGGCTGAATTTCCATGCCGGTGAAATCGTTGTGATCAAAACGCGAACCCAAATTGAGCCGCAACCGTTCGGGCAGCAACGTAATTTCGTCGCGGATGAATGCGCTGGCCATATGATTGGTTTGCGTGCGTGGACTGAGCGAAATGAGCTGGGTATCGGATACGGTATTGTGATAAAGCCGGTAATTGGCTCCCCACGTGACATCATGTCTGTCAAAAAGCGGAAAGCGGTGCTGAAAATCGATATCGAAACTCTCGGTCTTGAAGATTGCGCTGGCTAACAAATTATAATCCACGCGATCATAGTAAGTTTGCAGCATGATGGCGGATTTTTCCGACAGCGTGCGATCCCATCGCAAGCGTAGATTGCCGCCTGCATCATGTCCCCGGGCAGCTTCTGTTGGAATAATGGGTGGGCCCAATACCGATTTATCCAGCCGGTCGCCATACGAATTGTAAAAAATATCACCCTGCACGGTAAACTGGTCGATGCCGCGGCGATGATCGAGGCGGAATCCGCCGCGAGCCGAATGCCACTGATCGTTAGTATTTTCCCCCGTTAATGACTGCATATTATTTCGGGTAAATCCTTTGACATAGATACGGAACGGGGTATCTTCATTGATTTTTGCACCATAACGAGCACCGGCAAAACCATGTTCAAAGCTGCCGCCGCCGCCGGAAATGAGCGTGCCCTGGGTATCGGCAGCTTTTTTGGTGATGATATTGATCACTCCGTTGACTGCGTTGGCACCCCAGACTGCCGCGTTAGGGCCGCGGATGACTTCGATGCGTTCGATGTCTTCCATCAGCGTATCCTGTTGCTCCCATTGCACCCCGGCGAACAGCGGATTGTAGACACTGCGGCCATCCATCATGACTTGCAGCTTGTCGGCAAAACGTCCGTTGAAGCCGCGTATGCTAACGGCCCATTTGTCTGTGCCGATGCGGGCTACCTCGACTCCGGGCGCCATGCGCAAGGCTTCCGGGATACTGGTTGCGCCCGAGCGGCGGATGTCGTCTTGCGTGATGACGAAAATGGCGGAAGGGACTTCGGATAGTTTTTGCGAATGCCGCGATGCAGAGGTAACCTCGACTTTCATCAATTCTTCGATGCTTAGATCGAGGAAAGGATTGCTCACCGGCTGCTTTCCGCTGATCGATTTGCTTTCAGCCGATGCGGTATTTGCCAGCCAGCAGAGGGCAAGGACGATAAATAGCTTCGGATGGAATGGTTTTGCCGGATTAAGCATCGAAACCAAAAGTCATCAATTTCCGGTGAGTGCGATCGTGCGGCATTTGTTTTTGTTAAAAACGATACTTGTCAGAATTTGCCATGATACTGCGTCAGAGAATTCTTCAAAGCCTTAATTACAGCAAATTCAGGCTTGTTTTTCAAAAAATAATTTTACGGATTAAGTTTTGATGGGCGGTTTTTCGATGACGGACGGTGCTGGCAGAAGTCTGTTTTTTAATGTCAGGAACACCCGGTTTCTCCCTGCGTTTTTGGCGGCATAGAGCGCTTTATCGGCTGCGTTGACTAAATGATCTTCGCTTTTCATGCCGGGTTCTTTTAATGCAACTCCGATGCTGATGGTGATTTGGATATGGACTTCACCGATATTGATTTGTTGCTGACTGATTTGCTGGCGTAGCCTTTCGGCGAACAGAATGACCGATTTAGCATCCGAATTGCCAAGCTGGCATACGACCAAGAACTCTTCACCGCCCATGCGGCAAAAAGTATCGCCTTTTCGGGCGGTTTTGCGGATGATCGCGGATATTTCTTTCAATACTTTATCGCCCACCGCATGGCCGTAGCTGTCGTTGATCACTTTGAAATGATCGATGTCGAGGAGCATCACAGCCATTAATTGCCCAGACCGGTTGGCGACACTCCAGGTTTCCGCCAGTGCTTCCATGCCGGAGCGCCGGTTTGGTAACTCGGTGAGCATGTCGGTTAAGGCAAAGTACTCCAGTTTACGGTTGGTAACCGCCAGTTCAGCGGCAAAACGCTTGAGTTGCTCGCGGTCTCGCTCCCAGGATTCTTGCAGTTGCCGGTAGTGCCAGGCCGCCCGCAATCGTGCCCGGAAAGCGCGGATGTTAATCGGCTTGGTGATGTAATCATCCACACCAGCGTCGAATGCCTTAATGACTTCTTCTTCATCTTCGATGCTGGTCAGCATGATGACGTATAAATTTTGTCCCCAGTCGGTCGCGCGCAGAGATCGGGTCAATTCAAGCCCGTTCATGACCGGCATCATCCAATCGGTGATAACGATATGCGGTAGGACTTCCATTGCTAGTGCCAACGCTTGTTGACCGTCGCCGGTGGTGAACACGGTGTGACCGAGTACATTGGCGAGCAATTCTTTAGTGAGAATAAGGCTGGTGGGGTCATCCTCGACTAATAAAATACGCAACGCAGCGGCATTCGTGGCATTTTCCGGGCGTGGCGCAGAGGCGTTCATCATCTTGTGGAATGGCAGAGGAAAATCCATGACCGGGATCTTCAATATTGCTCCCCATGCATGCCATTCTTGTATGATTTGGTCGATGAAGGCACCGAATGTTTCGGTATCCAGGCCAATTTTTCCACCCAGCAGTATCAGTGCGGAGATGTGCTGATTCCTTGAGGATTCTTCGGTTAGAGCGAAATCCGCGATTTGTTTTGCCAAATACAGCAGATGCACAATCTGGTACGGGCGTGAGCCTTCGGAGAAACCCGATTCGTCCGGGGTTTCATGATAATAAATGGATTCGACAAAGATCGTGGGAAAGCCGAAATTGATCAACATGGCTGCGGTCAATTCGTTATGATCGGTTTGCAGATGCTGTTGTTCCAGTTGACTCAGTGTGATGTCGGGTGATTGTTGCAGCAGTATTTCAGAATATTTGTCCGGATAAATTGAAGCCAATGCCAAGCAACCGATACGCATCATCAAACCGCAGGCAAATAATTCATCAGGCGCTGTTACCCGGGTTACTTTGCCCAACTCTTGCATGGCAATCGCCATCAACAACGAATGTGACCAAAATTCCTGATAGTCAAATCCTTGGCTGGAGCCTTTCTGATATTGGTCGATCAATGAAAAACCCATGGCCAGTTGCTTGACTGCGGTCAAACCGACGCGCGACACTGCATCCGAGATCGATGAAACGGCGCGCGCAGTTTGTTTGGTGGCATTGGCGCGCTGAATCAGACGGCCTGAAAGCGCCGGATCGGTCTGGATCAGTTTGGTGATTTCACTAATGGTGACATCCTCTTGCCGGCAGGCTTCCAGCAGGGCCAGGGCCACGCCTTTGGGGCTGGGCAGTGAAGAGCTGATATTTAATTGATTGATGTCAGCTACTTTCACGATTGACTCCATTCGGTCTAAGTGGCTCAATGCACCACTGCTTATCGGAAAGCGCGAGCATTTCCTGCATCGTGATCGGCTCACTGAAGTAGTAGCCTTGCAAAGTTTCACAGCCGAAATATTTCAAGACCTGCGCCTGATTCAGTGACTCGATACCTTCGGCAGTAACGGAAAAACCGAGATTCTTGGATAACGAAATAATCGCCCGGACAATCGCGATATTTTCTTTTTTATCCAGCAAGCCGCGCACAAAGCTTTGATCCACCTTGATATTATTAATGGGCAAGCGCTTTAAATAATTCATCGACGAATAACCAGTGCCGAAATCATCCAAGGCGATTTGGATATGATGTTCACGCAACGCAAGCAGTGTCGCCAAGGTATTCTCGCTATGCTCCATCAAGGCGCCCTCGGTAATTTCCAGCACCAGCTTGTCGGGCGGGAAACCGGTTTCCGCCAGGATATCGAGCACATTTTTAACAAAATCGGGATTCTTGATTTGCAACGGCGAGAGATTGACTGCGATCTGTAACGACCGTCCGCGCTGATGCCATTGTGCGGCTTCGGTGCAGGCGGTTCGCAGCACCCAATCACCGATCGGAATGATCAAGCCGTTTTCTTCCGCCAGCGGAATAAAGTCAAGCGGCGAAATAAGTCCTTGTTTAGGATGTTGCCAGCGGATCAGCGCTTCCACCGATTGGAAATTTTCTTCCGCCACATCCAGTTGCGGCTGGTAGACAAGATAAAATTCATTCTGTTGTAATGCATTGCGTAAATCATTTTCCAGATGCATGCGTCTCTCGGCTTGGAGGGTCAAGTCGACGTTATAGAACTGGCAATTATCCCTGCCTTCATTCTTGGCGTGATACATGGCTGTATCCGCATGCTTGAGCAAAGTTTCCGCGTCTGCGCCATCGTCCGGATACAAAGCAATTCCGATACTTGCGGTTAACACGACATCGCGGCTTTCAAGCTGAAAAGGGCGGCGCATGGCTTCGCGGATGCGGTGCGCCAGAATCAATGCATCTTCGGCGCGCGGTAGATTGGGGATGACAACCGTAAATTCATCACCGCCGAGGCGGGCGAGTTTAACTTCCGGTTGTTCGGCATTGTTGCGGGAGACAAAGTCGGAAGGGCGCGTGCTGCTCTGCAACCGTTCGGCCGCCCACTGTAGAATTGTGTCGCCGGTATTGTGCCCCATGGTGTCGTTGATACTTTTGAATCCATCCAAATCGAGAAACAGTACCGCTAATTTGTTACCCGTAAATTGGGCGCGTTTGATTTCTCCTTCCAAGCGTTCCATGAACGATTGACGATTGGGCAATCCGGTCAGATTATCGAAATAAGCGAGGTGAAATATTTTGTTTTCGGAGTCTTTGCGTTCCGTGATATCGCGCACCAGGCACAGTGTTTCCTTGGGGTCAATAACCACGATACGGTTTTCATAGTATCTGGTTTTGCCATCGGCCAGTTTGAGCGGGTACTCGAAAAGCTCCACCGTGCCATGGCTGCGTGCACGATCAGCCGCACCCAGATAAAGGCCGACAATTTGTTCCGGCAAGCTTTGGCTCAATGTGCTTTCCGCACCGGAAGTCAGCCAGGGTGTGTTATCCGGATGGCTACAGATATCGATGATCTTGCCTTTATCGTTCAAGATGAACATGGTATCGGGGATGGCGCTGAAAATGGCTGTGCTGCGTGCATTGGCAACTTTGAGCGCGAGCATGTTCAGATAACCGCGCCGCAAATATAAAATGCGATAGGCGATCAGATTCCAGTTGATGGGCTTGGCGATAAAATCGGTCGCGCCGGCTTCAAAGGAACGGTTGATCGATTGCATATCATCCATTCCGGTGACCATCATAATGGGTAATTCGTCGCCTACTTTCTCCCGTAAATAGGAACAAACCGCATAACCGTCCATACCCGGCATTTCAACATCCAGCATGACCATATCCGCGGGCCCTGCTTCAAACAAGCGAACCGCTTCCACGCCGTCGCATGCCACGGTGACATGGAAGCCTGCTTTTTCTAAAGCGGCCTGCATGAGTAATCTGACCGTTGCATCATCGTCGGCCAGTAGGATTCTGAAAGATTCTGTTGTCACGATGGATTGAGTATTTTTTTAATCTCGGTAATTACGCTTTGGTATTGTTGCTGCATGTGTTGTTGTAGCGTTTGCGCATGAGCGAGTTCTCCCGATCGGCCATCCGCTTCCAATTGTTTAAAGATGGCGGATAAGTCTTCGGCGCCAATATTGCCCGAACTGGATTTTAACGCATGCGCCGTTTGGCGCAGGCTATCGGCATCACAATTCAAAATGGCCTGTTCAAGCTGACGGATATTGCTTTCAGCGGATTCGAGAAAGGCTTGCAGAATTTTGTTCAATAAGCTATCTCCGCCCGATGAATCTAGTTCACGGATTTGATTCAGCCGCGTTGGATTGAGTGCAGGCATAATGTTAGCATCATGTTTCATATCAATAGCTTCTAATTTTACAGCATTCAATGAGTTACTTTTTTCTTTAGATAACCAATCGGTAATTTTTTGCTGTAATTGATCGATTGAATAGGGTTTGGAAAGAAAGTCATTCATTCCGGCGTTTAAGCAATGCGTGCGATCATCTTCAGTTGCATTTGCCGTCAGTGCAATGATGGGGATATTGCTGAATTGCTTGCGGATTTCCGAGGTTGCTGCAAATCCATCCATCACCGGCATTTGGCAATCCATGAGGATAATATCGTACGGATTGCTGTAAACCAGCTCTACCGCTTGTTTGCCATCGTTCGCAATGGTCGTCTCCATGCCAAGCCTGTTCAGCATCGCTTTAGCCACTTCCTGATTGACAGGGTTGTCTTCGGCGACCAGAATCCTGCCCTTTATTCCGGACGTAAGCTGAGCTGGCGGAGCTTGCTCAATAACAGCTTCCGTGGCCGATTGGGCGAGATCGCGGCCCATTACGTCACGGATAATTTCAAATAACTCCTTCTGGCGGATTGGCTTATTGACGCAACGCAAAATCCCGATGCTTTGTCTTTCCAGCTGGCTTGCATCACTATGGGTTGAAGTGAGCATCATCATGCGCGTTTTGCGCATGCCGGGGTGCGCATAAATTTTATCGGCCAATTGCAAGCCGTTCATTTTGGGCATATGCATGTCCAATATGGCTAAATGAAAGGGCTCGTTGTTTTCCAACGCCTTGTTCATGAACATGAGCGCTTGCTCGGCTCCATTGGCGCACACAACGTTAATTTGCCAGTTCTGCAACTGTATTTTAAGGATCTCCCGGTTGGTCTGATTGTCATCGACAACCAATGCCCTGATGCCAATTAAATCGGCCATATTGGAGGAATGACTGTATTCCAGCTGCGATTTTTCCAGCGGCACATGTAGCCAGAATTTGGAACCTTGACCCGGCAAGCTTTCGACATGGATGCTTCCACCCATCAGTTCCAATAATCGTTTACAGATCGTTAATCCGAGTCCCGTTCCGCCATATTGGCGCGTTGTAGAACCATCGGCTTGAGAGAAATGCTGGAAGATCTTGTCATGATACTCCGCAGGAATACCGATCCCGGTATCTTCCACGCATATACTGATATTGGATCGTGTCCCCGATTCATTGGTCAGCGTGGTACGGACGACTACTTCGCCCTCTGAGGTGAATTTGATGGCATTGTTAAGCAGATTCGCGATGATCTGACGTAAGCGGAACGAGTCTCCGCGCACCATGAAGGCGATATTGGGCGGGGTAAACTGTGCCGCCAGCTCCAGGCCTTTTTTATCAGCGGGTTGCGCGAACATAGCCAGTGTGTCTTCAATCATCTTGACCAAATCAAAATCAATGATTTCCAATTCCATGTGATCCGACTCGATTTTGGAGAAATCAAGAATATCGTTAATGATGCCTAATAGATGCTGTCCCGAGCTCTGGACGGTATCTGCAAAACGGCGTTGATCCTTGTCCAGTTGTGTATCCAGTAACAGCTCGGTCATACCCAGAATGCCGTTCATCGGCGTGCGAATCTCGTGGCTCATCGTGGCCAGAAATTCACTTTTGGCTTTACTCGCGGCTTCAGCGGATTCTTTCGCCAGCACCAGTTCGGCGGTTCTTTTCGTGACTTCGTCTTCGAGGTGATCGAGATGGTTTGCCAGCTTTGCATCGCGTTCTTGGATCATCTCCAGCATGTTATTGAATCCCTTCGATAGCGTATTCAATTCGGTAATCGCACCCGGTTCTAGCCGTTTGGTGTAATCCGCCTTGGTGGTGACATGCACCATCACGGAAGAAAGCTCGTTGAGCGGGTCGAGCACGGAGCGGTTAAATCGCTGCAACATCAAGTTGGCGACGAATAAAGCAAGGAAAGCTGCGGCGAGGGTAATGACAACATACCAAAGAATCTGCCAGTAAAGCGGAGATAAAGTTATTTCCAGATAAAGGCCGCCCAAAAGCTGATCGTTGAAGTAAATGGGCTGCGTAATGGTTAATAAGTGTGTATCCGATGCATAGCTTTCATTTAAAGAGGATAACGTTTCCGGGAGTGATTTATTTTCAACCGCGTACTGCGCGAATGGCTTCTTTTCTTCATTATAGATCGCCGCAGCCTGGACTTCCGGGGTATTGTTGAGCGAATGTAACAGCGTTTTGGCAGTGGTCGTGTCCTGGAACATCAAGGTTGCTACCGCGTTTTCGGCCAGTAATTTTGCCGTCGATTGACTGGTTTGCAGTAGCGAGAAGAAACTGATGAAGAAGCTGCTCAAGATAACCAGTGTTGCAACCAGCAGCATCGCTGTGCCTTGGGTGGCAAAGCTGATTTGTTGCAATTTGGCGCGTAATGTTACAGCGGTTGACGATTGATCCTTCATTATTGATATACCTCACTGGCGAAACGTAGTAATTGAGAGCTGAGTTTTAAGCCACTTCTTTTTGCGCTGGCAATATTGGCTTCAAAGGTTACTTTACCTTCTTTGATAGACATGTTGATTACAACACCTTGCAGGCTGGCATTAGGGCTATCACTGATGGTTAATATCGGCTTCCCGTTCAATTGATTGAGGATGGCATTAAGGTCGTGCATGGCGGATCTGGAGATAAAAACTATCCGGCACATGGAAAGATCCTCAATGTTCTGTGTATGTCGAATCAATATTTCCTGCTCATTGGTTTTTTTGCCCCGTAAATGCTGCAAATGCTCACCGAATGGATCTTCACCATAGATACAGAAATTCAAATTGAGATTCTGCTGATCCGGCCACTCAGTATAAGCAATAAAATTGTATAGGAAAGCCACTTTTAAGCGATATTCCGGCGGTTGCTCAGCGTATGTCCCTGGTGAATAAGTCAATAATATGCAGCATAACGCAAGAATAGGGAAATGACGAAGGCAGGATTGGTTGCTATTGTGGCTGCCCAAAGTACTGGCAGCCTGCTTAACCAAAATATAGCCCGGCATGGGCCAAAATTTCGCTATGCGATCGATGAGCTGGCGGAATTTTGGGAGCAGGCAAGTCATATCGGCGCGCACTTAAAAACGGTAATCCAATCTGAAACGAACCGTCCGGCCAGGCTGCCAGAAAGTGTTTTGCCAATTGGAATCCGCTGCCGGATGCAGATAGTTTTTGTTAAATAGGTTATAAATACTGAGCGAAGCTTCCAGCCCTTTCACCCGGGGAACATGGGTGACTAGATTGAGATTGGCAAGGACATAGCTATCGGTATTGCTGCCGTCGAGCGTTTTACGCTTGCCGTAATACTGCAATTCATAGCCAGTGTATGAACCGGCAATGAGCGGTATCGGAATGGAAATATTAACTTTTCCTAAGTGATACGGCGAGTTAACCAGATGAGAATCGTGTTGTTCGGCATTTTGGATACCATAACTTGCGCGTAGCCGGGCTCCAGAATCCCACGTTTTATCGAGCGATAGCTCGGTGCCTCTGGCTAGAACTCTTTTTCCGGTTTGTTGATATTGCGACAGCCCGCTGACCGGATCGACACCGGCTGCGATGATATTGTGCATATCCCATTGATAAACAGTTGCGCGCAGATTCATGCTGGGCAATGGCAGGTAGTCCGCCACAAACTCAGCGGTATCCGTCATTTCGCTCTGTAATCCTGGATTGGCAACTTGGGAAATGCCATCGCTGTAGTTACGCTCAAACGAATTGGGTGCGCGATGCGAGCGGCCGTACAGCGCCTTAAATGTGGTTTTCGGAGTTGCTTGCCAGATCAATGCCCCACGCGGGCTAAACACGCTATCTATCCACTTGTTGTGGTCATAACGCAGTCCCGCGGTTACCGACAAAGTGTCGTTGATGCGCCACTCATCTTGAATGTAGACACCCATCCGCAGCAAGGAATTGTGAATCGCGATATTCTGACCGGGATTGTCGAAATTCTGAAGAGTTTGTTTGATGCCGGTGTTGTTCTGATATTCAACACCGAACATTAACTTATGATTGGTGATTGCAGTTGAAAGCAGACGTAATTCGGCGCCGTGCCAATCGCTGGGGCCGGTGGATAAAGTTCTCTCGCCGCTGTAGACCATCGGGTTATCGTAGCGGTATTGACCGAGAAACAGTCGGCCAAGCACGTTCAACGTATCGTTGGCGAAATGATCGTTATATTGAATTTGCGCATTGAGACGGCGATCGCGCTGAAGTTGACCGGTAACTAGCGGATCCGATAAATAAGCGCCCGTTGGATCTTCTTTTTTCCGGTCTCCGTAGATGAAGTCAAATGAAAGCGGGCCGTACGAAGCGCGCGCAAACATCTGTTTGACGTTTTCTCCATCTATGTGCCGCGCCACCCCGGATAGGCCGGAGTCACCAAATTCAAAAAAACGGTTTGCTCCCCTGGATTGAAGGCCCGAAAAGGAGATTAATGCATCCGCACCATTATCGAATTGCTTGCCCAAGGTGACGCGTTCTTGCGGCATCAATTCCGCCGTCTGATATGACGCGGAGAGTTCGGTGCCTTTCACATCGGCGCCCTTGCGGGTAATAATGTTGACCACGCCGAGCATGGCATTCAAACCGTAGATGGTGCTGCCAGACCAAGGAATAAATTCAATCCGTTCAATCAAATCGATATCGAGTGGAAAATCCCGCCCCGTGGGGCCTTGATCGTAGGTTGCGTCATTGATGCGATTACCATTGATCGTAATCAACACGCGAGAATTGAAGTCTCCAGGCTGACTAAAGCCTCGAGTGCCCAGGTATTCATATTGATAATCGTATGTGGTGTGAATGCCGGGTAAGCTCGCCAATGCTTGATTCAGCGTGCGCCAGCCATAGGTGCGGATATCCTTGCGTGTAATCACACTGACGGCTGCGGCGGCTTGTTGTTGCTTCTGCTCATATTTTGCAGCGCCCACGACACGGATATTCATTAATTCTTCTATGCTCATCTGCTCTAAATCCTTGGCGGCATAGCCAGGTATCGCTGGGGTGAAAAGCAGGGATAGCAGCAATGCTGTATAGCAACGCATTGTTGTATGTGTTTTTTGCTTGTAACGCTGCGGGAACATCACGATGGTGCGCACTCAGAAGCGATAATCCAATCTGAAACGAACCGTCCGGCCTGGCTGCAAGAGGGTATTCTGCCAATTGGTATCCGCGGCTGGGTGCAGATAATTTTCGTTAAACAAGTTATAAATACTGAGTGAGGCTTCTAATCCTTTTACTTGCGGAACATTAGTGACTAAGTTGAGATTGGCAAGCACGTAGCTATCGGTATTGGAGCCATCGAGCGTTTTGCGTTTGCCGTAGTATTGCAATTCAGAGCCGGCCCGCAATCAGGTAATCAGTGGGATGGGCAGGGAAAAATTGATTTTGCCGAGATAGTAGGGGGAATTGGGCAGATGGGAATTTTGCTGCTCGGCATTTTGGATGCCGAAGCTGCCGCGTAAGCGCGCGCCCCAATCCCAGGTTTTATCCAGCGACAGTTCTGCGCCCCGGGCTAATACTTTTTTCGATGTTTGTTGATACTGGGACAATCCGCTGAGCGGATCGACACCAAGCGCAATGAGGTGGTACATATCCCAGGCATAGACGTTCGCACGCAGGTTCAGGGTAGGCTGAGCGAGATAATCCGCGACTAATTCGGCGGTATCGACGGATTCGCTGTGCAATCCGGGGTTCGCGACCTGTGAAATATTGTCGCCATAATCACGTTCGTATGAATTCGGCGAACGGTGCGCGCGGCCATAGAGCGCTTTGAAAGTTGCTTTGGGCGTAGCTGCCAGATTAACGCACCGCGCGGACTCAGACGGCTGCCGATCCAGTGGTTGTGGTCGTAACGTAAGCCAACGGTGGCGGACAGCGTGTCGGTGATGCGTCATTCATCCTGCAGGTAAACGCCCAGGCGCATCACGGAGCTTTTAATACGGAGATTCTCATCCGGGTTATCGAAGTTTTTGAATGCTTGCGTGATGCTGGTGTTGTTCTGATATTCGAATCCCGCCATCAGCTTGTGATCGTTAAAGGCGGTCGATAGCAAGCGCAACTCCATGCCGTGCCAATCGCTCGGGCCGGTACTTAAGGTTTTTTCGCCGCTGTAAAAGCCTGGCTGTTCGTAACTGTACCGGCCGAGAAATGCACGGCCTAGCACATTGAGGGTGTCATTGAGAAAATTATCGTTATACTGAATTTGTGTGTTGAGGCGGCGATCGGTGACTGAAACCCCTTTGGCCAGCGGATCGGTCAAAAACATACCGGTTGGATCGCCCTTATGCCGGTTGCCGTAGATAAAATCGAACGACAGCGGGCCATGCGAGGCGCGCGCGAACATCTGTTTAACATTCTCGCCATCCAGGCGGTGCGCGATACCGGAAACGCCGGTATCGCCGAATTCAAAGAAACGATCTGCGCCACGCGATTGCAAACCGGAAAAAGAAATGAGCGCATCGGCGCCGTTATCGAACTGCTTGCCCAGCGTGACACGTTCTTGCGGCATGACTTCAGCGGTTTGATACGATGCTGACAGCTCGGCGCCTTTGATGTCGGCGCCTTTGCGGGTAATGATATTGACCACGCCGAGCATGGCATTCTGACCGTACACCGCGCTGCCCGGTCCCGGAATAAACTCGATCCGTTCGATCAGATCGATATCGAGGGGAAAATCCCGTCCTGTCGGCCCTTGGTCGTAGGTGGCGTCATTAATGCGATTGCCGTTGACGGTGATCAGTACGCGCGTATTGAAATCCCCCGGCAAGCCAAAACCGCGGGTACCTAGATATTCATATTGATAGTCATAGGTGGGATGAATGCCCGGCAGACTTGCCAAAGCTTGATTCAGCGTGCGCCAGCCGTAGGTGCGGATATCCTTGCGCGTGATGATACTGACAGCGGCGGCCGCTTGCTGTTGCTTCTGCTCATATTTGGCGGCGCCGACAACGCTGATGTTCATCAGTTGTTCTAGGCTCATCTGTTCCAGATTCGATGATGCGAATACTGGAAATGCCGGTACAAAGACCGAATAAAGAAGTAAGTATCTTCTTACGTCAGAATTTTTGCTAGAAGAGAGAAGTTTTGGCAGAGCAAACACAATCGTCAGATTTAATTCTCAAATTATGGAATTTAAACATGGTGGATTGAGTATCAAAATGAAGAGAAGTAGGGTTATTCTTATCTTAATCCAAATATTCAATAAAAATTTTCATTAAGAAAATATAGATCTGTATAAGTAATCCGGATTGATGACGGATGGAAACAGCAGGCAAATTATGCTTGCTATTACTGATGCACCTCGGTCGCAAGGCGCAGCAATTGCGAGCTTAAGTTTAAGCCGGCTTTCCTCGCCCGATTTAAGTTGGCTTCAAACGTGATTTTGTCATCTTTAACATTCATGTTAAGTACAACACCTTGCTCGCTTACTCCGGGACTATCCGCCACGGTTAGAACCGGTTTGTCTTTGATGCTATTGATCACGCCCGCCAAATCACCAATCGCGGCGCGGGAAATGAAAACCAGCTGACATTGATCGAGACGATCGGTCGTATTCATTCTATGGATGATCACTTTGCGTTCATTGATATTCTTTTTCTGCATCAATGAATCGAAATCCCGGTTGAAAGGATCTTTTCCATAAATGCATAGATTAAAGTTATCCATGTTGCGCTCGGGCCACGATGTAAAAATCGCAAAGTTATACAAAAACGCGGCTTTCAACATGTACTCACCCGATTCATCCGCGTGCGCGTTCGATGCCAAAGCGATGCTGGCACTGCATAGCAACAAGCCGAGCTGTGCATAAGGTATTCTGCGTGCGAATAGCCTGCATAGCTGGTGGATGAGTAGCTTGAGCGTTGCCGTCATCGTGCGATATTGTTAGAAACGCAACGTGAACCGGCCAAAAACGCCGCGCTGAATTTGCACCGGCATCGTCGGGATCAACTCAGGCGCGAATTCCTGATGGTGTGATTGCAGTAAGTTTTGTCCAATCACGGACAATTCCATGTTCGATTTGGGTTTCCACGCCAATCGTAAATCCAACGTTTGGTAACTGGCCACCTTCAGTCCCGGTAATTTATCGATGTGACGGAAAAAGGCATCCAGTTCAACGTTCTTGACCAAATCCAGTTGCGTGCGCAGGGTAAATTGATGTTTCGGATCTCCGCCCGATTCGGCTTCATGGCCCAGCGGTACCCGGTTCCTCACTTGCAAGTGGCTATAACTGGCATGAAGCGCAGCCGATCCAATGCATTCCATTGCCCGTAAACCTCAAAACCGAAAATCTGCGTTTGGCGCTGATCCATTATCTGAATCGTTGCCGGTGCGACTTCCGATTCACTGGCAGAATGATCATAGTCGTTGAAAAATCCCGCAATATCGACCGACAGATCGGATGTGATCTGTCGCCGGTAACCGGTTTCGAATCCCCATAAGGTCTCGGCCAGCAGATGCGGATTGCTGATGAGGCGGATGAATTCCGCGCCATCGCGGATTAATTGATTACCGTCGCGCTCGAAACGGGACGGCAGGCGTATCGAGCGGGTAGCAGAAGCCCAAATGGACTGTTTGCTGTCGGGTGTCCACAATAAGCGGAAATTGGGTAAAAAATTTCCGTGCGAGTAGGTGTTATCGAGAAATTTAATCCCCGCAGTCAGCTTTAACCGGCCTTCCACCAGAGGAATATCGGTTTGTGCGAAAACATTGCCGGTCTGCAAGTGGCGTCTTGCGGGATCAAAAGAAATCGGCAAGCCTATACCCAGGTGATCCGTTGTCCAGCGATAACCGCCACCCCAGACGATATCCTGCTGAATTGGAACGAAAGGAATTTGTGGCGGAAAACGATGTTGAAAATCCACATCGACGGTCTGGCGGGCTTCCCGGAAAGATAATTCGTTGCGATGCGTGCGATCATAATAGACTTGCAATGCGGTATTGGAACGCTCGCCGGTGGTGCGCTGCCAGCGAGCCAATGCATGCCCGCCGGCTAGATTGGCGTCTTCCGTGCGAATAGTTGCGGATTCTGGATCGGCGGGGTTTGCGAAAGCCGTATTCTGACCGGCTTTACCACCGTAGTACTGACCTTGAAAAGTCACGGCATTGCTGTTGTTGACATCCCAATCCGCGCGAAAACCAACCGTTCCCATGCGCCAGCTATCGTTTGCCCCGTTCGGACTGAAGCTGTTGTCGCGAGTAAACCCTTTGGTAAAGAATCGGTAGAAGAAACTGTCGCCGATTTTTCCGCCGTGGCGCAGCGTGGTGAATCCTCGCTCCTCGCTTCCACCGCCCGAGGTGATTAAATTACCTTGTGTGGTTCTGGCATGCTTGGTGATGATATGAATGGCGCCATTGGCGGCATTGGCTCCCTAGATGGTGCCACTCGGTCCGCGGATGACTTCGATGCGTTCGATATCTTCCAGCGGAAGATCCAGTGTTTCCCAGAATGTTCCGGCAAACAACGGAGAATAGACTGTACGGCCATCGATCATGACCAGCAAGTCGTCGGCAAAGCGGCCGCTGTATCCACGCGAGGTTACCGACCATTTGTTTGAGTCGATGCGGGCTACGGATAAACCGGGTGCCATGCGCAGCAGTTCAGGAATGCTATTGGCGCTGGCGCGGCGGATATCTTCCTGGGAAATGACAAAAACTGCCGCAGACGTGTCATTCAAGGTTTGCGGCTTGCGTGAAACAGTCGATATTTTTGTGCTCATCAGCTTCGGCCAGCGAAGCGTCGGAAATATCTTGCTTCAATGGCATGTTTTGTGCCGTGATTGTAGTGCTCGTAACCGAAAATAAGAGAGAAAACAGCAGACGAGGCCAAGCTGAACGCATTGCTTGCTTATTGGAAGTCGCGGTCATGAATAAATGTGCAGAGTTGCTTTGATAAGAAATCTTTTGCGCGCAAAATCATGGGATTCAGGATTGTAATCCTGATGTTCTTACCTGACAGCTTGGAATAAACGGGGAATTATGTGCTAGTTTGGCGCTATAAAAGCGGCTGCGCCGGTATTATGCGCGTTCGTTTTCCAGCAACCCCAGGAATCCGCCCGATTGATGATTCCATAATTGCGCGTAGAGCTGATTGTTGGCGATGAGCTTGGCGTGGCTGCCTTGCTCGACAATCTGACCCTTGTCGAAAACGATGAGCCGGTCCATTGCCGCAATGGTCGACAGGCGGTGCGCGATCGCGATGACGGTTTTACCTTCCATCAATTGATACAGGCTTTGCTGGATACCGGCTTCGACTTCGGAATCCAGCGCCGATGTGGCTTCATCCAGCACCAAGATGGGTGCGTTCTTGAGCAGCACGCGGGCGATGGCGATGCGTTGCCGTTGTCCACCGGAGAGCGTCACGCCGCGTTCGCCGACGTGCGCGTCGTAGCCGGTGCGGCCTTTGATGTCGCGCAATCCCAGGATGAATTCATGTGCTTGCGCTTGTTTAGCGGCCGCGATCATTTGCGCATCGCTGGCATCCGGTCTGCCGAAAAGAATATTGTCGCGCACCGAGCGATGCAGTAGCGAAGTATCCTGTGTCACCATGGCGATATTGATACGCAGACTGTCTTGCGTGACGGTGCGGATATCCTGCCCGTCGATGGTGATGTTGCCTTGCTGGGTATCGTAAAAACGCAGTAACAAATTGACGAAGGTCGATTTTCCCGCGCCCGAACGGCCGACGATGCCGACTTTCTCGCCCGCGGCGATATGCAAATTGAGACCGGAGAAAATACGCAGTGATTCGGATTGTTCCGGATGATACGAAAAAACGACACGGTTAAAATCAATCGCACCTTGCGCTACGATGAGTTCCTTGGCATCTGGCGCATCCGTGACCCGTTGTGGTTTGGAAATGGTGTTGATGCCGTCTTGCACGGTGCCCATGTTCTCAAACAACGCATTGACTTCCCACATGATCCAATGCGACATGCCGGTCATGCGGATCGCCAAGCTCATGACAATTGCGATCGCGCCAGGGCCGATACCGCCTTGCAGCCAGATTGCGAGCCCCAGCGCGCCAGTTGCGAATACCATCAGCATATTGATGGTCCAGACGCTGAAATTCAGACCGGTCGCCAAGCGCATTTGCGGATAGACCGTGGCCATGAATTCTTCCATTCCGGCTTGCGCGTAGGCCGATTCCCGCTGGCTTTGGGAAAACAATTTAAGCGTCAGAATATTGGTGTAACTGTCGGCGATGCGTCCGGTCATCAACGCGCGCGCATCGGCTTGCAAAGTGGAAACGCGTTTTAAGCGCGGCACAAAATATAGTAGTATGCCGATGTATAAAATCAACCAGGCCACGATTGGCAAACACAGATAGGGATCGGCGTTGACCACTAACAATAAGGTTGTGGCCAGATAGATGATGACGAACAAAATGACATCGAGCAGTTTCAGCACGGTTTCGCGCACCGACAGGGCGGTTTGCATGACTTTGGCGGCAATCCGTCCGCTGAATTCGTGCTGAAAAAATGCGTAGCTTTGGTTGAGCAGGTAACGATGCGATAACCAGCGCACGCGCATCGGGAAATTGCCCATTAGCAACTGGTTAATCACTAAAGCGTGCGACAGCACCAATAGCGGAATCCATACCAGAATGAAGATCGACATGGCCAGCAGTGTCGGCCATTCGCTCTCAAAGAAGTGTTCAGTTTTATGCGCCGCCAGCCAATCGACCATTTGCCCGACCAGACTATAAAGCATTGCTTCACTAACTGCTAACAAAGTAGTCAGTAGCGCCAGCAATACCAAATAACGCTCGATGCCGCGAATGTAGTGGCGGCAGAATTGAAATAACCCTTTGGGCGGCTCAACCGGATGTTCCGGCGGATACGGGTCGATCAGACGCTCGAAGAAGCCGAACATGGTTGCGATACTCTTGATTTAACTACTGCTGAGTTGCTCGAAAATCCGGAATCCCGCGACATAAGTGCCTATCGCGGCACCAAGCGAAGATAAAATGAAAATCAGCAAAATGCGCGTGACTTGGTTATTCCACCAGCCTTTTAAGCTGGTTGTATCGGTTCTGAGCCGGTTGAAATCGCTGACCTTGGGTTTGCGCAAATAGGCTTCAACAGCCGCTACAACCATTCCGGCACCGATGGCAGGATGCAGCGTTGTGAAGGGAGCCGCCAGGAAAGCACTCAGAATGGACAGCGGATGCGCCAAAGCGATGGCTGTTCCCACTGCGGACAATCCACCGGTTATCAGCACCCAATCCATGACCATGCTGATGCCGATATCTGGGCTTTGCATAAAGCCAAAAACGAAACCGGCCAAAACGAATACCACGATCAGCCAAGGGATGAGCTTGAGCCACGGCGATGGTGGCGGGATGTTGTCCAGTTGTGCAATGTGCTCGTCCGGATTATCCATGGGATGCTCAGCAAGCTGCCGTGACATGCCATTCAGATGACCGGCGCCGACCACAGCTAGAATATGCCGGTAATTGTTTTCCCGGCATTCTTTGACGAGCCGCGCGGCCATGTATTCATCCCGTTCACTGATGAGCGGACGGAACAAGTCTTTTTCATCTTCCGCGAATTGCGAGAAGGAGCTTTCCAATACATCGCCTTCTTTCAGTTTTTCGATTTCCGCCGCGCTGAATTTTTCCTGACTGATGACGCTGGCGATCAAACCGGCAAAAATATTGATGCGTTTCCACCAAGGCACGCTGTGATAAATCCGCTTCATAGTCGTGCCGATTTCGCGGTCAATCAACAACACCGGTAATTGCGCCGCTTGCGCATCCTTGATGGCAACACGCATCTCCGCCCCTGGTTCTATTCCGAACTGCTCCGCCATGCGCTGCTGAAAAGCGCCTAACGCAAGGCTGGCGGCGACCATGCTTGCTTGACCATTTTTGATGACTTGGAATAAATCCATTTTAGCCATCGCGTCGGGATTGACGATGGCTTTATGCCGGCTTGGGCATAACTCAACCGCCACTGCATCGTATTGTCCAGTGGCGATGAGTTCTTGGACTTTATCCGCACTGGCTTTTGAGACGTGCGCGGTGCCCAGTAAGGTAATGCTGCCGCTGTTGGTTTTGACAGTCTTGATCGGCTCGTCTTGCGTGTCACTTTTACCGGTTGACGCGGTAGTTTGTTCTTCTAGTGTGGTCATTGGCGGTGATAGTTATAAATCATCGGAAGTGGATTGTTGTCGCTTTGCATAACGAAGATTATCACGGCGTTAACTAAAACAGAATTTAGTTCTGTACAAGTTCAAAACAGCGCGAAATAGTGAACATTTCGATGTGACAATTGCAGTACACATGTACTAACAAAAAGGGAATGATGTTCTATGTACTTAAAAAAATTCAAACCTATAATGGAATACGCTGTAATCGTTAAATAAATTTTGCATTGAAATATACAAAGTTTAATTGATTAATGGGTAGTTTGAAATTTAAGTTGGTTGTGAAGAGCTAAGATTCTAACAACTATTTTATGTTGCATCGATAAATTTAGGGAGTTAATTATGAAATTCGAATTGAGAAAAAATTGTCTGGCACAAGTTGTAGCAATCGCTTTATGCGGTTCGTTTGTTTCTGCAGCACAAGCTGCTCCAACCGTAATCAGCGGTTTCGGCACTACTTCCGCAACGATTGACGATGCAGGTTATTTCTCACCTGCTGGCGCACTCGGCTTAAGCTTCAACGGCAGAGAATTTGTTAATCTGGGCACATTTGCATCCAACTGGTCGCTCAACGCCAACGGCGGATCTGTTGCCGTTGCTGATTCAGTGGCCGGTAACAATCCATTAGCAACGACTGCTTTTGGTGCAGGTGGCAGCATTTCCGTTGTTACCAATCTTGGCGGTGGCGGTGGTGGCTGGAGTCTGGTTGAGACAGTCAGTGTTCCAGCAAGTGGTCACGTAGCTGTTCAAATTCAATTGACCAACAACACCGGTGTCAATGCAACCGGCGTGCAATGGGGCGTTGGTATCGATGCTGACCAAGGTGTTCCAGCCGGTTTCGGATTTGGCACAACAAACGAAATTCTGGGGCTGGGAAATGCATCTGCTGTAAGAGCTACCAGCCTGGATGGATGGTCGTTAACACTGGCTAACACAACCAGTGCATCGGCATTTAACATTGCTGGTTATATCGATCCATTCAGCTGCTGCAGCCCGGTTGATCCTGCTGCCATGTTAGCTGCTGCTCAAGCAGTTGGTAATTATGGTTTTGCAGACAGTTCAATTAACCTGGCTTATGATCTGGGTGCCATTGCTAACGGTCAATCAGCAACTTTCGGTTATGAATACATTATGGCCGTTCCAGAACCAGAAACCTATGCAATGTTACTGGCTGGTCTTGGTTTGATCGGTTTCTCAGCACGCCGCCGTAGTGCAGTGTAATTAGAAACAAATTTAGAAGCCACAGAGATAAGATTTTCTCTGTGGCTTTTTTGTCTTCTGCATTTAAGGTAATTCAATACATGCGTTACCAGCAATGAGCGCAAATAACTCAGATCAATGATTGCTAAACACGCTTACGGTAATCAGGGTTTGTGAAATTCCTTGCTCTCGATATAGCAAAGAAAACAGATTACTCTTAAATCTGTTTGGATTTCTGGGTTTTGTTCATCTTTCGTCTATAAAATCGATAACACATTCGTTGCCGCACTCAATTCCATAATGCGAGCTTACGAGAGCAAATATCGGTGTACAATTCACGGAATTGGATGCGTACAAGTCAGATTCAATGTGATAACTTGCGAGGGAAGTGGTTGTTATGAAGAGATTAATTGCTGCTGTTTTTTTTATTGTTGCGATTACACTATCCGGCTGCGTGGCTTCATCGGGGAATCATCAAGCGCCTTATATCTCGCCAGCGCAATTTCAAACTTACAATTGCAACGAATTACTGGCAGAAATTGAGCGAATTCAAACCAGAGTCAGTCAATTGACGGGTAAGCCGGATGATAAAACACCGGCCAAGGATAAGTGGATACTGGGCGCCGATTTATCGCTTTCCTGGGCAGCGTTATTTGCACTCGGCGGAACTAAAGAACAAGAAGCCGAATATGCACAATTAAAGAGTGAATATGATGCGATACAACAATGGGCGGTCATCAAACAATGCCCCGGTGTGATTCCACCTGCAGAGAAACCGCCGGAATTTGATCCCAATTTGGTCGATTCACATAAGCCGGATACCAAGACAAGTCAACGTTAAGAAATAAATCATGTTTTAATTTTTGAACCGGATTGCACTGAGAGGCGGCGATGCCGTGCAAGATAACGCGGTGTCCAGCCATGTGGGATCTTGTGCACAAAATGATAACGTGCCACATGATAACTAGGGTCAAAGCCATAAAAATTCAGTTGCATGTGCCGGAGTTCTTCGGTGCGGTAGTTTTGTAACGGCTTTAATTGTTCATCCAATTGACGCTGCTGCGTTTTGTGTTGTAAGAGTGCAGCGAAATCCGGATTTGCAGCAAGCGTTTCGGCAATACGAACTATTTCCTTCTTAAAGTCTTCCGGGTTTAAAGCAAAGCAATCATCGATCAATCCGATATCCCGGGCTTTCTGTGCACTGACCGGCAAACGATTCTGTGTCAATGCGTGTACACACGATGCGCCGACCCGGCGCGGCAGCAAATAAGTCCAATATTCCGAGCCGTAAAGATTTCCCATGCTTTTATAATGCGGATTGAGTAAAACACTGGCACGCGCAAAAATGTAATCGGCAGCCAGCGATAGAAACACGCCACCGGCACCGGCATTACCTTGCAGCGCTGCGATCGTGAGTTGCCGGTTGGTCGTAATGATTGCCTGTACCAGATCATTCATGGCATTAATGTTGTGCCAAGACTCATCGGCAGGACTATCGGCATTTTCGATGTGATTGAGATGGATGCCATTGCTCCAGAAATCGGGTCCACCCATCAACACGATTACACGAACATCGCTTGCTGTGGCTTGCAAGTAAGCTTGACGCAAACGTTCACACTGCCCGGTATCCATAGCGCCGTTATAAAAATCAAAATGCAGGTAACCGATGTCTTTCTTTCGTTCAAACCAGATATCCCGGTAAGTGTTGCAAGACTTCGCGGTGAAAGGATCAAAAGAAATTTCCGGTACAGCGTTGAGACAATCTTTTAAAGCAATCGTGGCAGCCAGTTTAAAAGTAGGTTCAGCGTCATTTTTATGTTTCAAATGACCGATCCAGACCGCGCCATCCACGGTAGCCCGGCAGATGGCGTTGTGACGCTTGGCGATAATTGCTCCAGGGATGCCGGTCAGATCTTCTTCGCAGCAGGCATCATACAAATAATAGGATTCATCCAGCAGCGTATCCAGAACACCGGGGAATCCATCGGCGGCATGGATTTTTCTCACAATAGTGCGCGTGTTGTCTCGTTGCCAATCGATGCGACGGTCAACTTGCCAGATGGACGTATGTAACCGGCCATAGACATCAACGTGTGAATAATCCAGTGGAACCGGTTTATAAGCACCGGACTGAAAACGGGCTACCGCAGTGAGCACAGCGCGGGTTGCCGCTTCAACGACTTCGTGGCGGTACAAGCTGCTTTTGCGGGCCAGCCGCATCGGAAAAACTTCCGCAGCCCAGATATCGCCCGCATCCATTTCCGCATTGGCTTGCAATACGGTTACGCCCCATTCCTGCCGATCCAGCATGATCGCCCAATCGAGCGCGGCAGGGCCGCGGTCTCCGATGATTCCCGGATGAACGATAAAACAGGTATATTTGCGCCAGATGGTTTCCGGGATGACGCGTTTTAGATAAGGCGCGATAATCAAGTCCGGTTGGAAAAGTGCGACTGCTTCGCAGCTCGTCGCGTCGTTGATATCAAACTCGATGGATATATCATGTCCGCAATGCGTCAATTCGACAAACAGACGTTGCGACAGGCAATTGAAGCTGTGCGTGAGAAACAGAATTTTCAATTGACGGGAATCAACAGATCCGGGGAAGTTGCTCGCCGCTTAACCAATCAACGACGCGTTTGCCGCCAAACCGGGTTTGCATTTGCACAAAGCAGTGCGCGTCTTCGATGACTTCGCCGATGATGCGGGCATGCTTGCCCAGTGGGTGGGCATGCATAGCATGCAATAGCTTTTCGGCATCTTCCGCGGCGCAGATTGCAATCAGCTTGCCTTCATTGGCAATATACAACGGGTCCAGACCGATGAACTCACAAGCGGCTTGGACTTGTTCCTGGATTGGCAGCTCGTTCTCATGGATCATCATTCCGACCGACGATTGCTGCGCAATTTCGTTTAAAGAAGTGGCTACACCGCCTCGAGTAGGGTCACGTAATACATGGATGCCGGGTGTGACTGCGATCATGGCGGATACCAGATCATGCAGAGCCGCAGTGTCCGATTCGATAGTGGTTTGGAAAGACAAGTTTTCACGCAGCGCCATGATGGCGATGCCATGATCTCCGAGTGTGCCGGATACCAAGATCTTATCGCCGGGCCGGGCATTGCCACCGGAAATATGAATCCCTTCCGGCACCATGCCAATGCCCGTCGTGGTGATGAATACGCCATCGCCGCTGCCTCTTTCCACCACTTTGGTGTCACCGGTGACAATCGGTACTTGCGCAACGTGAGCCGCCTTGGCCATGGAATCCACGATGCGTTTCAGATCGGATAACGGAAGACCTTCTTCCAGAATAAAACTGGCAGCCAGATAGCATGGTTTGGCGCCAGACATGGCAATGTCATTGATGGTGCCATGCACTGCTAAACTGCCGATATCTCCGCCAGGAAAAAATAAGGGGGTAACGACATGGCTGTCGGTAGACATCACCATGCGGCCATTAACGCTCGGGAAGCTAGCCTGGTCATTCATTTGCCGCAAGAATTCGTTATCAAATGCGGTCATGAACAATTGCTGGATCAATTGCGCCATCGCCCGTCCGCCGCTGCCATGATTCATTTCGATGCAGCCATGCTTCAAGTCAAGTGTGCGGGTATACCCTGGTTTAACTTTACCTGCGGACATTAATTTTCCTGCGCCGCAACATGATTATTTTCACGGAAACGGCCATAGCTGTAATGAGCGGCACAAGCGCCTTCAGAAGAAACCATGCAGGAGCCGACCGGGTTTTCGGGTGTGCAGACGGTGCCAAAAATTTTGCAATCCTGCGGCCGTTTAACGCCGCGCAAAATAGCACCACACTCGCAGGCTTTGTTATCGGCAATGGATGTTGTGGAAATGCGGAAACGCTGTTCGGCGTCAAAGTCGGCATAGCTGGATTTGATTTTCAGCGCGCTGTAAGGCACCCACCCCAAGCCACGCCACTCAAATGCACGGCGTAATTCGAACACTTCGGCGACAAGCGATTGTGCTTTGCGATTGCCTTCCGGAGAAACCGCGCGGGTAAATTCATTTTCTACCTTGGCGTAACCCGCATTGATTTGGCGTATCAGCATCAAGATGGCCTGCATGACATCGAGCGGCTCAAAACCAGCTATCACCACGGGTTTCTGAAATTCCTCGGCAAAATATTCGTATGGTTGGCTGCCAATGACGACGGAAACATGCGCCGGTCCGATAAAACCATCTAGCGGAACCAATCCAAACTCACGGACTTCCGGGGATTGCAAAATATGTGAGATGGCGGAAGGTGTCAGGACGTGATTGCAGAATACCGTGAAGTTTTTCAGATCGAGTGACTGTGCCTGCTGGATGGCAACAGCCGTGGGTGGCGTCGTGGTTTCAAAGCCGATGGCAAAGAAAACCACCTGCCGTTGCGGATTTTCCTGGGCGATTTTTATGGTATCCGCACTGCTGTAAACCATACGGATATCCGCGCCTTGCGCTTTCGCTTTCAACAAACTCATCCCATTGGCAGTCGGTATGCGCAGCATATCCCCGTAACTGCAGAGTATCAATCCCGGCATCTGTGCCAATTGAATCGCATTTTCCACGCGGCCGATAGGTAAAACGCAGACCGGACAGCCCGGGCCATGAATCATATGCACGTTGCCGGGCAACAGATCGACGATACCGAAACGGGAAATGGCGTGGGTATGGCCACCGCAAAATTCCATGAAATGGTAATCTCGTCCGGGGCTGGCTTCTGATGCGATGTTTGCAGCGATTTGCCGTGCCAGAGCGCCTGCGCGAAATTCATCGATATATTTCATTATGAAAGATTGCTATCGAGCGTCGATATTTCGGCGAACATCGCCAATGTGCGCTCCGCTTCCAGCGGATCCAGCTTTTGTAGCGCAAAACCAACATGTACGATGACGTAATCTCCAGGAACAATATCTTCAACCAATGCCAGTGAAATTTCTTTGCGCACGCCGCTGAGAATTACGATGGCATGATTTTGCGCAGTCAATTGTTCGACACAAGCAGGAATAGCAAGGCACATGGGCGCTTAATGGGAATTTCCAGAGAATGAAATTATGACATAATTAATCATCCTCATTATTGATAGTCAGAAAGTGATCAAACGAAATTTTTTTATTCAATATTCGATAATTGTGTTGATTGGATTAGCTGGCTTGTGTGCCATGCACAATTCTGCGCGTGCGGATAATAGCGTGTGGATCGACGTGGATACCATTGAGCACACTTTATCTGTGATGCAGGGAAATACTGTTCAAGCGGTATTTAAAAATGTAGCGATTGGGCGTTTCGGTACTACATGGTCAAAAATGACAAGAGACGATAAAACGCCGCTGGGTAGATTCAAGATTGGCTGGGTCAATGAGAAAAGCCGTTATTATCGTTTTTTTGGCCTTAATTATCCGAATCTTGATACTGCAAAACGTGCATTGGAGGAAAATAGGATTGATGAAGATACTTGGTTATCAATCTTGGCGGCAAAAAGTATGGGTAAGACACCGCCTCAGAATACACCGTTGGGCGGCCATATCGGCATACATGGGATTGGCAGGGGTGATCGAGAGATTCATCATCAGTATAATTGGACGAACGGCTGTATTGCGTTGACGAATGAGCAAATCGATCAGCTCGGCAAATGGATCAGACCCGGTGTATGGGTGAATATTCGTTAGTGCTGGAATGACTATTTATGCAGGTCTTCGTTCTTTGTTGTTAATTAATTGAATTGCATGATATTGGAAAATAGTTATTTCTATTAATTACTTATGATTCTGTTTGTGGCATTTTCGATCCGGTGCGTGGTAAATTTGTCATAAAATGCATTTATTTTGCGGTAAAAATCGGATAAGATTCCGGTGCGTTAATGATATTAAAATATCATTAACTAGTAGAAATAGTGGATGTTTGTGCGTATTGAATAGAATAAACAACTGAGGAGATCGGAATGAAAGGAAAAATCCAGCATCCAGTTCGCATGTTAACACTGGCAGCAATTGCGGGCGCTTTTATTGGGTTGACAGGATGTGCAACGACAGGTCAATTAGAAGAACTGCAAAATAAAGTGAATGCTGATATTGCGGCTGTAAAAGCTGATGCAGCTGCAGCAAAAGCAGCAGCAGATGCAGCTAACGCCAAAGCAAATGATGCACTGCGTATTGCGGACGAAGCAAACAGACGTTCAATAGATACAGAATCCAAAATAGATCGCATGTTCAAGAAAGCAATGCATAAGTAATACTAAAGTAAAATTTAGATTTGCATTCATAAAAAAACCCCTCATTCGAGGGGTTTTTTTATGTGTGTCGTTTACACCGTTATAAGAGACTAATGGTTGTTTTGCGTGTGTAATTGTGTTTGTGCAGTAGTGCGAGAGATCAGCACAGGCATACCACTTTTTTCTATGATCGCTTGTTTTAGGGCTTCTTGATCGATTTCAAAATCTGCGGGTATGGTTCTTTTGCTGCTTTTTAATGCGAGAAAATCATTGATGGCGGTAACTGCCATGTGCTTATAGTTGGCGTATTTCCCTTCGTCTTCTTCTAATGGCGGGTGAAGTTCAATGAAAAGCGAGTCCAGTAACCAGCCGAGTTTAATGGGTTGATTCACTATTTGCACTGCTGTGCCCACCGGGACTTTATCAAAGAGTGCTTCTATGTCTTCCGGATACATGCGAACACATCCTGCGGAAACGCGCATACCGACACCAAATGGTTTGATTGTCCCGTGTATCAGATAACTGCCGCTACTGATACCTAGACGCATGGCGTGCCGTCCTAAGGGATTCGTGGGGCCTGGCGGAACTATACTGGGATAGGGTTGCTCCCCATTGGCAATTCTGTCCATCTGGAGAGATTTTGGCGGTATCCAGGTGGGGTCTTTCTTTTTATCAACTATTTTTGTTGTTCCCAAGGGGGTTATCCAGTCCATTCTGCCGATGCCGACCGGGTGTGTAATAATCATTGGTTTTTCACTTTTTTTGGGTTCCGGGAAATAATAAATTCTCATTTCAGGCAAGTTAAGTAGTAATCCCTTGCGGTCGCCGTGAGGAATGATATAGCGGCTAGGCAGAATAACCTCTGCGCCATCCTGGGGTAGCCATCGATCTACATTGGGATTGGCCAGTAGAATTTCAATTTGACCAATGTCGTATTGGCGTGCGATATCGAGTAGTGTTTCCGCGCTGCTTGCATGTGTAGTTCGTATTTGGCCAAAAATATCAATATCAGAGGGTGGGAGTACCCATGTTTCAGCTTTAATTGGAAAAGCGGATATCAAACTCAGTATTGCAAAGAGAAGCAAAGAAGATTTACGCATAAGTCGTACCTTACAAAGGTGTTGTCCTGCTTAAGTTATGAGGTTGTGAATGTAGCGGATGATAGCTGAAATTCCCTGATTCAAAACATGAAAAACAGTATAAATATGCCTTTTCGAATGAGGAGAAAATTAATTTATATTGCTTCAATATCAGTAAGTTTAAGAAATTCTGAACGAATTTCCAAGTGATGTAAAATAAAATTTATCATCAGAAAAACAACAAATATGTTGTATGGGAACAACATATTTGCTGCTTAATGTATAAGATTTGTTTGTTTTTCTTGCAGTATGTTTCTGTATTGGGGCACAATCAAATCAAACCTCCCGATTGGGGAGGTCCGAACAAGCGGGGTGCATTCCACCGGAATGTAGTGAGACAAAATAAGACGGCCCCAGTCGTTTTAACATTAAAGGAGAACTTCGGTATGAAGAAGAAACTTATTTCGTTGGCAGTAGCCGGTGCACTTGCAGCTCCGATGGTTGCATCAGCACAAGGAACAAACGTAACACTGTTCGGTAGTGTGCAAGCTGAATATGCAACAGTGAACAAAGAAGGTCAAAGTAGCCAGGCTCATATCGGTGACGATACAGGTCGTTCCAGATGGGGTATGCACGTTACTGAAAATTTGGGTGCTGGCTTAAAAGCAAAAGCGCATGTTGAGTATGGTTTTAGTACAGGCAGTGGTGCTCTAGGCATTGCTCGTGAGCGTTGGGTCGGATTGGCCAATGACAATTGGGGTGAAGTAAAATTTGGTCGCGTTCAATCACCATTTAAAGATTTCGCTGGTGGTATGACTATTGATCCATTTGCATATACAACCCTCCAGGCATCAGGTAGTGGCGGTACTATGTCAGCATCAGCAAATGGTCTGGGATCAGGAGCAAATGGCTTCGTAAATAGCGCAGCTCGCTATGACTCACCTAAAGTCGAAGGTTTTAGCTTCTCAGGTATATTAATGCCAGGTGACTCTAACAGATTAGATCCTGCAAATGTTATCGTTCCATCGGGTAGCTTTGCTGGAAGTCAGTCAAATTCAGGTGGTGAAGATGGTGAATGGGACTTCCAAGTTGCAGGTAAATACGAGGCTCAATTTCAAGGTCATAATTTAGCCGTATTTGGTGGTTATTCTCGTGATAATCTCAGTACCCGTCAAAGAACAGGTAATGCAGGCTATCCTGCTTTAGTTAATAACGAACATATCTGGCGTGGTGGTGCATCATGGAGCTTCCAAAACTTCAAGTTGAATGGCCAGTATGAAAATATTAACAATGCCGTAGGTGCAGCTACTTGTACCAATGCCGGTATGTTAGGTAACCCAGCAACGGGCTCACCTGATTCACGTGGACAATGCAACTCAGCGATGAACTGGGGCGGTGACGGTAACATCTGGTTTGCTGGCGGTCAATATGATTGGGGTAATACCAGCTTTATCGCTCAAGGTGGTATGACAAATGCTCATGGATTGGCTGGTGGTGCATCAAGCCGTGAAGTAAGCAGCTTTACCGTTGGCGCAATCCACAATCTCAGCAAACGTTCTAGCCTCTTTGGCGGTTATCAACGTGCAATGGTTGATGATAGAAACGCTGTGTTTAGAGATAGCAACACCTATAGCATAGGTATGCGTCACAACTTCTAAGAAAGTTTTAGTCTCATAAAAAAGGCACCGATTGGTGCCTTTTTTATTGTCAGAAAGAAATATAATAAATCCTTATTAGCCTTTTTCTGGTTGTAAATTTGTAATTCAGTAAAGATTGAAGGATTTTTAAAGGAGAATTTGCAGTTATGAGTATGAAGAAATGGACTGACGAAGAGCTGATTACTACGCGCGACAATCTGGATGCATGGGATAAACGAAGGAAGAGCTCGGGCGCGGGCTCAAAAATGTGGTTATTGACAGCACTTTTGGGTGCGTTTGCCATTTCTACTGGAGTCGCATTTATCTTTCTTGATGGTATCGATGTGATGAGCGTGATATTGATCGTTATGGGCGCAGTGACATGCTTCTCCTGGTATAGAAGTGATAAGCAACTTAAAGACAATATTGGATTTCTGGCCGAGATCAACAAAGAGATTAAAGCGCGAAAATTGAAAGATACTTCAAAATCCACTAATAAAATGAATGAGCAAACAGAAGAAATCAAAGAGGATCACAAGCAAGAGCCATCTGTAGCGGAATCTCAGGTTGTTGATAAGAAATAGAGAACGAAATCAGAGCATCAAATCTGGTATGAGAATGGGTAATTTATGGACAACATTTGTTCAATTTGTTGTTTCCAAAGTAGCGCATTCAAAAAAAATTCATTTGCAAGACGATTTATCTGAACAATCGGATTTAAGTGCGGAAGATGGCTTGATTTTTAAGGCACTTTGTCAATTTATATGGGTTCAGGGTGACTTGCTGCCACTTATTTTTGATGTGGAAAATGAAATTTATACGAAGCAAGGAATTACCCGATCGACACTCAAGCGCATTGAAGAGATTGATCTGATTGTATTTGAGAACGATGGTTTTATTAAGAAAGGCTACGGCAAACATACGCGGTTGTTTTATGACGGTAAACCAACAAAAATAGGATTCCAGCGGGATGCTGGTAATTACCTGGATTTGGGGCATGTGCTGCTGACCGAGCGTGGTAAGAAATTAGCGCTGAATTTTAAGACACCGAGAAACCAGCAATTCTATGAATATGTCATCGCCAGATGGTTTCAGCAAGGACTGGTATTGTCATCAATACAAGTGGACCGCAATCGAACAACGAATTCTCTGAATCATGCATGCTCAATCAAAGAATGAGAATGGCGCGGTAATCATTCACATTGGTGAAGGTTGGGTCTGTAATCACTAAATCATTTAATTGCTGAAAAAATGTGTAGGCATCGTTATTGGCCAGATACGCTGTAGTATTTAAGCCAAGTTTTTCCGCGCGATGAAACGAATCCGGTGTAATGAGGGCACCGGCATTGTTTTCGCTGCCATCCAATCCATCCGTATCGCAGGCAAGGGCGTAAATCGCTCCAGTGCCTGCAAGCTCTATCAATAGCGATAGCAAAAACTCGGCATTGCGGCCGCCGCGGCCCTTACCTTTGATCGTGACTGTGGTTTCGCCGCCCGATAATAGAACGATAGGTTTTTTTAACCACTGTGGGTGGTGATGGATCTCTTTGGCAAATGCAGCGTAGCTTTTGGCGATTTCGCGAGATTCACCGCTAACGGTATCACCCAGAATCAAAGGTGTAATCCCGATACCACGGAAATATTCGGCGGCTGCAACCAGTGATTGATGTGCATTGGCGATGATGCGGTTTTCGACATGGGTAAAAATAGCGGAACCGGGCTTAGGTGTTTCATTCACAGCACCGGCTTTTCCTGCCAGTAATATGCGCTTAACTGCTGGCGGCACATTCAGATCATAGCGTTCCAGTACCGCAAGCGCATCGGAAAAGGTGGATGGATCGGGTGCGCAGGGACCGGAAGCGATATGCGTTGCGGCATCACCGGTAACATCCGAAATGATCAAGGCCAGTACCTGTGCTTTGCAGACTGCTGCGAGCCTGCCGCCTTGAATAGCCGATAAATGTTTGCGAACCGTGTTGATTTCTTGAATGCTCGCGCCGCAGCGTAATAATTGCTGCGTCACTTCTTTCAGATCTGGCAATGAAATGCCCGCTATGGGCAGGGAAAGTAAGCTGGATCCGCCGCCGCCAAACAGGCAGAGCAATAAATCATCAGCGCTTAATGCTTGAACCATTGAGAGAATTTCTTGTGCTGCTTGCGTGCCATGATCATCAGGGATGGGATGCCCGGCTTCAACGACTTTAATTTTATGCGTGGGTAGCGCGTGTCCATAACGCGTGACGACCAAACCGTCGATCTGTGCGCCCGCAGGCCAAGCATTTTCAACCGCCTGCGCCATGGCAGCCGCCGCTTTCCCGGCGCCGACAACGAGTGTGCGGCCTGGGGGAGGATTGGGGAGATGTTGCGGCACGATATGTGCGGGATCGGCAGCTTTCACGGCGGCTGAAAAACTTTCCAGTAAATAGCCGCGCGGATTCATTTTTTCAGCATGGGTTGCAGGTAATGGCCGGTAAAACTGTTTGTATTGGCGGCAATGTCTTCCGGTGTGCCTTCCGCGATAATGCATCCGCCCCCGTCACCGCCCTCGGGACCCAAATCAATAATCCAGTCGGCGGTTTTGATGACATCGAGATTGTGTTCGATGACCACCACGGTATTACCGTGATCTCGCAGCCGGTGTAGCACTTTCAGCAGTAAATCGATATCCTGGAAATGCAGGCCGGTGGTAGGTTCATCCAAAATATACAGCGTGCGCCCGGTATCGCGCTTGGATAGTTCGAGCGATAATTTCACCCGCTGCGCTTCTCCGCCAGACAATGTGGTAGCGGATTGTCCCAGGGTAATATAGCCGAGACCGACCTCCAGCAGCGTTTGCAGTTTGCGGGCAACCACCGGTACCGGTGTGAAGAATTCATGTGCATTTTCTACCGTCATTTGCAGCACTTCGTTAATATTTTTGCCTTTGTATTGAATCTCCAGTGTTTCGCGGTTATAGCGACGGCCATGGCAGACATCGCAAGTGACATAAATGTCCGGTAGAAAATGCATTTCTACTTTGATGACGCCATCGCCCTGGCAAGATTCGCACCGTCCGCCTTTGACATTGAATGAGAAGCGTCCGGGTGCATAGCCGCGTTCGCGCGCTTGTGGCACACCGGCGAATAACTCCCGGATCGGCGTGAACAAACCGGTATATGTGGCCGGATTGGAGCGCGGTGTGCGTCCGATTGGGCTTTGATCCATATTGATCACTTTGTCGAAAAAAGCCAGTCCGTCAATCTGCTGATAAGGTGCGGGTTCGGCGTTGCTGGCGTACAGGTGACGGGCAACCGCGCGGTGCAGCGTTTCATTGATCAGTGTGGATTTTCCCGATCCTGAAACGCCGGTGACACAGATAAAGAGTCCAACCGGCAGGTTCAGCGTAACATTCTTGAGATTATTCCCGGAAGCGCCTTCAATCCGCAGTATCCGGTCGTGATCCGGTGCATGGCGTTTCTCCGGGATGTGGATCGATAATTTTCCGGATAAGTATTTACCGGTCAGAGAGTGATCGTCCTCTTGGATCGCTTGCGGACTGCCTTGTGCCACCACGAAACCGCCATGCTCACCGGCACCAGGCCCCATGTCGACGACATAATCCGCGATTTGTATGGCATCCTGGTCATGTTCGACGACGATGACGCTATTGCCGAGGTCACGCAGGTTTTTGAGTGTATCCAGCAGACGGCTATTATCGCGTTGATGCAGACCGATGGAAGGTTCGTCCAGAACATACATGACACCCGTCAGGCCGGAACCGATTTGACTGGCGAGACGGATGCGCTGCGATTCGCCGCCGGACAATGTGTCGGCTGAGCGGTCCAACGATAGATAATCCAATCCGACATTATTGAGAAATTGCAGGCGGCTGGAGATTTCCTTGACGATGCGCTCGGCGATCGATTGTTTGTGGCCCGTTAGCGCAATCTGGTCAAAGAATTGTTTGGCTTTTTTGAGCGGGAAAGCGCTAATTTCATAAATTGCCTGTCCGGCAACATGCACATGACGCGCGGCTTGGCATAAGCGCGTACCTTGGCATTCCGGACAGATTTGCGCATTGAGATATTTCGCCAGTTCTTCGCGCACGGTTTGCGATTCGGTTTCCTTGTAGCGCCGCGTCAGATTCGGAATAATGCCTTCAAATGGATGCGTTTCTTGCTGCTTGCGTCCGTTCTCGGTTAAATAGGAGAAATGGATTTTTTCCTTGCCGGAACCATGCAGGATAATGTTGCGAATCGGTTCGTCCAGATTTTCAAATGGCGTTTCCAAATCGAATTGATAATGTGCCGCCAGACTGGTCAACAATTGAAAGTAAAATTGATTGCGCCGGTCCCAGTTTTTGACCGCGCCGGCCGCCAGTGAAAGGTGCGGAAAAGCGACCACACGTGACGGATCAAAGAATGTGATTTGCCCCAGGCCATCGCACTTGGTGCAAGCGCCCAGCGGGTTATTGAATGAAAATAATCTCGGTTCCAGTTCGGAGAGCGAATAGCTGCATACTGGGCAACTGAATTTGGCGGAAAACAAATGTTCATGGCCGCTATCCATCTCAACCGCCAGCGCGCGTCCTTCGGAATGACGTAATGCCACTTCAAATGATTCCGCGAGCCGCTGTTTGGCATCCGGAGAAACTTTCAGGCGATCAATCACAACTTCAATCGTGTGTTTTTTGGTTTTTTGCAGCTTGGGCAATGCGTCGATTTCATGCACTTCGCCGTCGATCCGTAAGCGCACGAAACCTTGTGCGCGCAATTCATCGAATAAGTCAGTGTTTTCACCTTTGCGCTCCACGATCAATGGGGAGAGGATCATCAGGCGGGTATCGGGCGGCAGCTGCAATATATGATCGACCATTTGCGACACGCTTTGCGCGGTCAGCGTGATATTGTGCTCGGGACAGTAAGGATCGCCGACGCGGGCGAACAACAAACGCAGATAATCATGAATTTCCGTGACCGTGCCGACCGTCGAACGCGGGTTGTGCGAGGTCGCTTTTTGCTCGATAGCGATGGCCGGAGAAAGTCCTTCGATCAAGTCGACATCGGG
>MSXT01000014.1:39929-48098 GCA_002083595.1 Proteobacteria bacterium ST_bin16 | reverse complement strand
CTCAGGATCATGAGCGCGATGACGCCCATGACCACAAACAATCCCACCCACAAATCCATCGTTGTCCGCTGCATTAACTCACTCCTCTAAACATGAAAGCGGTCAAAATAAAATCCAATCCCAAAATCACCAGTGACGACGTCACCACGGTACGCGTTGTCGCGCCCGAAACGCCTTCCGCCGTCGGTGGTGCATCGTAACCTTCAAAAACTGCGATGGCCGTTACCGCCACGCCAAAATAACAACTCTTAATAAAACCGTTCATGATATCAAAGCGAAAATCCACCGCGCTTTGCATTTGCGACCAATAAGAACCTTCATCCACGCCGATGAAGACCACGGTCACGAGATAGCCGCCAAAAACACCCATGACGGAAAAAATAGCTGCCAGAAACGGCATTGAAATCACGCCGGACCAGAAGCGCGGCGCCACCACACGCGCAATCGGATCAACCGCCATCATGCCCATCGCCGCCAGTTGCTCGGTCGCTTTCATTAAACCGATTTCGGCGGTGATCGCGGAACCTGCGCGGCTGGCAAACAACAATGCAGCCACGACCGGACCCAATTCGCGCACCAGCGACAATGCCACCAAGGTGCCGACAGCGGATTCCGAACCGTATTTTTGTAATGTTTCATAGCCTTGCAACCCGAGCACCATGCCGACAAAGAGTCCTGACACGACAATGATGATCAGCGATAACACGCCGGTGAAATACAGTTCCCGTATGACAAGATTGAAACGGCGCAAGCTGGTGCCGGATTTTAACAGCACCAGGATGAAAAAGCGGCTGGCGACGCCCAGCCGCCAGACACTTTCAATCACGCGATGCCCGATATGTTGAATACCGGATACAATACGTCTAGGCAAGAGCTTTCTCCAGATTCAAATCCTTGCGGTAGGATTGCGCCGGATAATGGAACGGCACCGGCCCATCCTCCTCACCATGCACAAACTGATGCACAAACGGCGCAACGGATTCGCGCACTTCTTTCGGTGTGCCTTCGGCTGCGATCACGCCATCCGCGATAAAGTAAACATAATCAACAATTTTCAGCGATTCCTGCACATCATGGGTAACCACAATCGAAGTCATACCGAGCGCATCCGTCAAACGGCGGATCAGATTGCCAATCACGCTCAGCGAAATCGGATCCAATCCGGTGAACGGCTCGTCGTACATAATCAGCATCGGATCCAGTGCGATGGAACGCGCCAACGCAACGCGGCGCGCCATACCGCCGGATAATTCATTGGGCATCAAATGTTGTGCACCGCGCAAACCCACAGCGTGCAGTTTCATTAGCACCAGGTCACGAATCATTGATTCCGGCAAATTGGTATGCTCGCGCATCTGAAACGCCACATTGTCAAATACCGACAAGTCGGTAAATAGTGCGCCAAACTGGAACAACATGCCCATCTTGCGGCGCAGTTTGAACAATGCATCGCGATCCAGCTCATGCACCACTTTTCCGGCGAATTTCACATAACCCGAAGTCGGCTGGATTGTGCCGCCTATCAAGCGAAGTAGCGTGGTTTTCCCCGATCCGCTGCCACCCATGATAGCGATCACTTTCCCGCGCTGCATCGTCATATCGATGCCTTTCAGAATCGCGCGCGTATCGTAGGAAAAATTCAATCCGCTGACTTCAATTAAATTTTCAGATGTCATGCTGCACAGTTAAATAAACAAAGGGAAAATCCGGAAATGGCCGTTATTGCGATGATTGAATCTACTGTTGGCGCTGAAATAATACAGAATGCATTGGTTAAATTTTCACTTAATTTTGTAAGGGGCAATTTTAATCCACTTTCCTCAAGAATATTGCGCTATATTAGATTTCACCAGGCGATTTTTATGTTTTTTGAAATTCTATCCGTTAGTGAATCGCATAAACTGCAAAATTCTGCTGCCCGGATAAAGAAAACACAACACAGCTTTTACCTGATGATCCCGATACTTAAATCGTATTCAGCCTAAACAACCCATGTTCCGCAGCAAACCGGCCCGCCTGCTTTTTCTGCTTTTCAGTCTCGCTGCAACCGTAGCACCGGCTAGCGGGATTTACCGTAGTGTCGATGCACAAGGACGGGTCACTTATTCCGATACCCCCTCGGCCAATGCCCAAACGGTCAAAATCACCGGCCAGCCCAGCCGCCAACTGCATCAAGTCACCCGGGTGTACGATGGCGACACGATCATCCTGGAAGGCAGAAAACAAGTTCGCCTACTGGGAGTCAACACACCGGAAATCGAAAGCCGTCATCGTAGCGAAGAACCGGGCGGAGTAGCCGCAAAAAAATGGCTGCAGAATCAATTGCGGGACAATCAGGTCTATCTGGAATTTGATCAAGTGAAGCGGGATAAGTACAAGCGTCTGCTGGCGCATGTATTTTTGCCAAATGGCAAACACGTCAATCTGGCTTTAATGGAAAGCGGTCTGGCCACGATCAGCATCATCCCGCCTAACGGCCGCTATAGCGACAAGCTGATCCAAGCACAACAATACGCCGAGAAACAAAAGCTTGGCATATGGTCCATGCCGGAGTACCAATCCCGCCCCATCACCGAAATCGCCAATCACACCAAAGGCTGGCAGCGGTTTACCGGAACCCCGGTAGCGATCAAAAAAAGCCGTAAATTTACCCGCTTGCTCTTTAACGACAAAGTCGACATCCGCGTCGCCAATAGTAATCTCAAGTTATTTCCCGAGCTTGCAAATTACGTGGGGAAACCGCTGGAAATCCGCGGCTGGGTGGCGCGCAACAAAGATAATTACACCATGCTGATTCAGCATCCAAGCGCGCTGATCGTGCGGTAATACTCTGTTTGTAAACTCTCAATACGTTCTGGCTTTCGGCGGAAAAGACTCGACCGTAATCGGCTTCAGCCGCACCGGTTTGTAATCCAGCCGGTTATCTTCGCTGAAAAATAATGTATGCTTTAACCATTTGACGTCATCGCGTCCGGGAAAATCGTCACGGGCATGCGCGCCGCGGCTTTCGCGCCGGGCTTCGGCGGAAATCATGGTGGCGATCGCGACTTCTTTCAGATTATCCAATTCCAGCGCTTCGATCCGCGCGGTATTAAACACTGCGCTTTTATCCTTAATTTCCGTTTGCCCCACGCGCTGACCGACTTCCAGAATTTTTTCCACGCCCTTTTGCAGCATGTCTTCAAAGCGAAACACGCCACAGTAGGTTTGCATCGTCTTTGCGAGAGCGGCGTGGACTTGCGCGACATTCTCGCCGTCTTTCTGATTTTCCAAGCGCGTCAGGCGATTCAAAGTCCTATCCGCGGCATTCTCCGGCAATGGCTTATGGTGTGGATGAATTTTCAAGTCTTCTATAATCTGATTGGCTGCGGCACGGCCAAATACGACCAGGTCAAGCAGCGAATTGGTACCCAAGCGGTTGGCGCCATGCACCGATACGCAAGCACACTCGCCAACGGCGTAAAATCCCGACACGACCTCTTCCGGGCCGGTTTTATACGGCGCTACCACTTGGCCGAAATAATTGGTCGGTATGCCGCCCATCATGTAGTGCGCAGTCGGCACAACCGGAATCGGTTCGTTGATCGGATCGACATGCGCAAATTTCATCGCCAATTCACGGATGCCGGGCAAGCGGGTTTTAATGACTTCCGCGCCCAGATGATCCAATTTCAACAGCAAATGATCGCTTTCTTCGCCACAACCTCGCCCATCCTTCATTTCCGTCGTCATGGCGCGCGATACCACGTCGCGGCTGGCCAGATCCTTGGCATGGGGGGCATAGCGTTCCATGAAACGTTCGCCTTCCTTGTTCAGTAAATAACCACCCTCCCCGCGCACGGCCTCGCTGATCAAAACACCCACGCCGTAAACACCGGTCGGATGGAATTGCCAGAATTCCATATCTTCCAGCGGTATGCCGGCGCGCGCCGCCATCCCTAAACCATCGCCGGTATTGATCAAGGCATTGGTGCTGGCTTGAAAAATCCGCCCGCCACCGCCGGTGGCAAACAAAGTGGCTCGGGCTTGCAGGATCGAAACTTCACCGGTTTCCATTTCCAGCGCAGTGACGCCAAGCACGTCGCCTTGTTCGTCGCGAATCAGATCCAGCGCCATCCATTCGACAAAGAACTGGGTATTGGCGCTGACATTGCGTTGATACAGTGTGTGCAATAGCGCATGACCGGTACGATCCGCCGCTGCACAGGAACGTGTTGCCTGCGCGCCACCGAAATTCTGCGATTGTCCGCCGAACGGGCGTTGATAAATCTTGCCATTTTCCAGCCGGTCGAATGGCATGCCGAAATGTTCCAGCTCATACACGACTTCATTGGCCTGACGGCACATGAATTCGATGGCATCCTGGTCGCCCAGGTAATCGGAGCCTTTGACGGTATCGTACATGTGCCAATGCCAATGGTCTTCGGTTACATTTCCCAAAGCTGCGGCAATCCCGCCTTGCGCCGAAACGGTATGCGAACGGGTGGGAAAAACTTTGGATAGCACCGCCACTTTCAATCCGGCTTCGGATAACTGCAACGCCGCACGCATCCCAGCACCACCCGCACCTACGATGACCACATCAAATTTTCTTTTGGTTATTGCCACATCAACTCCACAATATTTCCGTAGCCCATATCAGATAAAACAGCAAAGCGGTGATGACGGCAATTTGCACAGTCAGGCGAGTCGCCGTGGCATGCACGTAGTCCATCAGAATATTGCGCATGCCGACCCAAGCATGCCAGAACAGACAAATGAAAAATACCAAGGTGGCGATGCGCAACCCTGCATGACTGAATACAGCTTTCCAAGCGGCATAATCCTGCGGCGCGGCAACCAGTAATACCGCTGTCAGCACAATCAGATAAATCACCATCAGCACCGCTGTCACACGTTGCGCTAGCCAATCCTTCAGGCCATAGTGCGCGCCCGTTACGGCAAGTCTCGATGGCCTCACCATAGCTGCCATCCGATTAATGCCGTCAAAACAAATCCGGCCGCCAACACCAGCTTGCTGCTGGTACGCGCTTGCGCCAATACTATACCGATTTGCAAATCCAACATGACATGGCGGATACCGGCGCACAGATGATGCAGAAAAAACCACAGAGGAAGCAATAGTGCAAGTTTAATCATCGGATCGCGCACATATTCCTGCGCAACCTCAAAACTTTGCGGCGATTGCAGCAGCATTTGCAAACCGCACAACAGTAAAGGAATACCGGGGAAAAACAGCAATGCACCGCTGATGCGATGCAAAATGGAAACCACCGCCGGCAGCGGTTGTTTGATCTTGAACAGATTCAGATGCTTGGGGCGTTTATTTTGCAATTTCGCTTCCATGCGGGAGATTCTAAAGTAGAAAATTCAGTCGCCTAAATTCGATTTAAGCACCCATTGCCGGAGCCAAGTTTAGTCTGTTATACCACATGATACAAGCCATAACCAATGAAAAACCCGAGTGCAACCAACCGGGCTTCAACACCAATGAAGACTATTGCTAGGATTTATGATTTGCTGCTACGATCATCCGGACTGTCATCATCCACGCTATGGATAATACAAAAACGATCAAGTAGTTGTTCACTTGTCAGAACTAGGGAAGCGTTGATTAATTCATTTTTGTCATGCTGAATACAGTGAGGAATCTTTGCAAATCAACAGTATAGATTTCTCGCCATGCTCGAAATGACAATTATTCAGAGCCCTCCTAGCATTATTTCCTACGACGCACCATGAAACCAAGCAATCCTAAACCTGTCAGCAACATGATGTAGGTTTCTGGTTCGGGAATAGGAAGAGATGTACCAAACGAAAGTAAAAATGCTTGTTCCGTGCCATTATGCCATCCCCACCCAACTATCTGTTCATTGTCGTTGATTGCTTGAGCGTGAAGTTCAGTCCATCCGTCTGCCACGACCGGAGCCAGCAGTGAAAGATCGGTCATTACGCCGCCGCTAAAGAGGAAAGCATGATTGCTGCCATTGTTAGTTAAAGCCCAACCCACTACCTGCCCGGAATCGTTTATCCCAGTAGCACCGCTCTGATTTCCACCTAGAGTACCCAGGTCGGTCATCCCTACACCGTTTGCACCCGTAATGAAAGCATGAGCGTAGCCGTCGTCGTTAGTGTCAGCATTCCCCACCACCTGCCCGGAATTGTTGATATCGTTAGGGTAAGCGATTGCCCTGTCTAACCCTATAATTGACCAACCTGCACTTGACGTAAATGGAAATGAGACTGCAGAAATACCAACGAGAAATATTGTAATGCGTTTAAGTTTTGAGCAGTTATTGTTCATGATTTTCCTTAGTGTTTGATGTTAGCTATCAAGACTAAGCTCATGAATTCATGTTGTATATAGGTAATATCCTTATTTTCCAGATAGGTGACTGCATTTCTGAGGACTATGGTGGCGGTGAGCCGTGATTCTTCCAATGGCAACGTTGCTACTTGGCTGGCGACATACAAGCTGAGTAGTCTTTTCAGGTTGTATGCGCCTTAGGGAAACGCTGATTAACTCATTTTTGTCATTCCGAACACAGTGAGGAATCTTTGCGAATCAACATGACAGATTTCTCGTTATGCTCGAAATGACAATTATTCAGAAACTCCTTAGCTGACACAATATGCCAAGCATGTGCTCTGGCGAACCTACGTGTAATGCAAAACCTTACTACCAGACCAGCAGATTGAATTGCTCAACTAAACATCCATAGAATTTGTAACAATCAAAATAAAGCGTAAATTCGATTTTTACGTAAATTCTATCCGGAATAACCAAACAAGAATCGTATTAGAATTCGAGCTATCGGAAACAAAAAACACCCCATTTCTTATGACTTGCTGCGACGGTTATCCAGGCTGTATCCTCCTGCACCATGCACGGCCAGCAGTATGAATCCGCCGGTTATCGCAATATTCTTCAGGAACATGATCATCTGCATTTGATCCGATAAATTGCTGTGAAAAATTGCCGCAGCCGCCAACGTAAATGCAGCCAGCGCAATCGATACCCATCGGGTCTGCCATCCCGCCACAATCGCCAGACCGCCCCCTATTTCAAGCGCTATCACCAACGGCAGCAGCATGCCCGGCACACCCATTGCTTCCATATACCCCTGCGTGCCTTCATAGCCGTTGATTTTAAAAAATCCGGACAGCAAAAAAATTTGCCCCAGAAAGACACGCGCAACGAATTGACTGATTTTTTCCATGATAATCTCCTTAAAAGTGTTATTGATTACGTTTAATCCATGCACGATCACGCACAAAATTGTTGGACTGAAAATCTTGCATCGCCTGATCTATTTGTTCCCGGGTATTCATGACAAACGGACCATACCGCGCCACCGGTTCACCAATCGGCTTGCCGCTGACAACCAGCAGACGCGCACCCTTTCTCCCGGCAACGAAGTCAAACGAACCATCATCCACACCCAGTGGCACCCACGAATGCAGCGGCACACGCTGCTCGCCCAATTGCCCATCGCCCTCAAAAACATAAAGAAAGCTATTATTCCCGGCCGACCGGCGGTGTTGAAAATGTTTACCAGGCTGCACCTGCACATCGTAATAAGACACTCCGGTCAGATCATCCGTAATCGGCGCATCCGTATCGGCAAAGCGTCCGATTAAAACTTTCACCGTATAATCCTGCGTTTTGACCATGGGAAAAGCTTCCGCGGGATATTCCTGATATTCCGGGTGATCCATCTTATGCGCTGCGGGCAGGTTGATCCACAGCTGGAATCCACGCATCAAGCCATTCTTCTGTTTTGGCATTTCCGAATGAATAATGCCGCTGGCCGCTTTCATCCATTGCGCTGAACCGGGGCCCAAATCACCGCTATTGCCCATGTTGTCCTGATGCTCCATATGACCGTCGATCATATAGGTAAACGTGGTAAATCCGCGGTGCGGATGGGACGGAAAACCCGCCTTATAATCTTCCGGTTTATCGCTACTGATGTGATCCAACAACAAAAACGGATCGTAATCGCGCAACACCGGGGATCCAATCGTGCGGTATACGGTCACACCGGCGCCTTCCGGCACGGCCACTGCCGGGATTATTCGTACAGAATTCACTGCTGTATCCATGACTTTCTCCTTTATTGTGATTCATCGTTGTGATCGGTTGACAGGGAGCATTATCATCGTTGT
>MSXT01000014.1:0-39866 GCA_002083595.1 Proteobacteria bacterium ST_bin16 | reverse complement strand
ATGGATCGATATGAGAATATGAACGCCTTCGTGCGCGTCGTCGAAGCGGGTAGCATCAGCGCCGCTGCCGATCGCATGGATGTGGCGAAATCGGTAGTTAGCCGCCGCTTGAAGGAACTCGAAGAACACCTCGGCGTGGAATTGTTTCACCGCACCACCCGGCAAATGAATCTGACCGATAGCGGACGTGCTTTTTATCAGCAATCGGTGCGCATTCTGGCGGACATCCTCGAAGCCGAGCACGCCACCTCGCAATTTCATGGTGCATTAAAAGGCAGCCTGAAAGTAGCGGTGCCCCTGAGCTTTGGTTTGATGCACCTGGGACCCGCCATCAACGAGTTCTTGCAAACCCATCCGGAAATCGAATTCGATCTGGATTTTAACGACCGCCATGTGGATTTACTGGCCGATGGTTTTGACCTCGCCATCCGCATTGCCAGCTTGCCCGATTCAAGCCTGATTGCGCGCCGCCTGGCTCCCATTCAAGCCGTCATGTGCGCAAGCCCGGCTTACCTCGAACGCATGGGCGAACCGGAATCGCCGGAAGCACTCATCAAACACCGCTGCCTGGTGTATAACCTGATCAGTAACATCGACAACTGGAACATCTACGATGCCGCAGGACAATTGATCAAAACCCGGATCACGCCTTACCTGAAAGCCAGCAATGGCGAATTTCTTCGCAATGCCGCCGTCGACGGATTGGGTATCGTGCTGATGCCGGCCTTTATCGTATACCGGGAAATCGAGCGCGGCGCATTGGTGCCGCTATTGACTGAATATCGCTACTCACAACTTGCCGCTTACGCTATTTATCCGCAAACCCGCCATCTCTCGCAGCGTGTGCGGGCATTCGTCGATTTCTTGGTTAAGCGGTTTGAAGGAATGCCTTATTGGGATAGGTGCTTGAAAAATTTTAAAAACATTTCTTGACCCATCCCAAGTGGCGTTGGAAATATTAGCCCCAGTGCGATGCTATGGTGGCACTTAGAATCGATGCGTAATCAGGCGGGAGAATAATTCGGATACCAGCGTCAACTGAACCTTGCCTGCTAATTCCTTAAACTGGTCACTTTTTTGTAATGCATAGAGATTTTCATAGAACTTGTCGCGATTACCCGTTTCGGTCTTCTGATTATCGCTAAGAGCAATCTTGCCATGCTCGGGATTCAGCAAAATGACGCGCAATGCATCGACGGCGGATTCAAGCGTTTTGCTGTTGGATGCTCCACTGACATCCTTGGTCGAACCGAAAGTATCCATTAGTTTGTTGAGCTGTTCCTGACTCAAACCCGGTGCTAATTGTGAATAAGCTGAATGGATGGCTAAAGTATCAGTTAATACTTGCTGACTGTGATTGCGCGCACCGGGAGGGTTGCTTATATCTGGAGCTATTTGATCTTCAATGATGATGTCGATTGGAGGAGCAACGTCAAAGCCTAATCCTGTAATTGGCTTTGAACCAGTTGCAGCTTCGATATTACTGATTTTTGATTGGTCATATGCTTCGGCAAAACCTATCCAACCCAGCACGGTATTTATGGAAGGTCCTAGAAAACCACCCAGTCCTGGTGTGTTGTAGAGATAAGCATGTGAAACATTACTGGCGAAGTCAGGATCATTAACAAGGCCTGTTGCCAGAAAACCACCCATGCTATGCCCACTAACAGTAAATGCCGGAGAAAGTGTGCCGTTTCCCAGCCATTCAGTAATCTTGGTCTTAAGACTATTATATTGAGGATGTAGCTGCGTACTGCCAAACAACATGATGTCAAAAACCCCAGTTGCAAAATCTCTGATATCAGTTTGCTCGGTACCTCGGACGGCAAGAAAGGTATTTTTGTCAGAATCGGCAAACACCGTTGCTGAGAGACCTGTGGCATCGGCGTATTGGGCTACTATACGGTATTTGAGAATGAAAGCATCAGCCTGTGTTTCAGAAAATTCTGCGGCTACTAATTCCTGCCGAGTTGGCTCATTCGTAGCAAAATCTCCATATACTGCTAAAGCTAATTCTGCCTGTTTATAATATTCGGCTTGTTGACTCACAATTCTCTCCTCATTCCTTGATAAATATTTGCTCTTTCATATCCACATCTGTTTTTTGAGGACAGATAAACGCTGGCATATGCCAAGGCCCTGGTATGCCACCGCCACGTCTCATATAAACCGTGCTTTCGCCAAGTAATTTATTGTCAGATTTGCGATACATCAAAGTGCGTAATTGCAGCAACTCTGGGTTTCCCTTGATTAGATAACTTGTAGAGCCTTTATAGAAATACTCATCTTCCGGTTTGGCCAACCATTCGGCTGGAATTTGTATCTGCCCATACTGATCAAATCTCTCCGCCGGCAATTTCACCGTCTCATACACCCTGATTCCGCCATCAATTGCACAAAGCCGTTTTGTTTCCCTATCCAGCCGGTCTTTTTCCGTAAAAAAAGTGGCATATACGATCAATGATGCAAACAAAAGCAAAACGATTTTTTTCATATAACAGGCCTCTATTGGCATAGGGTAGTAACGCCATCACAAAATCCCGCTCTTACAGCAGCAAGTTACAGTCAAAGCAGAATTTAACGGGCATCTTTTAACGATTCTTTATCCTAGGTTTGGAGTTTCGACACAGTGACACACAAGAAAAATTTTCTTTTGCAGCTAGGTTTCAAAAAGTGACACGTAGCGCATCGACGTCGGATTCCAGCGTTTTACTGATGGATGCTCCACTGACATCCTTGGTCGAACCGGAAGCATCCATCAGTTTGTTGAGTTGTGCCTGCTCCAGGTTAGATGTCAATTGGGAATAAGCATCGATTAGTGCTTGCTGGCTGTGATTACGCGCACCGGGAAGATTACTTATATCTGAAGCCATTTGGTCTTCGATAACAATATCGATTGAAGGAGCAATGTCAAAACCGAATCCAGTAATTGACTTTGAACCGGTTGCAGCTTCGATATTACTGATTTTGGATTGGTCAAAAGGCAGGTGCACAACCCCGAGAAAATCCAAAATCGCATAAACCATGGCAAAAGGACCGGAATGACCGCCGACACCAGGACTATTAAGCATATAAGCATGCGAAATGTGATCGGCCAAAACAGGCTCTGCAACAAGCCCCGCAGCCAGGAATCCACCCAAACTGTCGCCAGTCAAGGTGAAATCTTGCGGGAGTGTTCCGTTTTCAAGCCACTCGACAACTTTGCCCCTAAGGCTAATATATTCCGGCTGTAGCGCTGTTCTACCTAGCCGCGTCATATCAATCAGATCCGTCAACAAATCCATTGGATAGGAAGCTTCAGTGCCACGAATAGCAAAAAAAGTATTGTTGTCGGCATCGGTAAACACTACTGTTACTGATAAGCCGGTGGCATCGTTGTATTGAGTAATTACACGATAAGTATTGGCAAAGGCGCTGACTTGCTTAGCAGAAAATTCAGCTTCTTTAAATAGTCGGTATGACTACTCACAACTGCCTCCTCATTCCTTGATAAAAATTTGCATACTCAAATTGGTTATATCTGCTTTCTCAGGGCATCTGAATGATGATCCGTGCCAAGGCCCTGGGATATCTCCGCCATGCCTTGAGTAACTTGATGATTCACCAAGCAATTTATTATCAGATATCCGATAAACCATATAATGGTTTCGCCACATTGATGGATTTCCTTCAACAAAAAAATACTGAGATGATTCGTAGTAATACTCATGATCCGGTTCTGCTATTTGTTTGAATGGAATGTGTATAGAACCATCTTTCTCAAATCTCTCCGTCGGCAACTTCACCGTCTCATACACCTTGATTCCACCATCAATCGCACAAAGCCGCTTCACTTCCCTATCCAGCCGGTCTTTCTCCGTAAAGAAAGTGGCATAAACGATTAATGAAACGAATAAAAACAAGATGATTTTTTTCATGCGGTACGTTTCTATCTATTAATGGTCGGGTTTGTCGTCAGTATTTACTTTCACTCGAACAATTCACGGCGAAAGCTGTGAATAATGATTATTACTCAACTATCTTTTACTTTGGAATTGTAATACCAGCGTAAAAAACTGGAATTTATGCAATGCCAATGAGCAATTACTCGGAACTGGAATTGTTTTCGCTACTTGAAATATGGCAGCTGTGCATTTCTTCGTGGCGCCACCGGCAACAGACAAATTAGTAGCACTCGGGATTACGCGGGAGAATTCAGAGAATTTATTACTTTTTCCCGTACGGTCTGAATGTGATAGTTTTTACGGCAAGGAAAACGAAGCAGTTTCAGGCCGGCAGTTCTGCAGGCTTCTTGGACGAAAACGTCCCTGCTGCGTACTTTGCTTAATTCATGGCTTCGATCATCCAATTCAATAACGGCAACTACAGCAAGCGTTTCTTTGTCGCAAAGCACGTAGTCAAAATGCTTGGATGAAATTTTGAAAAATGCGGACTTCCAGCTTCTCCGATTTAGTGCGTGGTCTGGGGTCAGTATGTCTGCAATACGTACTTTTGCGAAGATTTCGTACTGATCAGATAACGACTGTTTTAATACGTAAAAAAAACATTGTTCAGCCTCAGAGAACAATCTCCCTAAAGATTTGTATTTAAAATCAACAAACCTGCCAAGCGATATCCGCGTGAGCTTCAAAAGCAGTAATAAAAAAGCCAATGTTAAAAAACCGATAGCAAGATATGGAACTAAAGGTTGATTCAGCACTGCATTCACTGAATGAGTGAGTGATTCTACAAAAATTGCCTGAACGTTAATCATATTTAAACATCCGAAATAATAATTATCGAGAACTTAGCGGCAGGCAAATAAAAATATAAACCAACTTAGCTATAAGGAATAGCAGAAAAAAAGTTCGCGCGGCAGTAAGGTCGGAAACGCGTTTCGGATTTTGCCCTGAATATGTCTCGCGCCAGTCGGCGGCGCGATTCTTGGGAGTTAATTTGACGTAACAATAGTTAGAATTGTGAACTTTTTGTGAAGCAATCAATCTTTAGTATTGAGTCTGATTTATTTTTAAATTGATTGAAAAAATATTCAGGTTCCGGAGCAATTGACTTGCGACACCAAAATGGAGGAAATAAAGATGCAGAGAACTGTTTATAAATATCTATTGGTTTTTCTGTTTGGCGGTTTTGGATTATCGCTCTCGAGTTTAACTTATGCGCAAAGTTCTGAAATGGAGCGGTATCAAGCCGCATTGATAGAGTTGAAAAACACTCAAAAACAATTAATGGAGAAACTTACTGATGAAGATAAGGAAAACTTTATAACTTCTCAACGGCATTGGAACAGGTTCAAAAACTCAGACTGTTTAAACCTCGGTGTGAATCCGCTATATTGTTTAGAATCAAGAACCAAAGAGAGAATTTTGCATCTCAAAGATTTTTTAAAAAACTTAAGTACTGAGAAATCAACATAATTTCCAGCTTTTATAAATTTACCAAATAAAACGCCTGTGCATTGCACAGGCGTTTTCATTCACTGCCATTGCTTTATTGAAGCTTTGGGCCGTGGTATCCAGAGCTTTACCAGGTGCGATTATTCGCACTGCCCAATCAATCCGCCACTTTTTGCTCTTAAAAATAATTACGTTTAGAACTCTTCCCAATCACTATCACCATTGGCCGCTATTTTACGAGGTGAAGCTGTTGAGACTGGTTCAGCTGCTGGTGCGGATTTAGTCGCTGGGCCGCGATTCGGTAATTTTGCAACCGGCCGGTTACTTCTTTTGACTGGTTTGGCAATGCTGGAATCGCCGCTTTCCGATAATTTGAATAGACTGACCGCTTGCGCAAGCGCTTTCGCCTGATCTTCCATGGACTCAGCCGCTGATGCCGCCTGTTCAACCAAGGCCGCATTCTGCTGCGTCACTTCATCCATTTGCGTGACTGCCTGGTTAACTTGTTCAATTCCGGCATGTTGTTCCTGCGATGCGGCGGAAATCTCGTTCATGATGTCTGTTACGCGTTTGACTGCGGTGACGACTTCATTCATCGTAACACCCGCTTCATCGACCAAGCGCGTGCCATCTTCCACTTTCGCTACCGAGTCATTGATCAGTTCCTTGATCTCTTTCGCTGCTGTCGCGGAACGCTGCGCCAGCGTGCGAACTTCAGTGGCCACCACCGCAAATCCTCGGCCTTGTTCGCCGGCACGTGCCGCTTCAACCGCAGCATTGAGTGCCAATATGTTAGTTTGAAAAGCGATGCCGTCGATGACACTGATGATGTCGACAATTTTCTTCGAGCTTTCACTAATCGAGCTCATGGTTTGCACTACTTGACCGACTACCGCGCCTCCCTTCACCGCAACTTCGGAAGCGCCCACAGCCAGTTGATTAGCCTGTCGCGCATTATCCGCATTTTGCTTGACGGTCGAAGTCAGCTCTTCCATTGAAGATGCGGTTTCTTCCAGACTGGATGCTTGCTCTTCAGTGCGCTGGCTTAAATCCGAATTGCCCGATGCGATCTCACCGGCGGATGTTTGGATCAGATTCGCATCCAACCGCACTTTTCCTACCAGTTCGACCAAGTTATCATTCATCGCTTTCAGCGCGTTAATCAAACGGCCAAATCCATTAACCGTCGAACGGGGCTCGATCTTGGTCGATAAATCACCCGCAGCAACGGCACCGGCAATAGCAATCGCCTCATTCAGCGGTTTTACAATACCACGCAGCAGAATGTATCCGAGCACACACGCAAGCAACACTCCCAAACTAATCGCAACAATCATGGTCATGAAAATGGAGTTGTAATCGCTTACTGCGCTTTCATATTCTTCAGCCGCAACGTTCCCCTGCAAAGTAATCATGCTGTAAATCGTTTCGTGCAAGCGGTAAAACAGCGGTTCTGCCTCTTCCTTGAAATTTTTTGCCGCGCCATCGAAATCTCCGGCCATGGCCATCGTGAATATTTTATTAACTGCCGCGACATAGGCTGCATGCAATCGCAATTTTTCCTGAGCAAGCTGCTCTTCTACGGTAGTCAATTCAGTCGCCATAAACCTCGCCCAAATTTCTTCAGCGCGTTTAATCGTCTTAGCTGTTTCTTCTGATTTTTCTTTCGCTAATTCCGTACTTTTTGTGCTGGCCACAGCGGTAACATTCTTACGCACAACTTCCCAAATATCGTTAATTGTCGCCAGATCGACCGCAGTCACCGTACGATCCTGATAAACCGTTCTTAATCCTTCATTCGATTGCTTTATTCCATGCAAACCTAGCGCGCCAATACCAACCAGCAATACTGACAGAAGACCGATCACAATGATCAGCTCCGTTTTCACTGTTATATCTTTCAACATACGAATCTCCTAAATTATTTCTACGTGAATGGCATTATTTTGCAGGCACATTTCTCGTTTCAATCCAATGATCAAGATGACACCGGTTCGAATCAAGGTTTTTCACCAACAGGTTTTATTATCGGCAAAAAACCTTGCAAATACATGGATATTAATTCAGGAGTTGAGCTACTTTTAGGCCTCATTTCATGCTTTCGGCATGAATAACCGGATTGACTCGAATAGTTTTCTCATCCTGCATGCTGATTGACCGCGCGAACAAATTATTCCAAAACCACGTGCCCCACATGATAAAATCCAAGCGGATTTTTGATTGTTCATCCAGCTAACCTGAAATATCAATTCTAGTTTTTCTTCCATGATACAACTCACTATTAATGGACAACCGCAACAATTTGAAGGGCCGATTAACGTAGCACAACTGATCGACCACCTTGCGTTGCACGGCAAACGGATTGCCATCGAATGCAATGGCGAAATCGTGCCGCGCAGCCAGTTTCCGCAACAAATGCTGGTTCATGGCGATCAGCTGGAAGTTGTCGTTGCCGTCGGTGGCGGTTAAGTTCCGCTGCTTAATTAATACACATCGATATTAAAAGAATTTCATGGATAATTTAGTTATTGCCGGTAAAACCTATACATCCCGTTTACTGGTCGGTACGGGTAAATACAAGGATTTCAACGAAACACGCGCGGCGGTTGAAGCGAGCGGCGCTGAAATCATTACCGTCGCAATCCGGCGCATGAATATCGGGCAAAATGCCGGTGAGCCCAATCTATTGGATGTGCTACCGCCCTCGCAATATACCTTGCTGCCTAATACCGCGGGTTGTTACACCCTCGACGATGCGGTGCGCACGTTGCGGCTGGCGCGTGAACTACTCGATGGTCACAGCCTGGTCAAGCTGGAAGTATTGGGCGATCCGAAAACGCTGTACCCAAACATGGTGGAAACGCTGAAAGCCGCGGAAATTCTCATCAAAGAGGACTTTCAGGTGATGGTGTATACCTCGGATGATCCGATCATCGCCAAGCAATTGGAAGACATGGGCTGTGTCGCCGTGATGCCATTGGCCTCCTTGATTGGCTCGGGCATGGGCATTTTGAATCCATGGAATCTGCAAATCATTATCGACAATGCCAAGATTCCGGTGCTAGTCGATGCTGGTGTCGGTACAGCATCGGATGCAACCATTGCAATGGAACTGGGTTGCGATGGTGTCTTGATGAACACCGCGATTGCTGCCGCGCAACATCCGGTGCTAATGGCATCGGCAATGCGTAAAGCCGTCGAAGCTGGGCGTGAAGCCTATCTGGCCGGACGCATGGCGAAAAAGCTCTACAGCGCCAGCCCCAGCTCGCCGACGGAAGGCGTCATTGCCCGTACTGAAAAAGCTCCTGGAAAACCGGCAGGCGGAAAATCCGAATAACCATTCCGCTTTATATTGCCACGTCATCAGTTCATGCCGCAGACCATCCGCAGTTTCGTCCTTCGTCAAGGGCGTGTTTCCAATGCGCAACGCCGCGCCTGCGAAACCCTATTGCCGCAATACGGCATTCCATTCAGCGAAGACCTGCTCGATCTCAATCGGGTCTTTGGCCGTGAAGCGCCTAAAATTCTGGAAATCGGCTTCGGTATGGGCGAAAGCACAGCAACCATCGCGCAATCGCATCCGGAGAATGATTATCTGGGCATCGAAGTGCATACGCCCGGCGTGGGCAGTTTGCTCAATCAAATCGAACAACTGGAATTGATGAATTTGCGCATCATTCAGCATGATGCCGTGGAAGTCTTGCAGCATATGCTACCGGCTGCATGTCTGGATGGTGTTCATATCTTTTTTCCCGATCCCTGGCCAAAAGCCCGACACCACAAACGCCGATTGATCCAATCGGATTTGGCCGCCCGTTTATGCAGCCATCTGAAACCGGGTGGGTATATCCATGCGGCTACCGACTGGGAAGATTATGCTGAGCAAATATTGCATGTACTGAGCCAGGAAACACAGCTCGGCAATACCGCAGCAGACTATGCGCCACGGCCGGATTACCGGCCATTGACCAAGTTCGAGCAACGGGGAATCAAGCTCGGGCACGGTGTATGGGATTTAATCTTCCGGAAAAAATGAGTTCTATTCTGGAAAAGCGTGGCCTTGCGCCACTGGGTTTCTCCGGTTTATTTTGTTTTCAATGCGTATTTCTCAGCAGCCAGATGAGCAATCTTCCGCCCCATCTCGGAACCCACTTTACCGGAATTACGGTAGTGCACACCATCATAAATGCGTGCATTGGCAACTTCTTGCATAAAATCGTCTAGCTTCGTCCAGCTGCGCGCCACGCCACCCGCAGCAGCACTGGTCGTTGTTAGCACCGGTGTTTGACTGTCGCCGATTTCAATTTGCAGCACCGTGCCGACGGCGGCGGAAACGATGCAATGCGCGCACGGATATTCCGGATGCATCGGTGTATCAATAAAAGGCAGCCACGCTGCATCACGCTCCGTGGCATCATTACCGTCGCTATCGCCATTGCGGATCGCCGTCACTGGCCGCCAAAAACCATAGTGATATTTCGCGTCGAACACCGCAATCAGCCCATCGTCCGAGGCTTGCGTCACAGCCGCAAACAAGCGTGCGTTCTGGGTAATTTCCCTTCCTGGCATATTGGCAACCGAGCGGACGATGCCATGGTAAATCGGCGGCATGACTTCTTCCCAAAAACGGGCGATGGCAGTTTGTTCCGCGCTTCTTTCGCGGCTATGCTTGCTGCCAAGCGCCTTTACTTCGTTATAATCGCGCGCCCATAATTCACTCCCCAATTCAGGTGGCGGTGCCGGGCGGAATTGCGACGGCTGCGTCATCAGCCAGGGCTTACGATGCATCCATTGCGGCGCTTCGGGGATAACCGTTGGCACATAAACTCCCGCATGAGTAAACGGACGGTAAGATTCACCGGCAGCCGCGCCATCGTCGGCGCGCAACGCCAGAATCGCCTGCGCCGCTTTCTCTCCCACGGCAATGCCGCCAGCCTTACTCTCACCGTCAGCTATCACGGCCAGTGCGGCTTGATAAACGTGATCGATCGCCGATTGCTGCGACGGTATCAGCTGAGCTAACGCCGTCCGGTTTGCCGCTGCTACCGCTGCTTCGACTGATGCACCGGGTGCGGCTTGCAATTTTGTATCTTGCACTGCATAGCGTTGGGTAATCGCATTGACCGCCTCGTACACAGATGCCTGCACGATCGCCAGCGCCCGTTCGGCCGGTAACGGCCCGATCTTGGCGTTCACTACGATATCGCCCGCACGCTGATTCCAGTCGGTTACTGCATCGGCGGCTACATTCATTGGCGCCGTTATCAATAAAAACGCGCTAACAACAAGCGCGTTCTGTAGTTTTTGATATTTACCGGTCATCACTATCAGTCTTCTTCATGAATTTATTTTTTGCAGTATAACTATTTCTGCTTGCACTTTATTGATCAAAGTCACGAAACCCTTCATATCCCTTGTATTTTATTGATATCAAATCCCCATTGCACCGGGTCCTCGATTTTTTCGATGCCGTCGGTTCCTTTCGACAAATCTAGAATTTCAACTGGAATATGCGCGTTGGAACGTGTCGAAAAGAAAGTCTTGATGATCGGCGTGGTTAATTTCTTTGTGGACTGTTCCATCACCACACCTAATCGCCCGGACTTCAATTTCAACAGGGTACCGCTGGGGTAAATACCGATGGTCTTCACAAAAGCTTGAAAAACAGTTTCATCGAAATGCCCGTCTTTCCAGGAAGCCATTTTGCGGATCGACTCGGCCGGAGACCAGGCCGGCTTGTAACAACGATCCGACGAGATGGCATCGTAAACGTCACAAACTGCGCCCATGCGTGCAAACAATGTCAGCGCATCACCGGATAATTTTTCCGGATACCCCTTGCCATCGACACGTTCGTGATGATGCAAGCACACATCCAAAGCTGTTTCATGAACTTGATAGCAGGATTTTAGAATTTCCCAGCCGCGCTCCGGATGACTTTTCATGACGGCAAATTCTTCGTCCGTCAATTTCCCCGGTTTGTTCAGCACTTCATTCGGAATCACCATTTTCCCAATGTCGTGCAACAATCCGGCTGTGCCTGCTTGTTTGATTTGCGCTTCATCCAGCCCCATCTGCCTTCCCAGTGCCACCATCAGCATGCACACCGCAACCGAATGCATGTAGGTATATTCATTGACATTTTTCAGCCGGATCAATGTGAGTAGTGCATTGGGATTGCGCTCCATCGATTGATTGATCTCTTCCACCAGGGATTCCGCACCTTCGATTTCAAGTGCTTTACCCATGCGCACATCGCTGAACATCGAAGTGACTGCATCTTTGGTTTTTTTCTGAAGCTTTTTAGCATTTTCCAACTCTTCTTCAACCGAAACACGCGCCACCGCTTTCTTTACCGGCGGAGGTGATGGTGGAGGTGATGGTGGAGGTGATGCTTCCGGGGCGACTGTACTTGCCGGGGTAGTTTTATCCGCTGGCTTGAGGTTTTCCACCAAACCGGTCTCAGTGGGAGCCACATCAAGCCCTTTAGCGGTATCAATCCATATTTCATCCAGGTCGCAACTGACAAGCTTATCCAAGTCTTTCTGCTGCACCAGTTTAAACGACTTTCTCCAGAATGGATGTTCCAGCCAGTTGCCGCGGAGCTCGTGGATATACATTCCCAGCCGGACTTCACTTGCTTGCACTTTTTTTATCATAAGGCTCAATATAAAAAGTAGAAAAGAAATTTACCGCACCAATATTCATCACATGAATTAATTACCAATCAATCCCTTGAATTACTTCCGGATGCTCCAGTTCCACAGTTAGCAATCAAACTACAGAATGGATTTGTGCATATTGTGCACTTTTTAGTGAGACGGTTAACGGTAGGATTGCAGGGTTTTTATAGGGGTATTCAATTCATCTGGCGATAAAGTGAAGTGGCATATCAATCCTACACAATCTATTGCAAGCAATCCGCGCTTTTTCTCAAAGTGCGCCGCGCGTAATAAGCGAACGCTACTGCGCTGCGTTGTCCACGGAGAATCCAGTCGCGCGCTTCCTTGCCCAAACCGGGGTCTATCGATTGGATTTTTCCGGCGGATGCCGCCAACAAGTGCATGCGTGCCGCCCGTTCAAAAGCAAGCGCCAAGATACAGCCCTCTTCAATGCTGGAACTGGCAATCAACAGGCCGTGGTGCGCCAGCAATACAGCATGTTTACTGCCGATGGCTTTAGCAATCAATTCACCTTCTTCGTTACCCACCGGTATACCAGGCCACTTCGGCAGGAAAGCCACGTCGTCGTACAACACGCAATTATCCATGTGCGAGATCTCCAGCGGCACTTCGAGCATGCTGAGCGCGGCGGTATGCACGGCATGCGTATGAATGATGCATTGCACATCGGGCCGGGCGCGATACAGCCAGGAATGAAAGCGATTGGCCGGATTAGCCATGCCGTCGCCTTGCAAAACTTCCAGATCTTCATTGACGAGTAATAAATTGCTCGCGCAAGTTTCGTCAAACCCAAAGCCCAGCCGCTGCGTCAAGTACGTGCCCGGCTGTTCGCCACGCGTGGTAATTTGTCCGGCCAAGCCGGAATCGTGGCCATTATCGAATAAAATCCGACAAGTTAATGCCAGCTTTTGTGCCGGTGTGTAATTCGCACCTTGCAAATGCTTGTCCATTTGCACGAGGGATTGCTGGATCAGTTGCTCTTTACCTAAATTGAATGTGTCATTGCTCATGATTTCTCGCTGGATTCTTAAAATTCATCGTGGTTGGAAATGAAGCGCTCGATGACACGGCGATCACGTTTAGTTGGCCGTCCTTTGATCTGCAATGGCGGCGGTTGTGCTTTTAAGCGCGCTGCCAGCAATTCTCGCTGTTGCTTGCTTTCTTCGGTTTCCCGGTACAGCTGCTGCGCCACTGTGGCAGATCCTCTTTTATTGGATAATCCCAATACTTCAATATCATATTGATAGTTATCAATGCGAATTGTCAGTATATCCCCTGCTGCAAGTATTTTAGCAGGCTTTATCCGCTGGCCATTCACCGTAACCCGGCCACGATCAATGGCTTCGGCGGCCAACGAACGCGTCTTAAAAAAGCGCGCCGCAAACAGCCATTTATCAACACGATATTTCTCTATAGTATCATCTGATTGCATATCACAAGTTAATCTATAATATTAGTATCTATTCGAATCTTGTTTTGTAAGGTTTTATGCACCGGACATTGATTGGCAATTTCCAGCAATCGTGCTCGCTGCTGATCACTCAGATTACCGCTCAGTTGAATTGAGCGCGTAATGACATCGATTTGTGTTTTCTGCTTCTCACAACCGGTACAGTCTTCGGCATGAACCCGGCTATGATGCAGTTCCACGGTAATGTCTTGCAAGTCTATTTGTTTGTGATTCGCATACATGCGCAGTGTCATCGAAGTGCAGCTTCCCAATGCAGCAAGTAATAATTCATAAGGGTTGAGTCCAAGATCCGCCCCACCCAGTGCGATTGGTTCATCACTGATCAACCGGTGGTGCGGCGTCAGAATCTCACGCGTGAATTTTTTATCGCATTCGCGCACGATCACACTACCCGACTCAACGGCTGGCTGGAGCGCACCGTCTGTTTTAACCGGAACTGATTCCGTTTTCAAGTAACGGCTGGCCCAGGCCGACAGCACTTCTGCGACATAATGAGAATCTTCCGGATCGGACAGCAAATGATCGGCACGATCAAGGGACACAAAGCTTTTCGGATGTTTGGCCGCTGCAAAAATGCGCCCCGCTTCGTCAATCGAAACGACGTCATCGACCGGCGAATGAAATATCAACAATGCCTTCTTTAGCATACCGATATGTGCAACTGAATTATATTTCTCCAAATCATCAATAAATTGACGTTGGATCTTAAAGCTTCTTCCAGCCAATTCGACTTGTACGAAAGGCTGGTTCTGCAATTCCCGATAAGAATCGGCAAACAAGTGTTTGACATGCGCGGCTGTCGCCGGTGCGCCGATGGTGATCACCGCATTGACTTGCGGCAAATCTTGCGCTACCGCGAGTACCGCAGCGCCGCCTAAGCTGTGTCCGATCAAAAGCGCGGGAGCGGCGTAATGTTGCTCCAGGTAGCGCGCAGCGGCTAACAGATCCTGTAAATTGGAGGAGAAATTGGTATTCGAGAAATCGCCTTGGCTATTACCAAGACCGGTAAAATCAAAACGCAATACCGCAATGCCGCGATCCGCCAATGCGAGCGCAATCCGCGCAGCTGCAGGGTTGTCTTTGGAGCAGGTAAAACAGTGAGCGAAGAGCGCGTACGATTTAATCGCACCAGACGGCATTTCCAGCAAACCGGATAACGATTCGCCTTGCGCATTTTGAAATACTGCTTGGATACGCGGCATGGACTATTTACCTTATAACAACCGATCAGACAGCACTCTTTCAAGTGGAATGCTGTGTGCAAATAGTACCAAAGTTTGAACCGGAAAATTCTTTTCTTCGCTGGAAAAGTAAGTGAATTCCGGATTAATTCAGGTGGAAAGTTTCCGGCAGGAAACTCGAACATGCATGATTAAACCATTAGTTTGGTCCTTTTTGCTGTTCCCTGCGGCATGGGCAATACGTTATTCTTCTTAATCACCAGCACTTTATCGACTTGAAAGTCATCACCGGCATCATTGGAAAAATCGTTGTCATTGCTCAGTAAATGATCGATGGTCGTTTTGGCAGCGGCAACCGTGACGGTATCGACCGTCACTTTCGCCAGAATTTGCCGCATAGCCGCTCTATCGATCGTAGTACCGGCTTTATCGACCGAGTAATATTTTGAAACTTCGATGCGATTGTTGAGAAGTACGGCTGCATTTCCCCACACCACATTGTCATGATCGACGCCAGTCACTGTGTCGATAGCCCACACGATCATTTCGCCGAAAGTTTTACCGGCCGCCATTTGCGCCAGCATATAATCGACCACTACCGCGATATTGGCTGGTGTAAAGGTGCTTCCGAGCAGATGCGTTATGACTTTGGTTGCATTCCGGGCATTGTGATGCGAGGCGGCTTTACCCCAATTGGGATTCGAAGCCGGGATGGGCGATAAGATACTCAAGAGTTCTGCGATCAGCTCTCCTTGAGTGGCACCGGCGATCATCCGGTGCGTCATATAATCAATGACAAGGCTTCTATCGCCAGTCGACACCCGGTCACCCACCAGATCGTTAACAAACTTAGCCGCAAACTCATCCGGCTTCAAATACGCGGCATACTGCCGGTCGAAGAATAGAGAACTTTCCGTCAGCGATTGCGCCAGACCTGCCAAGGATTGGCCACTCTGCAACAACGAGCCAAGAAACATCAGATTCGACGCGCCTGGCGCCGTATTAAACATAGCCAGCATGAGCTGAATAATGGAAGTCTGTTGTTGAAAGGTAAGCGCCATACATTGATTTTTCAGTATATGGGTTGCATTAATTTTTTGTGCGATCATAGTGGCAAGGCAGCTTGTAATTTGCTTAAAAAAGATTCATAAAAAACCGGACAGAAATATTTACCGTTAACCTAGCTTACTCAATTTATTGTTAATGAAAATGTAATCGTTAGCAATGCGGTAAATTGCCGCACTCAAGCAATTGCTGTAAGAATCACTCAAAAGTATCAATTAATTTATGACAACATCATTAAATATTCTCATCCTCGGTCACGGCGAAATGGGGCATGCGCTGGAATATCTGCTCAAGGACCGGCACACATTCGCGATTTGGGAGAAATTTCCACGGAACGATTATTCTTACGCTACGCTGGAACAAAGCGGGCCGCTTGCGGACATCGTATTGTTCTGCCTGCCGGTCAATCCGCATCGCGAGGTGATTCTACGCATCGCGCCGTTACTGAAAAAAACCTGCTTGTGCGTCAGTATCGCCAAGGGACTCGATGAATCCGGCAAAACCGCAGCGCAAATTTTTGCAGAAAACCTGCCTGCGCATCAATCGTATGGGCTTCTGTATGGTCCGATGATTTCCGAGGAAATCCGCGCAGGCCGGTATGCATTTGCGCAATTGGGCTGCCACGATCTTGCTGCATTTCATATCATGCAAGCGTGTTTTAATCACACCAAGTTGTATATTGAGCACACGTTTGACATCGCCGGTATCAGTTGGGCGGTGATCTTAAAAAATGTGTACGCAATGGCGTTCGGCATGGCCGATGAACTCAAACTCGGTGATAACGTGCGCGGTTATTTGGCAACGGCAGCTTTGCAAGAATTAAGTCAAATCGCGCAGGTCATGGGCGGTCAAGCCGCCAGCCCGTACCGCTTGGCGGGATTAGGGGACTTGATCACCACCGCCACCAGCGAAAGCTCGCACCATCATGAGCTGGGCCGCAAACTGGCGCGGGAAGAAACGGATAGTATTTCAGGCGAAGGTCCACATACCCTCAAGATGATTAAACAGCACCGGTTGCTGAATACGCAAAATTACCGGCTTTTTCAACTGATCGGCGAAATCGTGCAAAATCCGCACAATGTCCGGTCAAAATTTGATGATTACTTCAAACAAGCTTCTCAACACCCACCGCAGAACTAAACTTCAATACTCAATACCCGGCGAATTTCATCGGTTTTGAAACCCAGCGCCATTGGGCGCCGCACACCCGGCAGTACAACTACATCGTACAGTTCTTCAACCACGCCTTCCATGCGCAGCCAGTGTACTACATCCCCCGTGCGCAAATCCACGATCTGAATGCCGCAGCGCGCTTCGGCATGCCGGGACTTAAGATTCGCATCCAGCGCTAAGCCGCTGAAAGTTTTATTGTGGCGTGGTTTGGATATTCCAATTAAGGCGAAATCACCATGAAAGCTGAGTCCGCGCATATAGCCAGGACAAAAACAAACCGGTTCAAACTGTCCTGTTTGCAGATTGACATAGCCGAAATCCCCGGTGCCGGAATTGAGCAGCCATAACTTGCCGTTATGCCACCGCGGAGAATGCGGCATCGACAACCCGGAACACACGATCTCGTTGCTATTCACATCGATCACAACACCACCATCGGCACGGTGTTCACGCCAGCCATCGGCAACATCGGAACGGCCAACCGCGGTGACATACGCCGGTTCACCATCCCGCATCGCCAAGCCATTCAGGTGACAGCGATCTTCCGCCGCCAGCTTACTGATGAAGGCGGGTTGCCACAGCGGTTTAAAGCTATGCGCTTCGCTCAATGCCGCCAAGCAGCCAAACAACGTGTTGACGAACACCAGCCGGCCATTGCGATCCACGGCTATATCGTGGATATCCAGATCGCCGGTGGTGTAACCTACTTGCGGCACGTATAGCCGGTCGTAACCATCCTGCTGCTGCCCAGGTTCGAAGATATTTTCAAAGCGCCAGATCTGATACAAACTGCTCATGTACAAACCATTCGGTGTCGTGCACAGTCCCATGCAGCGATTAAAACTGCGTTCAAACACCGAAAGCGCATTGTCGGGCTTCAGACCGATAAAATACAGTTTGCCAATCTGGTATGTCGTCAACGCGATAGAGATCTTTTGCTCTGCCAACCACGGTAACAGTTGGCGTGAGGTTGTGATTTCCAGCGTTGCTGTATGCGGAATTTCGTTAGGCGCCATAAAAAGCCGAATGCTCCATCGAGCTGGTGCAAATCATGGGTATGCTGCGAAGCACGCGTTCATATCAAATCCATCGCCGCATTAACCCCGGTTAACAGCAGCGCCGCGTCCTGACTAGGGCCTGTTAACGCTATTTGATATAATTTGGTGATGGAAATCACCGAAACTCAATACCAACAGATCGAACACTGCCTGCCGCGTCAACGTGGCAACGTCAGCCATTCCAATCTGCAAGTTCTCAATGCCATTCTTTACGTTGCCGCGCATGGCTGCAAGTGGCGAGGGCTGCCCAAACGCTTCGGCAACTGGCATACCATCTATACCCGCTGAATCGCTGGGTAAAGAGTGGTGTCTTGAGTCATGTATTTGGGCAACTCCAGCATCAGCAGATCATCCGTATCCGTATTGAAGCTGTTTCGCTGGACAGTACCAGTATCAAAGTCCATCCCGACGGTAAGGGTGCATTAAAAAAACGGCCCGCAATCCATCGGAAAATCCCGAGGTGGATGAACCACCCAAATTCATCTGGTTGCCGCAGATTCCAGAACAACCATAAGCTTCGCCCTCTCACTTGGTCACGCCCACGATGCGCCTGAGGGCAGGCAGCTTTTGCTTTCCCTCGGTCCCGTCAATACGCCCACCTATCTGCTGATGGATCGCGCTTATGAGGGCGACCAAACCCGCCAACTGGCGCTAGATTTAGGTTACATCCCGGTTGTTCCGCCCAAGGCTAATCGTTTGTCGCCTTGGGAATACAACCGTGCCATGTACAGAAAGCGCAACGAGATCGAACGATTGTTCAGAAGACTCAAGGGATTTCGCCGCATCTTCTCCAGGTTCGATAAGCTCGATGTCGTCTTCATCCCCTTCATCCCCTTCATCCACTTCGCCTTCATCGTCGAAGCGCTTAGATTGTGTTAACAGGCCCTAGAAGAAGGGGAACATTCCCATATACATCACGGTTAATTAAGCATAGCATAGGGCATTCCAATGCCTTATCCTCAGCGGAGGTTTCCTACAAGTGGCCTGGATATTAATCACTAGTACAATTTATTTTAAAGGGATGTTAATAATGATATTCGAATTGAAAAGAAAAATTCTTGCACAATTAGTAGCCGTTGTTTTGTGTGGTACATTTGTTACCACAACACAGGCAGAATTTATTCCAAGTTATCAAATGACTATATCCGGTGCTGGTCTTTGGGATTATTCTGGTCCTGGCACACTTATAGATCTAAGTTTCGGCGGTGGTGATTTTACAAATTCTTTTGATATCCCCTATGATGGCCGCCATGACCATTTCATAGTGACAATAACTGCGGATGATTGGGGCATACCTGGCGATGCTTTTGGGTTAATATTGGATGGTGTTTTTACACCCTGGACTTTTGCCCACATGCCCAATAATGGTGTCAATGGCGCCGGCCTGTTCCATGGTTCTTATACAGGCTTACTTCATCCTGGACTTCACTCGTTTTCACTAGAAGTGACTGCCGACTGCTGCGGAGAGGGTGGGATGGCATGGAGCGTTGCAGTTGTCCCAGAACCAGAAACCTACGCCATGCTATTGGCAGGTTTAGGATTACTGGGTTTCATGACACGTCGCAGAAAAGAAAACGCTTAATCTGATTTAGCTTCATTCCAAACTACCTCGTCCTTAGTGGTGGGGTTTTGTTTTTCTAGTTAGCAATAATTTTGAACAGAACTTCCCTAAATAATGAGCGATCCTGTACAAATATGATTCCTCCCCAATTTTGCAGGAAATCGCTGAGTGGTCCGGCATGTGGATTGCCATTGGCCACGATGGAAGAATCGATCCCATCCGGTATGACAACACTCTAGCCGATGACAGCGGCATCGCCGCAACCGTGTGTAATTACCGTGTGATTATTCGATTGTTTACCTTCCGTAACCTGGGACGGATCGATCACCGTATGCGCGAACGCATCGGGTTGAATAACCCCTAACAGCACAATGATGGGTAATGCACTATGAATAGCTGATTTTAGTAACATAGTAATAAGCGCCTCCAACGCGCTATAGTGATTATTGGATTGGGCGTGGTGAAGTAGATCTGCGGGTAATTGGAGAAATTAAAGCAAAACCGAGGTGACGCGCTATTGATTCAAAAATTACCGTCCATGCAATGGCTTAAAATTATCAGACGGAACCTTGCCATTAGCAATGCGGCAAATTGCCACACATGAGTCGAGATATTCGTTGTTTCAAGGACGGGCATGTTTCAACGGCACGCCAAAAATAAGTTAGAATACGGCTTTTAAGAATTTTATCGGGAGTTCCTGAATGTCAATGGCTGACCGTGACGGTGTAATCTGGTATGGCGGGAAAATGGTTCCCTGGCGGGATGCCAATACGCATGTACTAACACACACGTTGCATTATGGTTTGGGTGTTTTTGAAGGATTGCGCGCGTATGAAACCGCGCAGGGCGCGGCGATTTTCCGGTTACAGGAACATACCGACCGCTTATTTAATTCAGCGCATATTTTCATGATGAAAATTCCTTACGACAAGGCCACCATCATGCAAGCGCAGCGCGATGTGGTGAAACAAAACAAACTGTCGTCCGCGTATATCCGTCCGATCGCGTTTTATGGCGCGGAGGCGATGGGGCTTTCCGCTCGAACGTTATCAGTGCATGTCGCCATTGCCGCTTGGTCATGGGGAACGTATTTAGGACCGGAAGCGCTGGAAAACGGCATCCGCGTGAAAACCTCGTCTTTCACCCGGCACCATGTCAACATCAACATGTGCCGCGCCAAATCGGTCACCACTTACGCCAATTCGATTCTGGCCAATCAGGAAGTAGCACTGAACGGTTACGACGAAGCCTTGCTGCTGGACGTGGAAGGCTATGTGGCCGAAGGTTCGGGAGAAAATATTTTCATCGTCAAACAAGGCAAGCTCTACACGCCGGACTTAACCTCCTGCCTGGAAGGCATCACGCGCGCTTCGATCATCGAATTAGCTGCGGAGCTGGGCATTCCCGTGATCGAGAAACGCATTACGCGCGACGAAATCTATTGTGCCGATGAGGCATTTTTCACCGGTACTGCCGCGGAAATCACACCGATCCGCGAGTTGGATAACCGTATCATCGGGCCAGGCAAACGCGGACCAATTACCGCGCAACTGCAAACCCTATTCTTTGATTGCGTTAAAGGCCGGGCTCAAGATCACACCGATTGGCTCACCTTAGTTTAATACCGCTATTTTGGAGTTATTTTCTATGAATCAACAAAGCAACAATAAAACCCGGGAAATCGAAGTTACCGCCGACGATCTGCCATTACACTGCCCGACCCCGGCCATGTTGTTATGGAATTCCCACCCGCGGGTTTTCCTGCCCATCGAAGCTACCGGCGAAGCACTGTGTCCCTACTGCGGCACGCATTACACACTGAAAGGCGGTGCGGTTGCGGGTCATCACTAATGTAACCGGTTAATTTCTGCGGAAACTTGCGTTCCGATGATAAATTGTCATTCGATCAATAACGATTCACCGCGTTTTATCAATAACCTTTCTTCTGGATCGATTAAATTATGCAAGTAATTCCTCATGAAATTTTCAAGGCTTATGATATTCGCGGTATCGTCGGCAAAACGATCACCGCGGAAAACGTGGAAAAAATCGGCCACGCCATCGGCTCCGAAGCACGCGCCAGGAATCTGACCGCGATTGCCATCGGCCGCGATGGCCGGTTATCCGGAACCGAGTTATCCCAAGCACTGGCGCGCGGTATCCGCAAAAGCGGTATCGATGTGGTGGATGTTGGTATGGTGGCAACGCCGATGCTGTATTTTGCCGCGCACGAATTATGTCAATATTCCGGCGTCATGGTCACCGGCAGTCATAATCCGCCCGAATACAACGGCTTTAAAATCGTGCTGGGCGGCCAGACTTTGGCGGCAGACACCATCCAAGCACTGCGCTTACGCATCGAAAACAGCGACCTGACCGACGGCGCGGGCAACTATTCCGAACACGCAATTGCCGACGCGTATCGCAAACGAATCACCGGCGATATCAAATTGGCGCGTCCGCTCAAAATCGTGGTCGATTGCGGCAACGGCGTAGCAGGCGCGTATGCACCGGCGCTCTATCGCGAATTGGGTTGCCAAGTAAGCGAGTTATTTTGCGACGTGGACGGCAACTTCCCCAATCACCACCCCGATCCATCGGTACCTGAGAACTTGAACGATGTGATTCAAGCGCTAAAAAACAGCGATGCGGAAATCGGTTTGGCATTCGACGGCGACGGGGACCGGCTCGGCATTGTTACCAAGGATGGCCATATCATCAACGCTGACCGCCAGCTGATGTTGTTTGCCGCCGATGTGTTGTCGCGCAATCCCGGTGGAAAAGTCATTTTTGACGTGAAATGCACGCGCAATCTGGCGCCGTGGATCAGCCAGCACGGCGGTACGCCGGTGATGTGGAAAACCGGGCATTCGTTCATCAAATCCAAGCTCATCGAGGAAAAAGCGTTGTTAGCCGGAGAAATGAGCGGCCACTTGTTCTTTAAAGAACGCTGGTACGGCTTCGACGACGGCTTATATGCCGGGGCGCGTTTGCTGGAACTGCTGAGCCGCGAACAGGACATCACCGCCACGTTGAAAAACCTTCCCGACAGTCTCAACACACCGGAATTGCAGGTACGCACGGCGGAAGGCGAAAATCACGCACTGATTGTGCAATTGCAGAAAAACGCCGTGTTCGATAACCCGAAACAGATCATCACCACCGACGGTCTACGGGTGGAATACCCCGACGGCTTCGGTCTGGCGCGCGCTTCCAACACCACACCGGTGGTGGTCTTGCGCTTTGAAGCTGATAATGACGCAGCCTTGAAACGTATCCAGGAAGATTTCCGCCGCAATATCCTGCAAGCCAAGCCCGATGCGCAATTGCCGTTTTAATCCGGCATAACATCCCGCAACCGATGCGCATTGCGATCGCACAAATAAATTGCACGGTTGGGGATATCAGCGGAAATGCCGCCAAAATTCTCGCCGCAGCGGAACACGCCAAGCAATCCGGCGCTGAGCTGATCATCACACCCGAGCTGGCGCTGTCCGGTTATCCTCCCGGCGATTGTCTATTGCGAGAGACTTTTTGCCAATCGTGTGCCGCTGCCTTGGCCGGACTGGTCAAGGCGATTAATGGCATCACCTTAATCGTAGGCCATCCGCAACTTCATGAAGGCAAGCTTTACAATGCCGCTTCGGTGATTCGCGATGGCGAAAACCTGCACACTTATTACAAGCGAATTCTCAGCACGAAGCCTTTCAACGAAACAGTCTATTTCGATACCGGCGCCAAGCCTTGTGTATTTGAATTGGCCGGTATTCAGTTCGGCCTGGTGATCTGCGCCGATTTCTGGCTCGGTAATTTGATCGACACGATGGATCGCTCGACGTGCGATATCTTATTGGTGCTCAATGCATCAGCTTTTTATATCAACAAGCAAGTTTCGCGCTGCAAAACGACGCACCGCTTCAGCAAGCAAACCGGTATTCCGGTGATTCATGTCAATCTGGTCGGCGGGCAGGATGAGTTGGTTTATGACGGCGCTTCGTTCGCCATGAACGGACAAGGCGAACTGACGCATCAACTGGATGAATTTGTTGAAACCATCGCAATCGTCGACATTCACGATAAACAACCGCTGCAAAGCAATCTGCCTGTTTCAACGGCAACGGCCGCCAGCGTGTATCAGGCTTTATGTTTAGGCGTGAGCGATTATGTGCGCAAAAATGGCTTCCCCGGTGTGATTCTGGGGCTTTCCGGCGGTGTCGATTCGGCATTGACGCTGGCGATTGCGGTTGATGCGCTCGGCGCGGACAAAGTTAAAACGGTTATGATGCCATCGCAGTACACTGCCAATATCAGCCAGGAAGACGCCAACGAAATGGTTGAATTACTGAGCGTTAAGCACTACGAATGCAGCATACAATCATTGTTCGAGCATTATTTATCAGCTGTCGAAAGCGATTTTGGCATTTCACCTGATGCTGCGGAAACAACAACCATGCCGGAAAATCTGCAAGCGCGCATACGCGGCACCTTGCTGATGGCGTTATCCAACCAAACCGGCTCACTGGTGCTAACCACCGGCAACAAATCCGAAATGGCGGTCGGTTACTGCACGCTGTACGGCGATATGGCAGGCGGTTTCGCGGTTCTGAAGGATGTCAGCAAGACCCTGGTGTACCAATTGTGCGAATACCGCAACCGCATTAGCCGAGTCATACCCGAACGCATCATCACACGCGCGCCGTCTGCCGAGCTTCGCGCCAATCAAACCGATCAAGATAGTTTGCCGCCGTACGACATTCTCGACGCCATAATGGAAGCGTACGTGGAAAAGAATTGCTCACCGCAAGAAATCATCGCCATGAACTACAGCGAAGCGGACGTCATCAAAATCATCCGCCTGATTCATCTGAATGAATACAAAAGACGCCAATCCCCGCCCGGCATCCGCATCACCCGACGCGATTTCGGCACCGCATGGCACTACCCTATTACATCAAGCTACTCAGTCTGGTCTACTTCATCCTCATAATTTAATAGCCGGGCGACTAATTTCCAGACTCTGTACATAGACAGCCAAAGCTAATTCAACTTAGGTAAAATAATCAATCATTTGATTCACTCCCTATCCCTCTTAATTCTCTGATAAAAATATATTTCACCAATCCGGATTTCCTTTAACCAAATATCGTGGATGATTCGCAGTAATATTCATCTCCCGGCCTGATATCTGCTTCAAATGGAATTGATATCTGTTCATATCGATCAAATCTTTCCGCTGTTAGTTTCACCGTCTCATACACCTTAATCCCACCATCAATCGCACAAAGCCGCTTTTCTTCTCTACCCAGTCTGGCTTTCTCCATAAAAAACGGCGTAAACGATCAATGAAGCGAGCAAAAGCAAGATAATTATTTTCCTCTATAAATAAAAGGTTAACTATGTTACTAATAGCCACTTCGACTAAAAATTTACATTGAAAGAATGCCAAAGGAAAATACCTCCCTTTCATTCTCTGATGAAGATTTGCTTTTTTAAATCAGCATCTGTCTCTTTAGGGCAGCGAAACGCCGACATATGCCAAGGTCCAGGTATACCCCCACCACGTCTTGAATAATTAATAATTTCACCGAGTAATTTGCCATCGAATTGTCGATAAACCGCATAGTAATATTTTACTAACTCCGGATTTCCTAGAATTAAGGAGGTAGTAGACGATTCATAGAAATATTCATCTTCCGGGTTAGCGATCTCCTTGTATGGAAGACTTATAGAATCATATTGAGCAAATCTCTCTGCTGGTAATTTCACCGTCTCATACACCCTGATTCCACCATCAATCGCACAAAGCCGCTTTACTTCTCTATCCAATCTGGCTTTCTCCGCAAAAAAAGTGGCGTAAACGATGAGTGAAGCGAACAAAAACAAGCTGATTCTTTTCATGCGGAAGGCTTCCATTGATGTACGGCAAGTGCTACCGCATCCTTCCCCATCCTTGTGCAGTAAGTCACCAGTGATGCAGGGAGTGCCGGTCGTTTTTCAATAAATCCTCACTCCGGCAGGGCTTACTCGGTAAAAATGCACAATGAAATTCTAATCATCCACAACGCCCTGCCCCGGAAACAGTGCATCGGTAAACCCGAACTGCCGGAAATCGTTGATGCGCATGGGGTAGAGAATTCCTTGCAGATGATCGCATTCATGCTGCACTACGCGTGCGTGGAAACCGCTGACGCTGCGGTCAATCGCTTTACCGTACTGGTCCACGCCGTGATAACGCAAATGCGAGTAGCGCGGCACCATGCCGCGCATACCGGGTACGCTGAGGCAGCCTTCCCAATCGTCTTCCATATCGCCGGACAGGGGCATCAGTTTCGGATTAATCAGCACAGTGAAGGGCACTTCTTCGGCACGCGGATAGCGCGGATTCTGATCAAAACCGAAAATCACCAGCTGCAAACTCAAGCCAATCTGCGGTGCGGCCAGCCCTGCGCCGTTGAGATAAGCCATAGTGTCCTGCATATCCTGGATTAATTCGTGTAATTCGGCGGTATCGAATCGCTCAATAGGCTCGGCGGTTTGCAGCAATACCGGATCGCCCATTTTCAGTACGGATCTAATGGCCATGGCAACTCACCACATGTTCCAGAATGTTTCTGACACGCACCATCGCTTGCTCCAGCACCGCATAAATTTCCTTGAGCGGAATACTATCCACATTAGTGCCCCGGCCGGCGGCTTGATTGGCGACAACTGCAAGTGTCGCGTAATTTAGACCCAATTCCCTTGCCAGTGCCGTTTCCGGCATGCCGGTCATGCCAACGATATCCGCACCGTCGCGTTCCAGCCGGTTGATTTCCGCGGCGGTTTCAAGCCGCGGCCCTTGCGTTGCAGCATAGACGCCGCCGTCAAATATGGCTTCATAAGCATCGCTGGCCGCTCGCAGCAGCAATGCGCGCGTTTGCTGACTGTATGGATGAGTAAAATCAATATGTGTCACCGGTTGATCCTTTCCTTCAAAAAAAGTGAAATTGCGTCCATAGGTATAATCGATAATCTGATTGGGCACCACCAGCTTGCCCGGCGTCAGATCGGCACGGATGCCGCCCACCGACGCCACGGAAATCACATGCGCCGGTTTCAGGGAATGCAGCGCCCATAAATTCGCCCGGTAGTTAATCGCATGCGGCGGTATCGTGTGGCCATGGCCGTGCCGTGCCAGAAACACGATGTCCTCGCCGTGCAGCTTACCGAATGTCAGCGGCCCGGAAGGTTCGCCATACGGGGTACGTATGATTTGCCGGTGGGATATTTCAAGACAGGATAATTGCGTCAATCCGCTGCCGCCTATAATTGCAAGCATCATTTCCCCCGTTTCAGTCTTTTACTGCGTAAATCGCGGGCAGATTCCGCCACGCGCCTTGAATATCCATGCCAAAACCGAATACATACCGGTCCGGCACCGTCAATCCAACAAAATCGGCTTTGAGCGGCTTGGGCCTGCCCGTTTCTTTCTCGGTAAACACCGCGCTGTAAAATGCTTTCGCGCCATTCTCCAGCACTTTGTCACGGATGGCTGCAAGCGTAATACCCTCATCCAAAATATCGTCGAGCACCAGAATGACACGATCCTTGACACTTTCCCTGGGCTCCACCCGCCAGTAAATTTCTCCACCTTGCATTTTCTTGTCGTAGCGTGTCAGATGCGCATAATCAAACTCCAGCGGAAACCGCAGTTGCGGTAGCAGTTGTCCGGTAAATATCACCGCTCCGCCCAGCATGCACAAAACCATCGGCTGCTGATGCGACAGCACGCGCGTGATGTCCGCTGCCATGCGCTGCACCGTTTGCATGACGGTTTGCTCGGAATGAATTAATTCCGCCGTGTTCAGAATTTGTTCCAGTTGCTGGTAAGTTTGCATGAAAGATTAGGACCCTGGTTCGAATAATATCGCGTTTTTTAATGAGATATTATAGCGCCGTACTGAAAGCTTCAAATACTTCCACTTCAATCCACGCAGGTAAAAATTCTTACATGCAAAATTTTTTTGTGATTAAATGAAAGTACTTCATTTAAAGGGGTAACGCACCATGAATAAATTTATCGTTGAATGCATTGGCACTTTCTTTTTGCTTCTCACCATAGGCTTAACGGTAATACCGGGCAGCGTCGGTGTCATCGCGCCTCTCGCCATCGGTTCCGTATTAATGGTTTTGGTTTACGCCGGAGGACATATTTCCGGCGCGCACTATAATCCGGCCGTCACATTGGCGGTGCTCATCCGCGGGAAATGCACCATGGCTGACGTGCCGGTGTACCTCACCGCGCAAATTTTGGGTGCAGTTGCTGGCGCATTGACTGCACAATTCTTGGTAGGCTCAGGTACTGCCGCCGCAACCATCGATGTGACCAAATCGCTGATTGCCGAATTTTTGTTCACGTTTGCATTGGCATATGTGGTACTCAATGTCGCTACGGCGAAAGGAACCAGCGGCAATTCCTTTTACGGATTAGCCATTGGCTTTGTGGTCATGGCGGGCGCATTTTCCGTGGGCGGAATTTCCGGTGGCGCGTTTAACCCAGCGGTTGCCATTGCCGCGCCGTTAATGGGTTTAATGGATTGGAACAATATCTGGATTCATATTTCTGCTGACTTTGCCGGTGGCGCATTGGCGGCCATTGTTTTTAATATACTTAACCCCGATGACAAATAAAATGCAAATCTTCATAACAAAATACCTGGCGATCGGGATTACTGTTTTACTGGCAAGCCTTGTTTTTTCACAACGCAATGCCCATGCCTCCGATTACCCAATCTTTCGCGATGGAAAATTAATCATTCCCCGCGTTGATACTGCCGAGCAAACCGGACGCTTCCAAAATGTGGAGTTGCAATTAAGTAATGGGCTAGGAACCAATTTCTTTACCCTATTGAATTATCAGGAAAGCATCGTAACCCCTGAAAAAGGGGTATATATCGACAAAGTCGAAACTATCATTACTGATTCATCTCCGATGCAAGTATTTGTCAAAGTTACCGGTAGCCTTCCCAATCCGTGTTATTCAGTTGGGCAAATCAATCGGCGCTTGAAAGATGGAAAATTTGAAATCGCGCTGCATTCTGTGGTTCTGGAGACTTTTGTTGCGTGTCCAGAAGTGTTGGTCTCTTTCGAAAAGATCATTCCACTCGAGGTGTACGGATTGTCAGCCGGAAATTACGAATATCAAGTGAATGGGGACCTTAGCGGCTCATTCAGTCTAGCCGCCGATAACAATTTATAAACAATATTGAGCTAAATCACGTTTGATTGAGCAATGCCAGTAAGCCGTCTTGATCCAGAATCGTCACACCCAAACTAGCAGCTTTGTCGTATTTACTGCCAGGATCGGCGCCGACGACAACATAATCGGTTTTTTTGGAAACGCTGCCGCTGACTTTGCCGCCCAGCGCTTCGATTTTTTCCTTGGCTTCTTCGCGGCTCATCGTCGGCAAAGTGCCCGTCAACACAAACGTTTTGCCGCTTAGCGGCGCTGCCAAGCCGTTTTGCGCGGATTTACCTTCGTGCTCTTCCCAATGCACGCCGCAGGCGCGCAGCTGTTCAATGACTTCGCGGTTATGCGCTTCGGCAAAAAAATCCACGATGCTTTGCGCAACTACCGGGCCAATATCGGGAATTTGCTGCAAGCGCTCGCCATCCGCTTCGATCACCCGGTCCAGACTGCCCAAATATGCAGCCAGATCTTTCGCCGTCGCTTCGCCGACATTGCGGATCCCTAGCGCATAGATAAACCTGGCCAGCGTGGTGTGTTTACTTTTCTCAATCGCACGCAGAATATTCCCGGCGGATTTCTCCGCCATGCGTTCCAGACTGGCCAATGCGGCCAATCCCAATTTATACAGATCCGCCGGTGTGCGGATAATGGCATGATCGACCATCTGGTCGATCAGTTTGTCCCCCAATCCTTCAATATCCAGCGCGCGGCGCGATGCGAAATGCAAAATCGCCTGTTTGCGTTGCGCCGGACAGAATAAACCGCCCGTGCAGCGCGCGACCGCTTCGTCCGGCAAGCGTACCGCTTTCGCGCCGCACACCGGACAATGTTCCGGCATGGTGAATACCAAAGCGCCGGGTGGACGTTTTTCCGCTACCACCGAAACCACTTCAGGAATCACATCACCGGCGCGGCGCACGATGACGGTATCACCGATGCGTACGTCCTTGCGTTCAATCTCGTCGGCGTTATGCAAGGTCGCATTGGTCACGGTCACACCGCCGACAAATACCGGTTGCAACCGCGCAACCGGCGTTAAGGCGCCGGTTCTACCGACTTGCACATCGATATCGAGCAATTGTGTAATGGCTTCCTGCGCCGGAAATTTGTGCGCGATGGCGAAGCGCGGCGCGCGTGACACAAAACCGAGTTTCTCTTGGAATGCCAATGAATTGACTTTATACACGACGCCATCGATGTCATAGGGCAAAGCATCACGCTTAGCGCCAATCGTTTGATAGTAACCCAGCAATCCGGCTAATCCCGTCACTTCCCGGCATTCCTGAGATACCGGAAAATGCAAAGCGGAAAGATATTGCAACATCCGATAATGCGTATCCCGCGGCAAAACCGCATCGTCGCATTGCCCGATGCCATACGCGAAAAAAATAAGATGCCGGGTTGCCGTTATACCGGGATCGAGTTGACGCAGCGAACCCGCGGCGGCATTGCGCGGATTGGCGAATTCCTTCTCGCCTTTGGCCAATTGCTGCTGATTCAACCGTTGAAAATCTTTTTTCAACATTAACACTTCACCGCGCACTTCCAGCAAAGCGGGCGGATGAGCCAGCGGCAATCGTAAGGGAATTGACCGGATCGTCCTCAGGTTCAACGTAATATCTTCACCAGTATAGCCATCGCCACGCGTTGCGCCGGTTTTAAAATCACCATTTTCATAACGCAAACTGACCGCCAGCCCGTCGAATTTTGGTTCTGCGGTATACTCGATACAATAATCAGTTAAAGGATCAAGATCTAGCCATGCAACCTGCGAGGTTTCTAGTGCCAAGCCAGCACGCACACGCCGGTCGAAGGCTTCGACTTCGCTATCGTCAAACGCATTACTCAAGGACAACATCGGAATAGCATGTGTGATTTGCGCGAACGCTTTGAGTGGTGCCGCACCCACCCGCTGCGTCGGTGAATCGGCGGTAATCAGCTGCGGAAAATCCTGCTCGATTTGCTGCAATTCGCGCAGCAATCGATCGTATTCTGCATCGGGAATGGATGGATTATCGAGCACATAATAACGGTAATTATGCCGCTCGATCTCGGCACGCAGCATCTGCGCACGATCGCTCATTTCATGAATGTTCTCTTTCATACCGGAAGTATAGCGAATAGCGGTAAGACACGGTTTCAGTAATTGGCAAAAAATCCTTTATACTGCACACTCCATCGAAAAATTCCTTTACGAAATCCCAATGTCTCAAGAAACGACACGCGACATGAGCAACAATAAATTAAAAATCCGTATTCAAATTCAACAACCGCCGCAGGCCATCGAAGAGATTTATCCCGAACCGGAAGTCACTTACGAAGAAACACTGGACTGGAACAAAATCGCCATTGCAGCAGCCTTGCTGCTAGCCATTCTCGTTTTGACCGGTTATTTGCTCTTTTCCAGCGGCGGCACTGAGAAAACCGCCGATGAGACGATTGCATCCGATCACACCGCCATCGCAGTTTCCGGACAAGCCGTTTCCCCGGAAAAAACCGAGGCGGCCCCCAGTACAACCGGCAATACGGCCGGAACGCAACCGGGTGAATCGATCAGCGTGCAGAAACCCCTGCTGAAACCAGCCGAGCCCAGCACAAAACCTGTTGCCGCAAAACCAGTTCCAATACCGGCAAAAAAACCGCAGCGGATCGTGTCCGATAACGCCGGAAAAACGGTGCCGAAAACGGCTGTACAAGCAAAACCGCAGCAACCATCCGATCATCCCGAAGTTGTCCGCGCGCAATTAAGTCACGCAATAGACGCGCGTGAGCCGGTCGATTCGATTGACACCGTGCAACTGCAACCGGGCGAATCCAAACCGGTTCATTTTTACCTGCATTTAAAAAATATGCGGGGAAAGAAAATCCGTATTGACTGGTATTACAATGACAAACTGGATTCAAAGTTAAACCTGCAGGTGCACAACAACAATTGGCGCACGCATGCCAGCAAACAACTGGATCAACGGCGGCTGGGCGAATGGCGCGTTGAATTGGTCGATGAATCCGGAAATCAATTGGCAACCCGGAACTTTACCGTCACCGAATAGTAAAACGCGCTTGCACCCTACCGTACGCACTAAAGGATTTACCCATGAAATATTGCAGTCATTGTAGTGCCACCGTTGAGCTGATCATACCTGAAGGCGATTCCCTGCCGCGCTATGTGTGCACGACGTGCAAGGTGATTCACTATCAGAACCCTAAAATGGTGGTCGGGTGCATTCCGGAATGGGAAGATAAAATTTTATTGTGCCGCCGCGCCATTGAACCACGCTTAGGCTGGTGGACCCTACCGGCCGGTTTTATGGAAAATAATGAAACGCTGGCGCAAGCCGCTGCGCGCGAAACACTGGAAGAAGCCAATGCGCGAGTAGAAATCGGCGATTTATATGCCGTTTACAGCCTGCCGCATATCAGCCAAGTTTATATCTTATTCCGCGCGCGATTGCTGGATCTCGATTTCAAACCCGGCATTGAAAGCCTGGAAGTCAAACTCGTATCGGAGCATGAAATTCCTTGGGACGAGATGGCGTTTCGCGTCATCCACGACCCCTTAAAGCAATATTTTAAGGAACGCAGCCAAGGAAAATTGGGGTTTCACATGGGTGTTATCGACAAACCATCCAGCAGCTCCTAAGCAAGGTCATTGTTTCTTCGTTCATAAATTCGAAGGTTTTAGATTCCCGGATGGCAAGCTATAATGTTTATTTTTTGCAGACTCCAGACTCTTATGAAGCATTTATTCGTTCTATTGCTAGTATGCCTCACCGTCTCGTCAGTACCTGCCCAATCACAAGATATTTCCATCGCTGCTAAAGCTTACTTACTGTCGGATTTCCAGACCGGTCAGGTGTTGGCCGGTCAAAATGCGGATGAGCGCATCGAGCCCGCCTCGTTAACAAAACTCATGACCGCGTACGTGGTGTTTTCCGCGATCAAACAAAAACAGATTGCCTTGGATCAGCCGGTTCCGGTGTCTGAAAGCGCCTGGCGTATGATCGGCTCGCGCATGTTTATCCAACCCAACAAACAGGTCACTGTGGAAGAATTGATCCGCGGCATGATTGTGCAATCCGGCAACGACGCTTGTATCGCATTGGCGGAAGTGGTTGCAGGATCGGAAGCCAGCTTCGCCAATCTGATGAATAAAGAAGCGGGCCGATTGGGTATGAAAAACACGCATTTCACCAATTCGACCGGTTTGCCCGATCCGGAGCACTACACCACGGCGCATGATCTGACACTGCTGGCAACCGCCATCATCCGTGATTTTCCCGAATTCTATCCGCATTATTCACAAAAAGAATATACCTACAACAACATTACGCAACCGAACAGAAACCGCTTGTTATGGATCGATCCGCATGTCGACGGCATGAAAACTGGATGGACTAAAACTGCTGGCTATTGCCTGATCACGTCCGCGATTCGCGACAAGCGGCGGCTCATATCGGTAGTGATCGGCGCAAAATCCGCCAATGCACGCAGCATCGAAAGCCAGCGTCTGCTCAATTACGGTTTCCAGTTCTACGACACACTGCATTTATATAAAAAGAACGATTCACTGACCACCATCCATTTATGGAAAGGCACGCAAAACGAATTGAAAGCCGGATTTGACCGGGATGTTTATTTCACTCTCCCAAAAGGTCAGGGCGATAAACTCAAGGCCACCATGGAATACAAACAACCGTTAATCGCACCGGTGCAATTAGGGCAGGAAGTCGGCACGGTAAAATTCACGCTGGATGACAAAACCGTTGAAACCTATCCATTGGTCGCTTTGGAGAAAGTCGATACCGCGAACTTCATCGGCCGTGCTTGGGATAGTGTAAAATTACTCTTTAATTAATCCAGTCTTAACACATCATAGAAGGTTCGCATGATATATCTGAACGGTAAGTTTATGCCCATTGAAGAAGCATGCATTCCCGTGCTGGATCGCGGTTTTATCTTTGGCGATGGCATCTATGAAGTCATCCCGGCTTATTCGCGCAAACCCTTCCGCCTCCCTAAACATCTCAAGCGGCTACAACACAGCCTGGATGGCATCCGCTTGAAAAATCCGTTCAGCAACGACGAATGGAAGAATCTGCTGGAGCAAGTCATCGCTAAAAACGAGGGGGAAGATCAATATCTCTACTTGCACATCACGCGCGGTGTCGCCAAACGGGATCATGCGTTTCCGGTTAATGTACCGCCTACAATTTTCATCATGAGCAACCCGCTGCTACCGCCGCCTGCGGAACTGCTGGCCAGCGGTGCTTCGGCCATTACCGCGATCGATAACCGCTGGATACGCTGCGATGTCAAAGCCATTTCATTATTGCCGAATGTGCTGCTGCGGCAATTGGCGGTGGATGTGCACGCGCTTGAAACCATTCTGATCCGGGATGGTTTCCTCACCGAAGGTGCTGCCAGTAACATCTTCGTGGTCAAGGATGGCGTGCTGCTGGCTCCGCCGAAAAGTAATCTGATGCTGCCTGGGATTACCTACGATGTAGTGCTGGAATTGGCGGCGGCGAATAAAATTCCGCACGAAATCCGCGAAATTTCGGAAGCGGAAGTCCGCACGGCGGATGAAATTCTGTTGACATCGTCGACCAAAGAAATCATGCCGATCGCGTCGCTGGACAATCAACCGGTAGGACAGGGAAAACCGGGGCCGCTGTTTGCCCGTTTGCACGCGCTGTACCAGGACTATAAAGCCACCAATATGCGCGGCCATTCCTGCGGTTGCTCGAATTCATAACCGGTAGCTTGAATTTTCCGATGTCAGAACAACCGTCACTGATCGAATATCCTTGCGATTTTCCCATCAAAATCATGGGCAAAGCGCAACAGGATTTCACACAGATTGCGCTGGCGATCGTTAAATTTCATGCGCCGGATTTTGATACCGCCACTATGTCAGCCAGAACCAGCAAGAATGGCACCTATTTAAGTCTGACGTGCACCATTCGCGCCACTTCCCGGGCACAATTGGATGCCCTGTACCAGGCGCTATCGAGCCATCCCTCAGTTGCCGTGGTATTGTGATAATTGCCGATGCAAAATCTTTCCACGTCTGTTTGCACACCGCAGCATTTCATCGTCAAAACCCTGGGATTATCCGATTACCAGGCCACCTGGCAGGCCATGAAGGATTTTACGGACAACCGGAACGAACAAACGCGCGATGAAATCTGGTTATTGCAGCACCCGCCGGTTTTTACTCAAGGGATTGCAGGCAAACCCGAGCATCTGCTGCACGATCATGGAATTGCGGTAGTCAAAACGGATCGCGGTGGTCAAATCACTTACCATGGGCCAGGGCAAATCATCGCTTACTTGCTGCTGGATATCCGCCGCCTGAAACTCGGCGTGCGTGAATTGGTCAGATTGATGGAAAGCGCCGTGATCGGCTTACTCGATGACTATCGCGTTAAAGCTGCCGGGCGCGTCGAAGCCCCCGGCGTTTACGTAGGAAATGCCAAAATCGCTTCGTTGGGACTCAAAATTAGGAAAAACTTCTGCTACCACGGCATTGCACTGAATGTGGATATGGACTTAACGCCGTTTTCCTACATCAATCCCTGCGGTTATCAAGGATTACAAGTCACGCAAACCAAAAACCTGGGCATTCCCGATGGCGTGGACATTTTAAGCGCTAAACTGGCTGGCCAATTACAAGAAAAACTTCTCACAAAACGATTAACGGAACAAAATGACCACTGATACCCGCCAAAAAGGCGCTGATAAAACAGCGCGCAACCCCGTCAAAATTGCACCGCAATCGCGCGATGAATTATTGCGCAAACCCTCGTGGATTCGCGTACGCTCGTCCAACAGCGAAAATTATTACGAAGTCAAACGCTTGCTGCGCGAACATAAATTGCATACCGTATGCGAAGAAGCATCCTGCCCGAATATCGGCGAATGCTTTGGTAAAGGCACCGCCACGTTTATGATTCTGGGTGATTTATGCACGCGCCGCTGCCCGTTCTGCGATGTCGCGCATGGCCGCCCCAAACCGCCGGATGCGGATGAGCCATTGCATCTGGCGCAATCCATCGGCGCCATGAAATTGCGCTATGTGGTCATCACCAGCGTGGATCGTGACGACTTACGCGACGGCGGCGCACAGCATTTTGCCGATTGCATCCGTGAAATCCGCACACATTCGCCACATACCAAAATCGAAACCTTGGTGCCGGATTTCCGCGGCCGCCTAGAAGTGGCGCTAGAAAAGCTCGCTGCCTGCCCGCCGGATGTCTTGAACCACAATCTCGAAACCGTGCCCCGCTTGTACAAACAATGCCGTCCCGGCGCTGATTATGCAAACTCGCTGAAACTGCTCAAGGATTTCAAAGCACAATTTCCGCACATCCCCACCAAATCCGGCTTGATGCTCGGACTGGGCGAAACCGACGAAGAAATCATGCAAGTATTGCGCGACTTGCGCGAGCACAATGTGGAAATGCTCACCATCGGTCAATATCTGCAACCCAGCATCGGCCACCTGCCGGTCATGCGTTACGTTACGCCTGAAGGTTTCAAAATTTTTGAACAAGCTGCGCTGGAAATGGGTTTCAGCCATGCCGCCTGCGGCCCGATGGTACGCTCCAGCTATCATGCCGATCAACAGGCGCACGAATCCGGCCTGCTTTAAACCGGAACGCATTACTGCGCATTTGCAGTACAAGTGAACAGAGTTGGAAATAGCTTCAATTCATTGCGCTTTTTATCAGATCATTATTCACAATCCTAGCGTAAGCTGAGAAGTATGGACGATAGACCATGCCTTGGCTCACTCGTGAAAAGGGATATGTATGGAAAAAAGCGCAATTTTAAGTGCGTTGGCTGCTGAAGTCGAACAAGGAAGATTAATTTTTCCCACCTCGACTCATGCGGCAATCAAGATCAATAAAGCGTTAAACGATCCCGATTGCAATCTTGAGATGGTGATCAAATTCATTCAATTGGAACCGTTGTTGTCGGCCAAAGTCGTGGCAATAGCCAATTCAGTGGTATTCAACCGGTCGGGGAAAAAAATTACCGATGTGCGTTCGGCGGTTACCTTGATTGGTTTACGTACGGTCCGCAACCTGGCAACAGCTGTCGTGGTGCAGCAGCTTACCGGGCCGCAAGTGCGAAACGAAATGGTGACGCAATTATGGCAGCATTCCGCCCATGTAGCAGCGCTGGCGCAAGTTATCGCTCGCCGGATTACGAAACAAGATCCGGATACGGCAATGTTCGCGGGAATCATTCACGAAATCAGCTGGTTCTATCTGTTAGCGCGAGAAAAATACTATCCTGGGTTGGCCGATGAAAGCATCGCCAGTTCCTGGAACAGTGACGAAGATTTGGAAGACGAGACGGAACTGGAGTGTGAAATTAAAATCGGCACCGCCATTCTCAAAGCCTTATGGGTTCCCGAGCCTGTGATCGACAGCATCGTCTATTTATGGCGCGGTTATTTGACATTTCCCCCTTCTACCCTCGGTGATACGCTACTGTTCGCCGATCAGCTGGCCCCCGTCAAATCCCCGTTTATTCTGCCCTCAAACCAAATGGGTTACAGCATTGCGAATATCGATTTATTAACCGACGAAGAAACATTGAGTGCGGTGCTGAAAGACTCGGAGGCGGAAGTGAGGTCGTTAACAGAAGCGCTGTGTGTATAGAAAACATAAACGGGCACCCATTGAATTGCTCGTTTAAAACGCCTGCGCAACTCCAGCCGTTACCGGTTCAACATTATCATCAAGCATCAATAATTTCATAATCATGTGTGATTTTTACCGTTTGTTTCAGCATGATGGAAGCCGAGCAATATTTTTCCGCAGATAAATCAATCGCACGTTCAATGGTCTGCGGATTCAGATTGTGTCCGGTAATAATGAAATGCAAGTGGATATGGGTGAACACTTTCGGATCGACCGGAGCACGTTCGGCTTCGATTTCAACCACACAATCGGTGATATCCTGACGGCTTTTTTTTAGAATCAATACCACATCGAACGTGGTACAACCGCCCAACCCCATTAACAGCATTTCCATCGGACGCGGCCCGAGGTTTTGTCCGCCAGCTTCCGGCGCACCATCCATCAATACCGAATGACCGCTGCCGGATTCAGCTTCAAAGCTGACATTCCCTTTCCATTTGATACGAGTTTTCATTGTTCCCTCCATCACTACAAGCATTCTTGCAAAATATCCGGGCAAACAAAAAGCCGACGTTGTTATGCGTCGGCTTTCCTGAATTCAGAACGACTTACTTCAGGGTCAGAATAAAGTCGGCTAATGCTTTAGCATTTTCTGGGCTAACATTAGCATTTGGTGGCATTGGGATTGGGCCCCAAACACCGTTACTTCCTTTTAGAATTTTATCGGTCAAATAAGCAGATGCATCTGCTTGACCTGCGTATTTAGCAGCAACATCTTTCAGGCTTGGGCCAACCAGTTTGGTATCAACATTGTGGCAATTCAAACATCCGCTGTTTTTTGCCAAATCAGCATTAGCTTGAGCAACACCAGCTAATAAAATGGCAGATGCAGCAACTGCTCCAATTAAAACTTTTTTCATATCTCTTCCTTATTAAAATTATAAAAGGGTTGATATTCTAACCCGAACTTTACAGACTTGCAGCAATTCCTGTAAGTTTGTGATTACCAGCCTTGCTGCAAACTCCGATGATACTGCCTTGCTAAGACTTAAGGTTAAATTATTTAGTTCCAGCAGCATGAAGAAAGCGGATCAGATCATTCTTCACGTCAGCGTTATGATTTATCCGTTATCGCACCCGCACTGGCGCTGGAAACCAGTTTCGCATATTTGGCTAATACTCCGCGCGAGTAACGCGGTTGCGGTGGCTGCCAGGCTGCACGGCGTTTTGCCAGCACATCATCGGACACATTCAATTGCAGCAGCCGCTGCTCGGCGTCAATGGTAATCGAATCGCCTTCTTGCACCAATGCAATCGTGCCGCCAACAAAAGCTTCCGGCGCAACGTGACCGACCACCATGCCGTAAGTACCGCCGGAAAAACGTCCATCGGTGATCAAACCGACGGAATCACCCAGCCCTTCACCGATCAGCGCAGCGGTTGGTGACAACATTTCCCGCATGCCAGGACCGCCTTTCGGGCCTTCGTAGCGGATCACCACGACATCACCCGGTTGAATCTTACGTTCTAGAATTGCTGCCATGCAGGTTTCTTCCGATTCAAATACGCGTGCGGGTCCGGTAATTTTAGGATTTTTAATGCCGGAAATTTTAGCCACGCAGCCTTCGGTCGATAAATTACCTTTCAAAATCGCCAGATGTCCTTGTGCGTACATTGGATTTTCCCATTGCCGGATCACATTCTGGTCTGCGCGTGGCGTATCGGGAATATCTTTCAGCACTTCGGCGATCGTTTGCCCGCTGATAGTGATGCAATCCCCATGCAACAAGCCATGATTCAGCAGCATTTTCATCACTTGCGGCACACCGCCCGCTTGGTGCAAATCCGCCGTAACGTAGCGCCCGGAAGGTTTCAAGTCGCACAATACCGGTACTTTGCCGCGCATCCGTTCGAAATCGTCTATGCTCCATTCAACTTTGGCGGCATGCGCAATCGCCAGGAAATGCAGGATGGCATTGGTCGAACCGCCTACCGCCATGATCACGGCAACCGCATTTTCTATCGATTTACGCGTGATGATATCGCGCGGCAGAATTTGCTGTTTGATGGCATTCACCAGCGCCTCCGCGGATTGCCCGGCGCTGGTCATTTTTTCGCCGTCTTCGGCAGACATCGTGGAAGAATAAGGTAAGCTCATACCCATCGCTTCAAAAGCGGACGACATAGTGTTGGCGGTAAACATACCGCCGCACGAACCGGCGCCGGGACAAGCGTGCCGTTCGATCTGCAATAACTCTTCAGCGTCGATTTTGTGCGCACTGTGCTGCCCTACCGCTTCAAATACGCTGACGACCGTTAGATCCTGATTTTTGTAGTGCCCCGGCTTGATCGTGCCGCCGTAGACAAAAATCGCCGGCACATTCATGCGCGCAATCGC